>CAWVTP010000210.1:0-1534 GCA_963933035.1 uncultured Puniceicoccaceae bacterium | reverse complement strand
AAAATATGACAGTGGACAAATTAAAGCAGCTAACCCTAGAAGATTTAACACAATTCTTTATACAGCTTAAGGGTGTGGGGCCTTGGACATTGGGTGTTATCAGAATGTTTTTTATTCAAGACACAGATGTTTTTCTTGAGGGCGACTTAGGAATTAACAAAGCGCTAAAAATTTTTTTTAGTTCCGATAGCTATTTAGGGCACCACTATTCCCCGTATCGTACTTATCTCTGCCTCTATTTATGGAAGAGCCTCAATAATTCCTAATAAATTTTGAGCCTTCCTTCCAAATTAAGTTGTAAAATTTCGAATTTAAAAGTGGTATAAAAGTTTATGATATGCCCATACGGTGAAAATTAATGAAACCCTTAATACTTGATTGTGCGCTAGGAACTGAACTTGAAAATCGTGGCGAATACCTGCCAAGCTTTAAAACTTCTATTTGGTCAGCGTATTGCCTTATTCATAAACCAGAAATTATTAAACAAATACATATAGACAATATAGAGGCTGGCGCAGATGTTATCACCACATCAAATTATCAAGCAACTCCTGAATTATTGAAACGCGAACCATCTGCTCCGCCATATGACGATTTAGCAAAGAGATCTTTAGAACTATGTAAAGAAGCAATAATCAAAACAGGGACTAAAACTAAAATCGCAGGATGCTATCCTCCCATTCATGTTACTTTTAGACCTGACTTGAGCTCAAAAGAAAAAAAATTAAGAAAGTTTTATGAGACATTAGGTGAAATCTATCAGAATAATGTTGATGTGATTATTTGTGAGACTATGGCATCAATTTATGAGGGCACTATCGCCGCATCAACCGCAAAAAATTTTTCTGAAACAGTTTGGCTAAGCTGGACAACCAGAGGAAATAAATTAAATAGACTGCCGAGCACTGAGCTATTAGATCTCGCTATTAGTGAAGGTTTAAAGCTAGACATTGATTGTCAATTGGTTAATTGTGTTCATGCAGATACAGCAAGCCTAGCAATTGAGAAACTAAAAAAAGAAAAAAGTTTTGGAATTTATGCTAATTCTTCGATATACAAAAAAAATAAATTAGAAGGATTTGTGAGTGATTCAGATGAGTGGCATTATCATAATCATCAGCCTATTACTCCAGAAGATTATAAAGAGTTTGTACTGGAGTGGATCGACAGAGGGGCCTCTATCATTGGTGGATGCTGCAGAACTACAACCGAGCACATAAAAGAAATAAAGAAAGTTGTGGATCAGCTATGAATTGGTATTTAGTTATAGGAGCGCTTATTTCTTTGGTTGGAGTGCTTTTTCATGGTGCAGCAGGTCAAAAAAAATATATGGGCAACATTTATAAAAGTGAAATGGAGGAATTAACCAAATCTTTAAGCCTAGTTTCATGGCATACTTTTACTATCTTCCTTTTTGTCAGCGCGTTAACTTTATTTTCTATATCCTATAACCCGGAACTTGCCATGGCCGCTTATCCAATTATTGGAGTTAATCTTTTAGGCTCTCTGCTATTTATTTTCCTTGGACTGGGAA
>CAWVTP010000209.1:0-1601 GCA_963933035.1 uncultured Puniceicoccaceae bacterium | reverse complement strand
GCAAGTGACAAGAATCAAACCATCGAGGAACCGCTCCAATACTTTGCAAAGTTTACGATGAATGAGAGTGGCAAGGAAAATGGAGTTAGGGACTCGGAAAAAATAAATTGTCCGTTTCTTTCGCCTGATTAAGGAAATGAGAAGGATTCATCTTTTCGCATTGACACTAATCATGGCGACGTTTAACAAGTGGGAATGAATCGAAGGTATTTTCTGAGAAAGAAATAGAATTATGGAGAAACACTGCCATGCTGCTGTCGGGCCGTGCTCTTCGAGAGTATAAGGCGAGGGTTTCGCTACTCCTCAAAAGAGGCGGCAAAGCGTTCCTAGAAAAGCATTTAAATTGGAACCGACAAACGATTCGTAAAGGCGAGCGCGAGCTGTTAAACGGGGCTGTTGAGCTTGACCGACATTCCGATAAAGGCCGTCAAAAAACACTGGATCGCCTTCCTGAACTAAAAGCCGATCTAATCTCGATAATGGAACCAATCAGTCAGGTAGATCCGACCTTCAGGACGAACAAAAAATACCGGCCGCTGACGGCAGAGGAAGTAAGAATACGCCTGATCGAGAGTGGGAAATACGTACAATTAAAACTGCCGACAGTGCGCACTATTAGGACGCTCCTCAATCAACTTAATTACTATCCACAGAGAGTTAGCAAGAGCAAGCCATTCAAGAAAATAGAGCAAACCGATCGCATCTTTGAGGAAGTTCATCGGATCAATGCTCAGGCAGATGCGGACGACGCAACCCTGCGTGTTTCCATGGATTGCAAGGCAGTGTTGAAGATCGGCGAGTTCAGTCGCGGTGGTCGCTCCCGTCAGGCTCAGCATGCTTGTGATCACGACTTCGGGCACAGCAGCAAAATGACTCCTTTCGGTATTTTTCTGCCACAGCATAGCCAGAGCTTTATAAGCTTCACCGAAGGCTATGCCACAGCCGACTTCATGGTCGACTCACTCATCGGAACTTGGCCTCAAATACTTCAAGAACACGCGCCAAAAAAACTCGTGATCAATTTGGATAATGGCCCAGAGAATAGCGCCTCAAGAACTCAGTGGATCTCACGTCTGGTTGAATTTTCAATCACTCAAAAAATCGAAATCCAACTCGCTTATTACCCGCCTTACCATAGCAAATACAATCCAGTCGAAAGACTCTGGGGCATCCTCGAAAATCACTGGTCTGGACAGATTATAAACTCTGCGGAAAAAGCTCTCGGGCTCGCTCGAACAATGACCTACAACTCAATTGAACCTGTTGTTTCGCACATCACTAAAAGCTACCAGAAGGGTGTATCAAAATCAAAAGAACAGATGAGGGAACTACAGCCTTATATGCACAGAATGCAAGGGCTCGAAAAATGGTTCATCAATATATTTCCAGTGCCCCAAAACGGATGATTTATTTTTTCCGCGTCCCTAAGACTATAATACGATAGGAGGGGCGGACACGTGAGAGGGCGCAATTATTCTCGAGAGACTCCCTGTCTTTAAATTGTGGCGCTTTGGGACATATCTTATGCGCATTAAGGCATTTCCACATTTCGGTGAATCTGCTATAATAGTAGATGTCATTCCATCGAAACCATCCCCATT
>CAWVTP010000208.1:0-1614 GCA_963933035.1 uncultured Puniceicoccaceae bacterium | reverse complement strand
CTAACTCAAATTCATCGGATCGACATCCATTAAATCGAATACCTGTCGATCCATCTTAAAGTTGGCCCGCAACTGCGTCAGCTGACTCACCGCCTGACTGACTTGGGGCGTAAAATACCACAGTTGATAGCGATACTCCCCCCGTATTTTCTCAATCGGTGCGACTGCTGGGCCCCGAATTTCGATCCGCGGATCCAAATGCTGCTCCAGCAATTTCGTCCATTGCTCAATGTAAAAAACCACTTTATCCGGATTGCGCCCTCGAAATAAATGCCGAATCAAATGGCGATACGGAGGATACATAAATTCTTTTCTTTGGGCCAATTCATCTTGCTGAAAGCCGTCAAAATCCGAGCGACGCGCATAGTGGATCGGAGGGACATGCGGAGTGTGCGTTTGAATCACCACCTCACCGGCACGGTCGCCACGTCCAGCTCGGCCGGAAACCTGCACCACCAATTGAAAGGTACGCTCGGCGGCTCGAAAGTCTTCAACATGCAGCGATCGATCTGCATCCACTAGGCCCACCAGCGTTACATTCGGGAAATCCAGCCCCTTCGCAATCATCTGAGTGCCCACTAAGATGTCGATTTTACCGATACGAAAGTCATTCAGAATGGTGCGGTAGAGATTTTTTTTCGACATCGAGTCGGCATCCATTCGCACAATACGAGCTTTGGGCAGTAACTGTTGGACGACATCTTCGATCTTTTGGGTCCCCTGCCCGCGCAACTGTATCGAGCTGGATCCGCATTGTGGACATACCTTGGGTGCCAGCTCACTCGAACCACAAAGGTGGCAATGGAGACTGCGATCGATGCGATGGTAGGTCTTGGGAATACTGCAATCATCGCAACCCGCCACGTAGCCACAATCGGGACAAAATAAATTGGTGGAAAAGCCTCGTCGGTTTATAAATAGGATACTCTGCTCCCGCTTGGAAAATCGATCCCGTAACTTTTCCGCTAACAGCCGAGAAAGCGGTCCTTTAGATTTCCCGGAGACCTGCTCGCGCGACAGATCAACAATATGAATTTTGGGCAACTCGCGGTGGTCAACACGCTTCAATAAGCGGTCGACAGCGTACTTGCCCAACTCCACATTCCTGAGCGACTCCATCGAGGGAGTCGCTGATCCTAAAATACAGACCGCATCACAAATGCGAGCCCGGTAGACCGCCACATCTCGACCATTATAACGGGGGGCCTCCTCCTGCTTATAGGAGGGCTCGTGCTCTTCATCCACAATGATCAGTTGTAAATTTTTTACGGGTGCGAATACCGCAGAACGCGCTCCCACCACAATCTGCGCCTCCCCTCGTGATAAAGCATTCCATGCATCGTGACGCTCTCCGTCGCTCAAATGACTGTGCCACACCACCGTTTTCACACCACGCGCTTGCAAGCGGGCCCGCACCCGTCCCACTGTTTGCGGGGCTAAGGCCACCTCCGGCACCAGAAAGATGACACCCCCACCCCGCGCGATGACGGATTCAATCGCATGCAAGTACACTTCGGTTTTCCCACTCCCGGTGACTCCATGCAGCAAGCGCACACTGAAAGCGGTCTGCTGCAAGGCAGCATGAATGGCTTGGCCCGCTCGCTGCTGCTCTTC
>CAWVTP010000207.1:0-1709 GCA_963933035.1 uncultured Puniceicoccaceae bacterium | reverse complement strand
CAAAATCAAAATTGTATTCGTCTCGGTCTTGGTAGGTTTTCAGAGGTGCCCTTTAGTGTAATCTGCTGCTTGCATGCATCAAAATTTTAATTTGATGATTTTTACCCACATGAGATTTGGCCTCTGGATCCTGCCAGCGCGCTATTATGTGTAAATAGGTTTGCACCGCCTGTATGAATGCGCCTGTTTGAGTGCTTCACTTTTTAACATGCATCCGATTCGATCCTTTTTACCTTACTTTCGCTATCTGAGGCCGGTCTGGTGGCAGTTTGCATTGGGCGTCTTTTTTGGTGTCTTGTTTTCCGTTTCCAGTGGCTTGGGCTTGCCGGTCATGGCAGAAACCGTATTCCCGGTGCTCTTTGGTAGCCCTGAAGAGGCTCCGGATTGGTTGCGGACCTTAGTCGAAGGCTGGTTTGGAGATGATATTCAAGGTGGCTTTCTCATTTTGTGTTGCCTGTTTTTGCCTTTTGTGATGGGGGTGCGCGCTTTCAGTACTGTTGGGAATGGTTATTTCATTACCTATGCTGGGACCTATGTTGTGCAGGCAATCCAGATTGCCGTCTTTGAGAAGGTGCAGTCGATGCCGCTGGCGTTTTTCCATCGCCATAAAACTGGCGAGCTGCAGGCCTGTATTGGGGGGTATCCGGCTCAGATTAAAAGTGTGGTGGTGGATATGAGCAATGACCTTGTGAAGCAGCCGCTAACCTTGTTTTCTGCGATCGGTTTTTTGATCTACAAGTCTTTTGTCAGCGATAGCTTTTTTGTGGCCGTGATCGGACTGGTGTCCGTTCCAGTTTTGGTTTTTCCTATTCGCCGTATTGGTATTTATGTCGCGAAACGCTCCAAGCAATTGGTTGCCCTTGGCGAGTCGCTCGGATCCTCGACAATTGAGTCCATCCAGTCGCCCTTAGAAATTCGCGCATACAATCTACAAGCATCCCAAGTGGAGCGCTTTGTCCATCAACTGCGGGCCATCTTTAAGCTCTCGATGAAGAGCGTACGCAGCAGTTTATTGATCTCGCCAACCATAGAGTTTGTTTCAGCCTGCGGCATTGGGTTGTCATTGTATTTAGGGGTTCGCTCAGGGATGAGCCAAGGGGAGTTTTTAGCCCTGGTAATTGCACTGTATATGGCCTATACCCCAATCAAAAAGCTGGGTGGCATCCATGGGGCGCTGAAACAATTGGAGGCCCCCCTCAATCGCTTAGAGGCGATTTTGAACGAGCCGGATACGGTACCAGAGGCTGCCGCTCCGATAGAGTTGACCCAGCCGCTAAGTGGAGCGATTCGTTTCAAAAATGTACACTTTGATTACCTCGAAGACAAACCCGTATTGAGGGAGGTCAGCATTGAGATCGCGGCGGGTGAAAGTGTCGGTTTGGTTGGGCAAAGTGGTGCGGGTAAATCCAGCTTTGTGAACCTTATTCCTCGTTTTTATGATGTCTCGCAGGGGGTGATTGAAGTTGACGGAATTGATATTCGCAAGCTGCGTTTAAAGGATTTGCGGGAACAGATTGCCTATGTGCCCCAAATGCCGATGCTTTTCAATGCTTCGGTGGCTGAGAATATTCGAGTGGGGCGTCCTGAGGCGAGTCAAACAGAGCTCATGGAGGCAGCAAGACAGGCCAATGCCTTGGACTTTATTCATTCACTTCCAGGTGGATTTGAAACTGTTTTGAGCGAACGGGGAAATTCCCTTTCAGGTGGTC
>CAWVTP010000206.1:0-1772 GCA_963933035.1 uncultured Puniceicoccaceae bacterium | reverse complement strand
CAAGTTCGCGCAGTTCCACCGTGTAAAATCATATCTGCTCGGCAATTCGGAAGGACTGCTGATGGTGACGAAATAATAATTTCTTATGGAACAGACTTAAAGGTTCGTAGTACCGAACCGCAAAACCCACCGTTTATGATGGCAGGCCAGCCTATGCAAGCTCCCAGTGAGCCTTTGCTTGCACTAGTTGATACTGGCGTAAACTACAATTTGCCAATGGTTCAAAAACACCTGGCTTTAGGGCAGGATGGGCAACTTATTGGCTATGATTTTTGGGATAACGATAACCGTCCATTTGATAAAGATCCGCGCAAAAATGCTTTCTTTCCACTTCACCATGGCACCACGGTATTCAGCGCTCTTAGCCAAGAATTGGGTGATTTAAAGGCTGCAATATACAGGTTTCCCGCTCATAATATGTGCCGCTTCAATGATCTTATTGACCATGCAGAAAACGCTGGCGTAAGGATCGTCAATATGTCAATGGGGTCATACTCACAGGATGATTGGACTTGTTTTCATGACGGTGCGAAACAGCATCCACACATATTATTCGTTATTTCAGCAGGTAATGATGGCTTTGACATAGACGTCAATCCAGTGTTTCCTGCTTCCTTTGACTTGGAAAACATAGTCGTAGTGACCTCTTCCGATTTGTTTGGTCGGCTACCTCCGCAATCAAATTATGGTAGAGTTTCCGTAGACCTTATGGTTCCGGCTGAACAAGTTGACGTTTTTGACCATCGGGGCGTCTTCACCACTGCTAGTGGATCAAGTTTCGCTGCACCAAGGGTAGCGGCCCTCGCTGCAAGATTTTTAAAAAAAAATGTCGAAGCGAGCACCGCAGACATAATTGATTTCTTAAAATCAAGGGCTATCAACAGTGGATCCACACCTGTTCGGTTTGGCTGGATCCCCGATCCGAGCGATGACTTTAAGCTCTAGTTAGAAAAAGCATTTTCAATATACGATTTAGCTAATGGTAAGGCAGATGGATTATGTCTTTCCATAAGATTAAGCACTTTGTCCGCGAAAGCTTTGTCCCCAACCATTCCAGCACTTTGAATGCTCATACGCAAAGCTTGATGATTTGATGGGTCCAGCTCTAAATAACGTTTTAAAATATCAATTGTGAATTCAGGTTTCCGTGATAAATGATAGGTCACAGCCAACGACATCAAAGTGTTTGGACTACCCGGGTCAAATTGTTCGCTTTTACGAAGGAATTTTTCAGAAAGTTCAAACATCCACCAACGTCCAAAAGTTTGTCCAGCTTGATCGATTAGTTGTTTGTTTTTGGATCTCAAACAATTTCTCTCAAGTTTAGAAATTATTGGATCAGGCGGGTTTTTTAAAATCGATGCCGATGCATGCAGCGCATCAGCACACCTTCTAATGAAACCTCCAATTTGAGAAAAAACCTCTTTATACGGAGCACCAATCGCTCCAAAAACTTTATTTATGTTTGTGGCTGGTATGATCTCGCTAATACGATGATCACCTGATGCTAAAACCCCAACAAGCATACCGTACTGATCGACTACAGCCCCGCCACTATTTCCCGGCAGAGCTTTTGAATTACTGTGAATGCGTGCGATAGGATGCGTTTCCAATTTTGGGTAAAGCGCAAAAGTGCTTGGCTTATAAACACGAGCGGCATTTCTTCCCTGATCAAATGCCACCACATACAGTGTTTGTGATTGATTTTTGGCTAACAATTTTGAAACATCCGGCGTGATTTTATTAAGCCCTGAAGTTACAATTGCCAAATC
>CAWVTP010000205.1:0-1775 GCA_963933035.1 uncultured Puniceicoccaceae bacterium | reverse complement strand
CTGGCAAGGCATATTGAATGGGACGGTCCGTACGACAGACGAATCTACCGTTATGCATACGATACGGATTTTCAACGTCTAACACAAGTCAGTGGGCCCTTGGGCGCCACACAGTACAGCTATCATCCTTACGCAGTTGGCCGCCTCGGAGCAGGGCGAGTGCACACCATCACGGGTCCCTTGCCTGAAGATCAACAAAACTTTGAATACGATGCGCTGGGTCGTGTGACTCACTTTGGGATTGCTTCTGGCTATGCCGAAGTCCTAAGCTATGATGCATTGGGGCGCGTGAGCACCCATCAGACGAATATGGGTACATTTACGCACAGTTACCAGGGGTCTTCGCATCGTCTTAGCCAGCGTATAAGTCCCAGTGGTCAGCGTAGTCAGTATCAGTGGCTCGATGCTCAGCAGGATTTCAGGCTGGCTCAAATCCAGCATCAAGATGCTTCGGGACAGTCGCTATCAACAGACCGCTACAGCTATAACACTGGGGGGCAGATCAGCACTTGGCAGCGTGAACTCATTGCTGGATCGATTTCCAGTACCTGGCATTTTGATTATGATGCGATCGATCAACTGACGCAGGCCCGACAGATGGATGCTACTGCAATGGGACAGAGCCTGCGTGTACTCAATTACCGTTACGATGCCTCAGGCAATCGCAGCTTACGGCAAGATGGCCCAGCGGTGACGGCGGCTCATCACAATGAGGCCAACCAATTGACACATACCCAAGGGGGCGGATGGATGCGCTTTTCTGGCACCGTGAATCAAGTGCCGCAGTCTATCGAACTGGATGGACATGCAGCTCAAGTGGATGCACAGGGCAATTGGTCAGGATATGCTCCAGTACAAGCGGGATCCAATCAGATTGCCCTAAAATTTGTAGATCGTCAGCAGCAAATGACCCAAAAGACGATCGAAGTCGATGTCCCGGATCAGCAGAGTGAATCCTTTGAGTATGACGCAGCCGGAAATCTCCTCAAAGATAAAACTTGTTCATATCGCTGGAGCCGCAGTGGTCAGCTGTTATCGATCCGATACCATGCAGAACCCGGTCGCATCTCTGAGTTTAGCTACAATCACAGTGGTCAGCGCGTCAAAATGAAAGAGAGCTGGCGTTCGCAATGGCTGGAATGGACCGATGGCATGACATTGTACAACCATTCCAGCGAGCCGATTAATGTGGCATTGCAAGGAAAAGATGAGGATGAATCCCGTCCCCGCACGGCACCGCCTGTGACGATTGCGGCTCGCAGCAGTGGTCAATTGTCATTTCCTTACAACGCCGACTCAAATTGCGGTATCATTTGTTATGGGAACAGCACGGTAGCAGCGATTCGGATTACTGTTAGTCGAGATTTTGATCAAGTCCGCTCAGAGTTTATGGAGCATCCTGACAACCAGCGTGATTTGGATGCATCGCAACTGTCATCTGAGCGTTCATTGATATATCGTGGCTATCGATTGCTTGAGGAGCGCTCCAGTAGTGGGCAGGTGCACCGGCGCCACTTTCCGCAGGGCGTGCAGCAAATGGATGTAGCCGGTACAGCCCGAAATTTGCTGTATTTGCGAGACCACTTGGGAAGTATTACCAGTGTAGTGGACGATGAGAGTGGGCAAGTTATTGAGCGCTATGCTTACAGTCCTTGGGGCCGCCGCAGCCGCGTGGGAGATACCAGCGAACCAGCGAGCGAATACGCAAGCCCTCTGGGCTACACGGGCCACTGGTACCACGAGCCCTCCGAACTCCACCTGACTCACTACCGAGC
>CAWVTP010000204.1:0-1844 GCA_963933035.1 uncultured Puniceicoccaceae bacterium | reverse complement strand
GTTTTGGCGAGCATCAAAGTAGGGCCTAAAGGCGTTTACACCGAAGACTCCATTCGGGTTTACCTTCAGGAGATCGGACGCATTCGCCTCCTGCGGCCGGACGAAGAGATTGAATTGGCTCGCAAAATTGCGGACCTCCTGCATCTCGAGGAACTCGCTGCGCAGTTTGAAAGCGATAACGGAAAACTTCCTGATACCAAGGAATGGGCAGCACTGGTTGAGATGCCAGTCATCCGCTTCCGCAGACGACTGATGCTCGGCCGACGAGCCAAAGAAAAAATGGTGCAATCGAACTTGCGCCTGGTGGTCTCGATTGCCAAGAAATACATGAACCGAGGCCTGAGCTTTCAGGACCTCATTCAGGAAGGCAGCCTCGGTCTCATTCGTGCAGCAGAGAAATTCGATCACGAAAAAGGCTATAAGTTCTCGACCTATGCCACTTGGTGGATCCGTCAGGCCATCACCCGCGCCATCGCCGATCAGTCGCGAACCATCCGACTACCAGTGCACCTCTACGAGACCATTTCCAGGATCAAGAAAACCACCAAAGTCCTCAGCCAGGAATTTGGACGCAAACCAACAGAGGAAGAAATCGCTGAATCGATGGAAATGACCATCGAGAAATTGCGATTTATCGCCAAGAGTGCTCAACTTCCAATTTCCCTCGAAACCCCCATCGGCAAGGAAGAGGATTCACGACTAGGCGACTTCATCGAAGCCGATATCGAAAATCCAGAGCAAGATGTTGCCAAAAATCTTCTTCGCGAAGACCTTGAGGGAGTTCTTGCCACTCTTAGCCCTCGCGAGAGGGATGTCCTGCGCCTTCGCTACGGCCTTGACGATGGACGCATGAAGACATTGGAGGAGATTGGACAAATCTTTGATGTCACCCGTGAGCGGATTCGTCAAATCGAAGCCAAAGCTCTGCGAAAATTACGCCATCCCAACAGGAATGGCGTACTCAAGGAATACATCAAATAACAAGCCAAGCTTGAGATCCTTGGTTCTCCCACCCCCTTTTAAAAACAGGGGGTTTTTAATGACCCATTAATGATAGACCTATCGCCTACAAAGCGAATGATCATCAATACGCTTGAGTAGAACCTTGCAAGTAAAAACTATTTTTATATTCCACTCCTGCCCCGCCTTTAATCCCTCCGATTCATAGAGAGCATCAGTCCATTCCCTAACAAAGCGGCTGGGGCACACATCGAGTGTCTAATCCTGAGCCCGAGCAGGCATACCTAGCAGTCGCAGCAATAAAAGGCATAACAAAAAGGCGTTGTGTACGTTGCTAAAAATGCCTGAGTGATTTGACCACAACAATACAAAGCAGAAAGAACCAGCAAATTTACGCTTCGACACTACAGTGAAGTTCTCAACAGCTCACTCAAACCCATCCCCAACAAACATTCCCCCAAGCATGGCAAGACAGACAGAATGCTTTGTCAGCACAACATGAACTCAATTAGGTACTCACACTTACATCAATTCCTCCCACTGAGCGAATAGCGAATAAAACACTATCTATCAACAAGAAAATGGTCAACAAGAATACAAACACATCTAGAGATTTCCTGGAGGCCCTGGAATCTCTCAAACAAGCAAGACTTGTCACCCATACATTCATGATGCATGACAATCAATTTAAGGGGCTAACTGAATCTGAGCAAAATAGCTTGCAAAATAGCATCACACCCTTTTTTAATACAATTTTCGAGATTGAAGACAGAGTCTTATCCTGGTATCGCGAATTTCATCCAGACCTCTCAGATGACGATGACTTAATTGAATCGATCGGAAAAGAGCATGATTACGAAACACTACTTTCTGAGAAAGGAAAA
>CAWVTP010000203.1:0-1849 GCA_963933035.1 uncultured Puniceicoccaceae bacterium | reverse complement strand
TGCACAGAATCGCCTTGCTCAAAATCAAAATTGTATTCGTCTCGCTCTTGGTAGGGTTTCAGAGGTGCCCTTAAAAGCTAATGGAATTCGTGATCACTATTTTTTTGACGCTGCCCCAAGATGCTTGCAGCATAAAGCTATGGATTTAATTGAAAGTGCGGGCCTTTTTATTTACCCATTGCTGCTCTGTTCCTTTGTGGCCATGATGATTACGCTAGAGCGCTGTATTGCGCTGAGGCCGAGTCGCGTGATTCCGCGTGCCATGTTGGAGGCCTTTATACGAGGTGATGTTAGTGAATTGGAAAGCTGCCATCGTTCGGTTTCTGGTCGCATCATATATTTCTTTCGGGAACGAGAACCCGACATGGAGGCTTTGAAAGCCTTCGCACGTCTGGAGGTGAGTCGGATGGAGCGTGGGCTTTTTTTATTGGAGGTTGTCATTGGGGCTGCGCCGCTCATTGGCCTCTTGGGGACGGTGACTGGACTCACTCAAGTCTTCAGTGGCTTCTCGATCGAAAGTGGATTAGCGGAGCCTGTGGTATTTGTGCAGGGGATCGCGCTGGCACTCAACACCACAATTCTGGGACTTATCATTGCCATTCCCTCGCTGCTAGCTCACGCTTATTTGCTACGTCGGGTGGAGTCTTTGGCCGCTCGCATTAGTGTCGGAGTGGAATGCCTCTCAAAGCAGCCCACTCTGCGAGACTAGGCGTGTTCGCTCGATACCTTTCATAATTATGTCTCTAATCACCAGACGGCGGCGTCCGCCAACAATCAACATCGTACCCCTGGTTGATGTGCTGACCGTGCTGCTATTTTTCTTTTTGGTGACCATGCAATTCAAGCAAAACAATGCTTTAAATTTGGTGTTACCGGAGATTGAAACGGCTGGTTCCAATCAAATCAGCGAAGATCTATTATTGGCTATCAGCGCAGAGGGCGAATTGTATCTCAATAACCAACTTTTGGAGTTTGAGGCCTTAGCTCAGGCGATTCAACTGGCGGGCCAATTGACACCAGAGATACCGGTGTTGATTATGGCGGATGAGGCTGCTGCCTTAAAGCACGTGACGCGAGTTATGGACTTGTGCCGCATGCATCAGTTAAATCAAATTCGCTTGCAATCTCGTTAAAGTATAGGGCATAACTTTAAATAAATCGATCGGTCATATGCTGTCACTGAAATGATGGACTTACTACGAAAATGCAGCAATTAAGACCTCCCAGAGTTTCATTTTTAATGCGCGCTGGTGGCTATTGGCCACAGAGGCAAACTACATAGTGGGTGCATCCCAATATCGCTTGGAGCTATCATGAATTGGGACTGGATTATCGAACTGCGCGCACTGGTTGATTGCGGCATGTTTATACTAATTTGGATGGTCCAATTAATCGTGTATCCATCCTTTTGCCATATCTCGGATTCGGCACTGCCAAGCTGGCACCGTACTTACTCGCAACGCATTGGCTATTTTGTGATGCCGATGATGTTGGCTCAGCTGACACTGTCATTGCTGACTTGCATCCATACCATGAATGCGCTGAAATTATTAGATCTTGGCTTGGTGGTGGCCACCTGGGTCTTAACAGTTTGGCTATCGGTACCGCTGCACCAGGCACTTGCTAAGGGCAGTGTGGATCCTGATATCCGCAGATCTCTAGTTCGAGCAAATCTGCCTAGAGCGCTGGTGTTGACTGCTATTTTTTTCTTAGGGATTTTTAATCCTTAGGGCACCTCTGGAAACCTCCCATGTGTCGAGATTACCGATTTGCTGTGATGCAGGCAAGGCTCTCTCGCCAACGGTTGGGCTTCCAGCCCTGCCTAGGCGAGAGCAACGCCGCCAGCGCA
>CAWVTP010000202.1:0-1862 GCA_963933035.1 uncultured Puniceicoccaceae bacterium | reverse complement strand
TGCTCATCTGTTAGCTGCGGTTGGCGGCGATGGAATGTTAGAGGTTGATTTCAATGCAAATCCTTTACGAGAGGGTTTGGCAATGCCTTTCCCAACCACGCAAGATAGCAAGTTAAACTTGCAGGGCAGTCCAGGACTAGGTGTAGTTCCTAATCAAAGTGAAATAAATAATTATCTTGTATATAAAGCTGAAGTCGTAAAATAATAAACTCAGAAAATTTATCGTTTGCGAAATTTGATTTATAATAGCGAAATTTAATTACAAGGTGATCAAGATGGAAATTCCTGAAAAATTGACAGATGAGAATTTTGTCATAGAAAATAATGCTAGGCATGTTTGGCATCCAATGATTGATCCAAAAATGCTTGAAAATAATCCGCCGATAATAATCAGTAAAAGTGACGGCGTTTATATTTTTAATACTGAAGGAAAAAAATATCTCGACTGCACCGCAAGTCTTTGGAATGTCAATGTTGGCCATAACCGTCCTGAGATCAAGAAAGCGATTGTGGATCAACTAGATAAATTGGCCTATTATACGACCTTTGGAAATGTTTCCAATCCACCTTCAATTAGCCTATCTGCATTATTGATGGAAATGTTAGAGCTTGAAGGTATGGCTCGGGTATTGTTCTCGTCGGGTGGATCCGACGCTGTCGAGGGAGCATTGAAACTTGCGCGTCAATTTTGGAAACTCTCCGGTAAACCTGAAAAAACAAAATTCTTTTCCCTCAAAAACGCTTATCATGGTGTTCATTTTGGGGGGATGTCTGTCAGTGGCGGAATTCCCTGGAGGCGTTCATATGAACCACTTTTACCTGGGTGTTTTCAGATTGATGGGCCATATCTTTATCGGAATGCTTGGACTAAAGATCCGGAAGAGCTTGGTGAGATTTGCGCTGGTATCCTCGCACGAGAGATTGAACATCAGGGTGCGGATACTGTTGCCGCTTTTATAGCTGAGCCAGTGCAAGGAGCCGGTGGTATGATTGTTCCTCCAAAGAGTTTCTGGCCGCGCATCCGGGAAGTTTGTGATAAGTATAATATTTTGCTAATTGCTGATGAAGTGGTTACAGGTTTTGGTCGTACGGGCTCGATGTTTGGCTGTCGGCATTGGGGTGTCAAACCAGATATCATGTGTCTCGCAAAAGGCATAAATTCTGGCTATATTCCGCTAGGTGCGACAGTGGTGAATCGACGCATTGTAGAGGCGTGGGATAAAGATGATCCGATCGCTCCCATTATGCATGGTTATACCTATTCAGGACACCCGCTAGCTTGTGCAGCGGCTCTGGCTAACTTAAAGATTGTGACAGAAGAAGATTTACCGAAAAATGCCGAATTGGTCGGCTCATATTTTTTACAACGCCTCGCTAGTTTAAGCGAATTTGAAACCGTGGGTGATGTGCGGGGTATTGGGCTTATGTTGGCAGTCGAGTTTGTAAAAAACAAATCAAGCAAAGAACCAATCGCACCATTTGATCCTTACTTAATTGGAATACAAAAATCTTGCTGGGAAAGGGGTGTTTGGGTGCGAATTCAAGCTAATAAGATGATAATTTCACCACCTTTAATTTTTGAAAAATTGCATGTTGATATGGCTGTTGACGTCATACATAGTGCGCTTAGTGAACATGAATATCGTTGAGCTGTTTTAGATGCGCGTCACGATAACTTTACTTTAAAATTAACTATTCTAGGATTCTTTGGATTGGAAGTTGATTTGACAAAAACAATAAAAAAGTACCACAAATTAACATTATTAAAATTTACTCAAGAAGTTTTCCAATATTATGGTGTTAGTACCGCTCATGCCGAGGCGTGGGCTCAGGTTCTAATTTGGGCTAATCTACGCGGTGTC
>CAWVTP010000201.1:0-1900 GCA_963933035.1 uncultured Puniceicoccaceae bacterium | reverse complement strand
CAAATTTGATAGATGTCGATTACATTATGAGAGGTCCTCGCTCGGACGCTTACCCAATAAAAGAATACAATTTCAAAAAATTAGCGTTTATGGCATAAAATATCAGCCGCACTGTAACCAGATGCCACGCCTCCATAGTTTTCACGCCAGACGATGCATAATGGTCCAGCGCTCAATGGCGACTTCCCCACCCTCCTTAATGTGCCTCGACGAAATCCTGAAAAGCTTCCAAAGTATTCAGTTCCGATTCCAAAGAATTCGCGGAACAAATCCAGTAGGTCAACTGCCTACAGGGTTTAGAGACTCGTAAGACCTGTACGGGCTCAACAATCGATTCTTCGAAATCTTCGGAATTGTATAGCAATGCTGCCCCCACTTCAATCGCACCCTTGGCGACATCTCCAGAGGCTGCAGCCCAGGTCAGCAAATAATCGTCCCCAGCGATCAACTGTTGGCCATGACGCTGATTGATGCCTGTTACAAATTGCACAGGCATACCCAAGGTCGAAAATACATCGACCCGCGCCAAACGACTATCGAAAAAAACGGTGACACGAACCATAATATCCACTCGCTTGCCTCGGTAAGGAACACCCTCCGAGCGTATCTCCATGCTGGATGAAGAACCCTCGCTCACAACCCGCCCATAACGCGCTGTGACCGGATCCAGTCGTCGTACCGCATCACCATCCCAGAGACGGATACCACCGAGCCCAACGGTATCGCCAACGTGATAGAAGTCGCCGCCAAAGCCTGCACGCTGCTGCGCCGAACTGGGATACCAACGAGTTGCTTTCAGCTCTAGGCCAGCGCGGCTTTTAGAATACAAATCCATCCCGCCATTGTGGTTAAAGTAAAGCCTCAAGGCATAATACGGATTTTCAATTGCAGGACCATGGTGTCCCAACTGCCTGTATAAATCTCCCGACTCGGAAAAACACTCTGTAAGCGCCTGATCCGGTGCCTCCCGCATAAAAAGGCTCACATCGGTTTGATTATGAGCTGCAAAATTCGCGGCAATCGCTAGGCATACACAGGAAAAGAAAACAAATATTAAGGCACCACTACAAAATTTGAGCATCATCCGTCCACACTATCAATACGCAGGTCTTTAATCAAGCAAACTCCAATACGCTCTGAGGTGCCACGCAGGCGTAAAATAAAATGCCCTTGAGCTAAGGGTGAGGCATCGGTGGCCTCAATAATAGTCTGACCATCTACATTCAGCCATAAGCGACCGTCTCGCTTCCCCACTTCCACCACGTGCCAATGGGTTGTCATCATGTTCGTATCCGCAAGCACCAATTGTTCACTACCGGCCGTTTCTTTGGAATATTTACGAATGAAAGGCTGCGCATTGTGCGCTGCATTATGGAAAGCAAAAAAATAATTATCCGTATCAGTCGTCAGATAGCGCATATTGCCGTTATAGTTTTCGGGAAAATCCAAATCCCCATCCGGACCACGGTTCGACGCTGCCAATATAGCAACCAATACCGACTCAGGCGTGAGTGGACGAATTTTATAGGATAGAGTACAATCTCCCGCATGTGGCTCGGGACTCACTAACATCACCCCCTTTGAGCCCGGCGTTTCGGCCAAGACAATGTGCTGGGCTTGCACATCCAAGGCAACGAAACCCTCGCCGAAAAAAGACCACTGAGCCAATGCATCGGGATCGACTGTGCGCTGTGTGCCATTGAGCACGGCCGCAAATATACAGAACAGCGATACATAGACATAACTACTGAGATTAGGATGTAGCAGACTTGTTTTCATTTTACCTTGAGTTCAACTATCAACTGCAAGAAATAGGAAGCAGTTTATTGTTATTATTTGTTAATGTTGTGGTTGTTGGTTGAAGGCCATGGATTTCTCGCTGTCGCCGTCGCTCTGTGGA
>CAWVTP010000200.1:0-1914 GCA_963933035.1 uncultured Puniceicoccaceae bacterium | reverse complement strand
GTGTCGAATACTCCGTTTCGCTATTGGAAGAACCTTAGCCACGAAGGCGGCATATGCACTCCCTTCATTGCCTACTGGCCTGAAGTGATTACAAACAAAGGCAAAATCAATCGTCAGCCGGTTCACTTTGTCGATATCATGGCCACCGTTTCCAATATTACGGGGGCTTCGTATCCGGCCAGCTTCAATGGAGAACGAATCATCCCCTTACAGGGGGAGAGCCTGTTGCCTGCGCTCCAAGGGAAGGTGCTGCCCAAGCGGGATAAACCCATCTTCTTTGAGTTTCGTAGTGGCGGAGCGGTGAGAGACGGCAAATGGAAACTCGTCACCAAGTCCATACCCAAGAAACCAAAGAATCCGTTGAAGGACAAAGTGACCTGGGAGTTGTACGACATGAGTGCCGATATGACTGAAACGCAAAATGTCGCGAAACAGAATGATGAAGTCGTCCAACGCCTCAGCCAGCTTTGGCAAAACTGGTACGCGGAGTCCTATGGACTGTAGATTTTCCCTTTCTTCGGAATCGCCAATAACCATAGACCCATCAAATTGATGGATTTAACAAATAACATCGTGAATTGTTGTGACATTCGACATAAAGAAAAAACTGAAAATCAACTTATGAATACTGACGAACTGAAGCTCGCAGCAGAGCGCAAACGTTAGCAAAAAAAATCACGACAACTAATTATGAAAACCAATTTCCTTATACTGCTTTTTATTGTGGTAGCCACCATTTCTTGTGACAACCGATCTGTCGAGATACAGACTGAGTACGGGGCAACGCTAGAGATGAAAATTGCTACCTCCTCTACAGTAAGAGTAAATGACATTTCCTATTCCGACTATCTTCTCAAGATCAGAAACAGCGAACTCGAAATTAATACGGATGCCGATTTAATCGTCGTAAAATTAATCGATGGGGATGGAACTGTGCGCATCCTTCCACAAGGTATACAAGCGACGGTAGACGGTTACCAAATCGCCAGTCCAGAACAGGCTTCAGCAAATCGCTAACAGGCAGGTGGATTCAACGCACCATCGCTCGTGGGTCACCATTAATGTTGGACGGAAAATTTCAACGACCCTTCACCCTGCCTTTATTAATATTTTACACTTCGACACCAGATTCTCCAAACTATGAACAAATCAATATCATTACTCAACAAAACGGGAAATCAACTTCTCGTTGCAGCATGTGCCTTTCTCGTACTTGGCGATTTATCCTACGCTAATCCCACAACCGAAAAGACATCAGATATTATTTATTCAAAGTCTGTGGTCTTTCAGGAATTTCACGATCCGGGTCGGTTGATTTCAGCCAATGGAAAGGAATACTATTTTCACTACAAGGGTTTCACCTACGACAATATCAAGACTTGGAAAGAAGGAAGAACGCTCAATCTCACCTACAGCAACACGAAGGGCTCGCAACTGCATGACCCTATATCGGGAGCATCGGCCAGAGTCGAAATCCCTGGATCACATCTTATTGAAGAGATTACGCGGAAATGTGTGTCGGAAAATGGCTCAACCATGGGCATCGCTGGTTGTTATCGTCAAGAATACGAGCTCTGGGATGCGATGATCACTCGGCTTCTCAAAGAGTTGAAAGCATCCCGCACAGCAGATACATACAAGGACATTGAGGCTATGCATAACTTATGGCTTAAATACAAGGAGATGCGATTTAAAGTTGGACGGTCTGTATTCGGTAACCAAACAGGGACGATTACCATCATTGAAAGCAATGCTCGTGCTGTGAACGCTATAAAACATCAAGCATTATTCTTGAGGTCATTAGTCGGAAAGCACGAATAATCCAAGTTTCAAAAGACACTGAAACATCATTTGAAATAAACTTATGAATACCTCAAAAAGAATCCGACCACTATGCTTTATTTTATGCTGCAT
>CAWVTP010000199.1:0-1941 GCA_963933035.1 uncultured Puniceicoccaceae bacterium | reverse complement strand
TTAGATGCTGTCTTACTACTATCCGCTGGTGGCTGGGGTACGGCTCAAGTGCCGGCAGGTGATTTGCGCACTATTGTGGAGGCATTTATGCAAAAATTATCAGAATTGGGGCTATCGCTTGGTTCTGATTTTGACTGGAAGACCAGGCAAGCAGCACCAATATTCCCTGCTAAGTTCAAACAGCTATTCATTGTCGGGTTCGATGCGAGTCATTGGGATCAATGGAGTACGCTTTCAACTGGGGCGCTGTTGGCCCAGGAATGTACGGTATGGATGCAAGATTGGTCGATCGAGTGCGAGTCCGAGGACTTGATGTGGTTGGCCAGTTGGGAGCAATTGCAGCAAGGAACCATCGAAATGCTGGACGCCAATCAAAATAAGTCGGGCCTTGAAGCAATCGCCCTAGGCTGTGAGTCAGACCAAAGAAAGACGAGTCCGGCCACCTTGAAGGCGCCCATGGAATTTTTAGTCTCAGGAAATTATGGGGATCTTTGCCAAGCGATCGTAAGAAAGCTACAATCTTGCTTGGGCGCAAAGAATGATGAGCGCATATGCATCGCTACAGCAGCCGACTCATTTGTGGGCCGAATGCTCTCTGTGGCCCTTCATGAAAGGTCGATTGCCCACCATGTGGTCGATCAGGTAGAATTGAGGCCCCATAAAAAAACACCAGTCTGGACGGCCCTTCTAAATTACTTGAGGACGCAGGAGTATGGGGATCTTATGCAATTGCTGATGTGCTTACCCGAAAACGATGGGCAGCCCTATTCGCCCATGCAAATGATGAAGTCATTGGAGCGCCAGCGAGCAGCAGCCTTTACCGATCGGATGGATCATTTAAGTATTCAGCTGCAAGCAGACCCACAAGCCGCATCCCGCCAGTTGAGTACTTTGATCGACGCCTTAAATGCCATATCCGGTAAACATTCGGTTCTCCATTTTTATCGTCAGCTAATTGCTATTTGCAAATATCTGAAAATTACTGAGGCAGAGAGCATCGTCAGTCAGCAACATCGTTCATGTCGTTTTTTAGAATATCAGATTGATGCCAAAAACTTTTTGAGCTGGGTGTCTGACAATCCTTTGAGCCAGCTCGATAATCGAATCGAGCCCCATGCAAGCGGCGTCGTTATTGTTCCGCTATCAATGGCCCACTTTTTGGAATGGGATCACGTGATCTTTGTAAATGCTAATGCAGGCGTGCACCCTTCCCCAGGGGGTGCATCGAATTATCTGCAGTTACACGAGCTCAGGAAGCTGAACGCTCAGGTACAAGGTTTGAATCGTTCGGCTAGTAAACCTTCCGTTTTGAATCATGATATTTGTATTCAAGATGGGCATGCACTGTGCAGTTTGCCCGATTTCGAAAGTCGTTTGCAGCGAAGTCAGCTTACCCAGATTATGCGCAATAGCCAGTCGATCACATTGTGTGCTGTTACCATGGATGAGACTGATGGCAATCGAAGCGTGGCCCCGAGTGAGCAGTTCAGTCGATGCTATGCATTAAAAACCGGTGCCCCATTAGAAGATGAGTTATTTTTGTCTTTAGTGGCTCCCAATGCCCCTGTCACGGATCTCATTGCCAGTGCATCCGGGTACCGCTTAGAAGCCTTTCACCAGGCGAAACGAATTCGGCAAGGGAGTGTTGGCCCCTTCACGGCTTATGATTTCTGCGTATCCTCTCCAAACCACGGCGTACGGATTTCAGCATCTGACTGGTCACTCTTAAATAAAGTTCCAGAATTAGTGTTTTTGCGCCGCTTCTTGCGGGTGTCTGAGTTGAATGAATCGCAGTCATTCGAATGGGAAAGCATTGTGGGCACGTGGGCTCACCAAATATTGTCGGACTCTATTGGAATGGGTAAAGCGGTCCCTCTACCCCAGCATCAAGAGTGGGAGTCTAAAATTTTATTGGCTGGAAAGCACTTCCAATCTTCCCTC
>CAWVTP010000198.1:0-2038 GCA_963933035.1 uncultured Puniceicoccaceae bacterium | reverse complement strand
ACCCCGAAAGCCACCCCCGCCGCGGCGCACGTTAATGGGATCTTCGTTCATGATTGTTAATGAGGGCTGTATATGCCAGTGCTGTCAATATATTAAATACCCTGCGTAATAAATTAACCCCTGCGTAATAAATTAACCCGTGCGACCCATACATGAACGACTTTAGATGCAGCACTTGATTAGTCGCTTTATTGGTTGGAGGTAGCGCGTTAGAAGTGGCGCTTCAGTAGGTTTGCTTGCTCGTTTGCTGATGGACTCTGATAGTGTATGTACGATCGAGTGCTCGAGGCCCTGCTGGTTTAGTTTTTGAGCGATGGTGGGAGCCTGTGTTTCTAATTTTTGCGCCCTATCATGTAGCCGTTCTATAAGTGTTGTAGGCGAGAGTCGGAGCTTTTTTGCGCAGGCCTCCCAATGTAGTTTATTGATTTTTTTGATGTGATATTCGCTGCCGATCTTCATCGCGAGCTTAGCCTTGTGGGGGGATATTTGACGCGGGTAGGGCAGTGAACTGGCGATATCATAGAGTGGCGCTAGGCGCACTTGATTGTTGCTGGCTAGTAGTAGTGAAAAGTTTTTGGCATGGGCATTGGTTCCGGAAATCAGAAAATTGAGGATCAGAGCGTCAGCAAAGCTGAGGATGTCGGTCAGCGCATCGGTGGAAACTTCCCAGATGGTATTTGCGATGTCTTCGACTGAAGGGCCCCCGTCGCTTTGGTATTTGAGCTCGGGGTAGATCGCTTGAGCTTGGCACAAATCTTCTTGGTGGATGCGAATGTACTTACCGCCTATTAGATGCCGATCATAGCGCGTCACTACAATAACTGGAATGCCATCGGCTTTGATTACATTGGAATGCGCCGTGTTGATGCCCAAGGCTGCCGCGAGCGATAAGCAGAAATGCTCGTTTTCGACAAAGCCCGGAAAGCTCGCGGGCGCAGGCTTGAGAATATGTGTGGTCGGAGTTAATCCACGCGGGATCCCCCATCTTCCAGTTTCTGGAGAGCGGTAGAGTGCGATTTTCGCCTGAGCACCAGCTAGACTGAATTGCCCTAGGTCGGTGGAAATTCGCTGACTCGCATGGTTTTCTAGAACTAAGCGAATGCGCTCATTCAGTTCGCTGTCATTGAGCCATTGCACTTGCTTGTTATGCAGCTGATTGAGCAAGTTCGACTCTTTTTCCTCATTGATGAATTGAATGGCACCTGCGCAGTCTTCGCCTACGTGTTCGATGAGTCGAAATGCATTTCGAGGTGAGACTTGGAACTGCTTGCCCCATTGATCGAGTACGGTTTGATTGTCGGGTAAAAGTCCCCACAAAAAGGCTTCAATCGTCTCCTGAGAATGCTCATTTTTTGAGAGAGGCATTGAGACTGAGAGTGGAAAAGCAATGCTAGATGCTTGCCATTCTTTCGCATAGCGGAAGTTCAGCCGGTTCTTGTGGTAATTGACTGTTCCGAGCTTTTGCTGATTTGCAATAACGCTGAGGGTATCCGAGCTCATTGAGATTCATGGCCGCGTTGCCGCGTTTGATTGAGGATATCGTTTAGATTGATCGCTCCTTCAGTAGGTTGACTGGCCGGATTGATCGCCAGTGGTAGGTTTAATGCTTTCAAAGTTCGTAAAACAAGGGCCAGCTCGACGCTCGGTTTGGCCTGTTCCAAAGCAATAATCCAGTCTCGGCTTACGCCAGAGCGTTCAGCTAGTTCAAGCTGTGTCCATCCGCGGGCTTTTCGCTCCTCCTTTATTAAAATCGCAAGATCTTTAACGCTTATGATGTTCATGATACTTTACCTGATGTCGGTGCTCGGCTAGAATGTGCTAAATGTAGTCGTTCGTCAATATTTGATCTTATGTCGACGTTCAGCTTTATTTTTAGGAAATTGATGGGATCTTAGGCTTCATTCATCCGCCCCCGACTCACTTCGCTCGTGCCCCTGCGGCGGGACCGAAAGGCATCACGTAATAGTTCAGGATTTCCACACTACAAAATACCGCCTGCTTACGAAGCATGCTCACAAACATCTGCTTCGCCGCCTCA
>CAWVTP010000197.1:0-2141 GCA_963933035.1 uncultured Puniceicoccaceae bacterium | reverse complement strand
CCAGTGATACTGAGGGTTGGGCAATGAATGGTGGGGATCAAGTGCCATAAATCTGGACAGGCCGCAACACCGAATTGCAGTAAACTCATGGCAAGGCCGCTAGCTTCATGTTTCAATCGGTTGGATTGCATGGGCTCACGAATATCTGCTGGGATGTTTTTTTGAGTCTGAATGATCGGCTGGCTTTGCCATTCCGATAAAAAGGCTGCTAGGCCGATCTTTTTTATGCGCTGGGCCATTTGCTGATCCTTTTTTAGTCGGCAGGCGCGATCCGCGGGATTCGATATGCCGGGATTTGCGCTGATTAAAATAAGTGCATCCCAGAAATTGGCTTGCTGTGCGATCAATTGTAGTGCCGCGCGCGCGCCCATCGAATAGCCCAGAAGGACCCTGGGTCTATTGAGCTCATTGGCATGTCCTAACAGGTAGCCTAATGTAGCTTGGGAGCTGCAATCTTGGCAAGACCCCTGACTTAAATGCCCGGGAAGATCCGGACAGTGCCATCGAGCAAGTGAACCTTTTTGCAGTGCAGAAAAATCTTCTCCACAACCGGTGAAGCCATGGAGCGCAAGCACTTGGAGCTGGTGATTTTTATTTGGGAGCTTGGCCATGGATATTGGCGCAACTGACATTGGCTCAAACTAAAAAATTAATTGAGATTCGTTCAGTGGGCAGGACCAGTTTCAACGAGTGCTGGACTATTAGGATTTGAAGAAGATGCGCTCCCTTCAAGAATGGATGGCGATAAGGAATTATGTTTCAGCGATTGGAGCGCGGTCATCAACGCCTGACGATCATTCAGTAGATGGTGAAATTGTTGAGCGATACGTTTTGGGGCATCCTCCTGCTCCAGCAGTTTAGCAATGTCGATGTCTTGTTGATATTCATTTGGAAGGTTTTTGTGGATAAAATTTATTAGCTGTCCATCTTGCGCCAGGAGTTGGTTTAACTGTTGCTCAAGAGCTTGTTTTTGTTTCGGGGTACTGGTATGCTTAAGTAGCAGGGTATCGAGGTTATTGTGTATTCTGGTCAATGGTTTGACGTCTCCACTCGGAGTCATTCCATCACTCTTTTGGATTGATTGTGACTTGATAAGAGGCGCAGATTTTGGCGTTGTCTGTGCCTCATCTGCTTTATTTCTGAGGATGCCACTAGCTTCAATGCGTTGAATTAAATGTTCGCTAAAATTGATGATGGCTTGATTTGATGCGGTCAGCTCTATTTGTGGAAGTGGGAAGAGCTTGCTGAGTATTAGATAACCTAGCAATCCGCTTATGCACAGTCCTAATCCAAATGCACACGAGATGAGTGCAGCCGTCAGACGAGTCAAGCATGTCGTCAATAAGTTTGTCGTATATCTAGCGGTCAACTTTTTGATCCCGCTGTGAATGCAGGCTGCTATGGCACTAAATAAGATAAAGGCAAGCAGTAGACACAAACAACCAGCAAGCGCATTGTAGAGTGGTGCCGGTAATTCAATCGGGCTATGCTGGCTTAATAAGGCAGAAATAGGAGGATAGCCCGCGTACGCACACAGATAGGCGCCGGTTAAAGCGCCGATTCGCAGTAGCACTTTAGTCAGTCCAAAGTAGGCGCCACGAATTGCATAGAACAAGCATACAATACTGAAGATAAGCGTTAAAGGATCTGAAAGCATGCGCAACTCCAACATTTAATGAGAATGGGTAGATTATAGCTTAAAAATTTAGGCTAACGGCAGGTAAATCGTATTTGAAGCGGGAGTCCATACTTTTCACAGCTGAGAGTCTGCTTTAGGCTAATTGGAGTTGACTGAGGTAGATCCTTTTTTGATGGCATTTTAGGTAGCCTATCTGTGATGTTTCCTGATTTACTGATTGCAGGAATTTAGGTTGTAATGGGACCCATTCTGTTAGGGAGCGAAGATGATCTGTATGGATGTAGATTTAACCTGCTTAAAAAACTGCCAAACTCAATGTTTAGGGCACCTCTGAAAACCTACCAAGACCGAGACGAATACAATTTTGATTTTGAGCAAGGCGATTCTGTGCACAGAAGGGCTGGAAGCCCTTCGTGCGCAGATCAACGCAGTTCAGAACCAAAAGTGTTTTGGTTTGAAAGACTTGCCGCTTGCTGTGCGCTGGCGGCGTTGCTCTCGCCAA
>CAWVTP010000196.1:0-2144 GCA_963933035.1 uncultured Puniceicoccaceae bacterium | reverse complement strand
CTTTGGCGCGAGAGGCTAAAAGCCCGAACCCTGTAAAGATTTCGAAAATGGCACGGGGAGTGGATTCTTTCCGAGGCGCGCGCGATATATCGGTAAGCTTTCAGTTGTGCGCATCACATAGTTACGTGTCTCGGCGAATGGGATCATTTCGATCCAGTCAATAATATCTACTTTAGAGCTGCGCGGATCGCCCAAAAGCTTACTCCAGTTTTCCGCTCGGGTCGGACCGGCATTGTAAGCTACTGAAACGAGAACCGGATTTGCGCCAAATCTCTCAGATAATTCCTGCAGATAAACTGTTCCTAGGCGAGCATTATATTTCCAATCGGTTGTCATGCGATTTTGGTCATAGCGCAGACCAATTTTTCCGGCCATTTCTTTGGCCGTACGTGGCATGACCTGCATTATACCTGCCGCGCCAACTGGGGAAACAACGCGGGGGTCAAATTCACTTTCTCGGCGCGCAATGGCTAAAGAGAGCTGCGCTGGTACTGGATAATTCTCGTCGATCATAGGGTGCAAGGCGAAATAGGAGCGCGGGAAGCTCATGCCTTGGCTCGCTTTTCGTTTGCCTACCATGACGAGCACGTGAGGACGCTTAAATTCTTCCAGAAAATGCGTCATCTGTAAAATCTGGTTGTCTGGCAGTGTTTCGACAATATGGGTTATGAAACGCTCTCCTAATACGTCCTGACCTGATGCAAATAGTAAAATTGCCGCTTTAAATACGCTGCTTTTCAGAAACGAGGCATTTCGCCAGTCTGGTAATTCTTTGGGCGGATGAAAACTATACTTAAAAGGAGCTGAAATTTCTTCTGCACTAAGTAGACCGTAAAAGCTTGTTTGATAGACAGCGCCTTGTGCAAAGGCTTTGTGGGCCTTTTCGCTCTTGCCTTGATCTTGGTAAGCCCGTGCCAGCCAGTAATACGCTCTGCCAAGTGAAATAGGAGTGTCGACGGCAAACATAAGTCTTTCAAAATGGAGCTGAGCCACCTTTGGCTTTTTCAAATGGCGCAATGCGATATATCCTGAAAGCCATTCAAGGTCCGCATAAATATGGCCGTCATCCATAAAATGATTTGCCGCTAATTTATAGGCTTTTTGGTAGGATTTCTCTCGAACGAGATCGCGTGCTATATTGCGCCGATCATCTCCCCAAACTTCCGGTCGACCCAAGGCCTCTTTTGATTTACTAGTATCCAACATCATCCCAATAGCTGATTTTCGCTTTCCCTTACTTAAACGCCACTTGAACCTTGCGTGAGATAGTAAGGGATGCTTTTTTTGCTTGAAAGAGAGCCGAGACAGCAGAGCATCTACGCCTGAGTTTCCCTGCATCAGTGCCATCCGCGCCTTTGCCAAATCTTTCTCAGCACTGTTCAGCAAAGGATAAAGCGCCTCTGCCTGTTTGTCCTCTTGCCTCCAGAGCAATTCATAGAGGCGGGTAGTCGTCAGGTCTTTTATTTCTTTGCCATAGGTGGAAATATAAACATCCTGAACCAATGCCGCCATGTCGTAGGACGCCCATGCTTTGCGAACAACATCGCGGGCCAATTCATGTTTTTGCACTGCTTTTAACGCTGCAGCATAAGCTAATCCACCCTGTGCAGTTTGGGGCGGGTTTTGTGCGAAGAAGGGCTCAATAATATCAATGGGAGCTGCTAGAAAAGAGCCCTCAGAACGTTTTCTAAGGTAGGGCAATCCTGGCCAATCGGGATTTCGGGCCAGAAAGTCAATTGCGCCTTTAGCCATACCTGCTTTGGCGCGGTGTAAATGCCATTCTACAATATCGCGGGCGACAGCACCATCTTTTTGGGCCAGATCAAGTGCGCGTTGCCAGTCTTTTTTTTCAACAGCCAAAAAAGCACTGGCGAGGGGGCGAGGGATATCCTTAGCCAAGGCCGCCGCTGCAGTTAGTAAAAAAATACTGAAAACCCTGATTAACATGACTTGTAATCTCTTGTGTGAAAACGATACATACTCAAGAGTGTAGCGTGTCAGTTTGATTGCGCCAGATGTATAGCAAGCTTAGGCAACATTTTGCTGTCAGTTAAACGGATAGCGAGCCCATTAAAAGGAGTGCTTTATGCTAAAAGGATCAATGCCAGCCTTGATCACGCCGTTCAAAAATGGGCGAGTCGATA
>CAWVTP010000195.1:0-2153 GCA_963933035.1 uncultured Puniceicoccaceae bacterium | reverse complement strand
ATGAATATAATCATGCGCGCCCCCACGAATCTTTAGACATGCTCAGACCTGCGGAGGTACGACACAAACACATAGGTAAGGAGCAGGTACGACCTTGGCACGCTCCCGCTTTAAATATTTACGAATGTCTGACTTGATCGCATCAATGAGACGATCGACCTTTTTCTTTGGGTGCGTGAGCGGGTATGTTTTTTTCATAGGAATTCGCAGCCTCGGCTGATTCTAGAAAAAGGCAACTGATTACGCAGCACACATTTTACTGATGCACCTAACGACTGGGCTGAACAATACTATATTGGAATTTGCGCGCATGCTTTCAGCATTAAAAAGGATAGAATGAATCGCCCTCCATGCAATAGAAGCTGCAGAAATTAGCGCAACAGCAACGATTGCAGGCAACAAAAAAACTGCTAAACTGGCGTCAGTCACACTGTGCTCTGCCCTCTATAGCCGCAAAACATCAGCGATCGACATGCTTTTAGGCACGGTATGATAGGACCCAGCCTAACCGTCCGACTCAAGCCGCTTGCTTGCAATCGCGGGACTACTGCTCACTTCAACTCTTACGACGCAACCAAGTTTAACGTCGACCGCGGCACAAAATGCCTTCATTTACTTACAAGCCAAACTCACAGGCGATCCAAAGGACTCCTCACCCCCATCCCCGGCTTTTGCATCACATGGGTGTAGATCTGCGTCGTCTCAACCGAAGCATGTCCCAATAGGTCCTGCACAGTTCTAATATCCACACCATCCTCAAGCAGGTGTGTCGCAAAAGAGTGCCTCAGCGTGTGGCTCGTGATTCTTTTGTTCAACCCTGCCTGAATGCCTGCTTTACGAACGGCCGCCTGATAAACCCCATCTAAGACATGGTGCCGACGCCTGAGACCACTCCGAGGATCTTTCGATATTTCACGACTCGGCCACAGCCACTGCCAGCGCCAGTCGCGACCCGCTTGGGAATACTTTCTTGCTAAAGCTTCAGGCAAGTAGACACCAGCAAGCTCTGGATGTGACAAATCTTCCTCAAATAAACGACGCACACTGATCAAATGTGCCTCCACCGCAGCCAGTAGTTTTTGAGGAAAGGGTGCCACCCGATCTTTATCACCCTTTCCACCACGTACCACAACTTGATTGCGAGCCAAATCAAGATCTTGCACTCGGAGCCTCATTAATTCCGACACCCGCAGGCCGGCCGCATACTGCAGCTGCGCCATCAAAATCTTCTCCCCTTGCATTTGAGCGAAAAAACGACGCGTTTCCTCCTTGTTCATCACCACCGGTATTCGCTTGCGGTTTTTCGCCTTCACAAACTCGCCCATCTCTCCAAGCTCCAGTCCGAAAGCCTGCTGCGCCACAAAAACCAGCGCATTCAAAGCCTGTTTTTGTGTCGACGAGGCCACCGATCGCTCCATCGCCAAATAGTCCAAGTAAGACTTAATGGCCTCCGCCCGGATCATCTCCCCCTGGGGAATGCCGCTGTGCCCCATAAAGTCACGATACCAGCGCAGATATGTACGCTCCGTTTTTAGTGCCATCCCATGTCGCCGCATCAAGGCCAAAATGCTCGCCTCATCCCTATTCACAGCTTTAATTCGTTCTGCATCCGTATCATTCCACGATTTGTAAGAGTCGCCCGAAATGGTTGGTCTCCGTTGCTGCCCTGATTCTAGTAATCGTGGGCGCGTACAAGCCGACGACCGGAATGGATCTTGAATTTCTTTATCCACCGATATGTCTTTAGCAGTCGCACACTGAGTTTGACAGATCGTAGCCTGCGCCTTTGCCGTCACAAAAAACCACCGAATAGCCTCCTTCCAGCGTTCGCTCATCCACCGGTTCGGATTTTTTTCAGCTTCCGCCCATTCGATAAAATTTCGCGCAGACTCCACACTGCAAGCGAGTGACTGACGTGAGCACCAAGCCAAATACCAACGCAAGGTTACCTTAAAACTCTCACGAATCTCACTCGATAAATTCGAAGCATCGAGCACCTCTAGCCAGCGTGGGAAATGGATAATCTTAGCCATGACTCCCAGTTACAATGAACATAAGTTCACTATTGTCAATAATAATACCTGAGTCGCGGACTTCTCATCAGGGTAACTTTATTTAAATAGCTTTGATGAGTCTGCATCAGGCGTAGAAAA
>CAWVTP010000194.1:0-2229 GCA_963933035.1 uncultured Puniceicoccaceae bacterium | reverse complement strand
TCAAAATCAAAATTGTATTCGTCTCGGTCTTGGTAGGTTTTCAGAGGTGCCCTAAGATCGCTCCATAGAAATCGTTTTGGTATGCTCTCAATAATTCGAATTCGTAAGTTTTTACTGGTGTTAACTCGCTCGAAACGACTTACTCCATTCGTAAACATTTTGATTGACGAATGAAAAATCCGCAATTTTGCTCACATTGAGCTAACTCTAGCACATAACCTTAAACCATTATTTTATGAATAAATCAGAACTCGTTGCCAGTGTACAAGAGCATTTAGGTGCTGAAACATCCAAAGCGACAGCCGAGCGTGCTGTTGAAGCCGTGTTGGAAGGCTTGAAAAAAGGTATCCAAGAGGATCAAAACGTACAGCTTATCGGCTTCGGAACTTTTTCGGTTACAGAGCGTGCTGCACGCGAGGGCATCAACCCACAAACTCGCGAAAAGATCCAAATCAAAGCTTCAAAGTCGGTCAAATTCAAGGCAGGTGCTGGACTTAAAGCACTCGTTTAATTAAATTTTATATTTTTTCTCCAAGACCTGCACTTTCATAGTGCAGGTCTTGTTTTTTTTACAGTGGACAAGTCGAATTGTGCGCTATTAAACAATCCAATTTTGCTTAATTTACGGGAAACACTATGAGTCAATCTTTATTTGAGAAGGTCTGGGAGGCGCACGCTGTGCGCGAATTAGCAAATGGGCAAACCCAGTTGCTCATCGGGACTCACCTTATTCACGAAGTGACCAGCCCGCAAGCTTTTGGTATGTTGCGTGATCAGGATTTAAAGGTTGCATATCCGCAGCGGACATTTGCGACCGTGGATCATATCGTCCCCACCAACGAGTTGGTCGAGCCCTACAGCGATCCATTAGCTCAGGGCATGATCGAAGAGTTGCGTCGCAATTGTGCGGAGCAGGACATTACATTTTTTGACACAAATACGGGTAAACAGGGCGTTGTGCACATTGTGGGTCCTGAGCAAGGGATTACGCAACCTGGCACTACGATAGCCTGCGGAGACTCGCATACCGCAACCCATGGGGCTTTCGGTGCGATCGCTTTTGGTATAGGGACTAGTCAGGTACGCGACGTGTTAGCCACGCAAACGATCGCGCTCAATAAACTCAAAGTACGACGCATCAACGTGAACGGTGCACTGCGACCAGGGGTCTATGCTAAAGATGTTATTTTGCACATCATTCGGCTGCTCGGCACTCAGGGGGGGACCGGATTTGCTTATGAATATGGTGGCAGTACCTTTGATGATTTCTCCATGGAGGAGCGTATGACGGTCTGCAACATGTCGATTGAAGGCGGTGCACGGGTTGGCTATGTGAACCCCGATAACACAACTTTTGAATACCTCAAAGGCCGTCCCTATTCGCCACAAGGTGCTGAGTGGGATCAAGCGATTGCACAGTGGCAATCCTATGCTTCTGATCCTGGATGCGCTTATGACGATCTGGTGGAGATTGATGCCGCCAGCATTCAGCCGACCGTTACTTGGGGGATCACGCCGGGGCAGGGTGTTGGCATCGATGAGTGCATTCCAGCAGTTGCGGATGGTACCACGCAATCTGAGCGGGACTCGATTTCAGAGGCGCTTGAGTACATGCAATTTGAACAAGGCAGTCCCATTCGAGGTAAGAAGATTGATGTCGCCTTCATCGGCTCTTGTACGAATGGTCGTCTGAGTGATTTTCAAGAAGTTGCCAAGTATGTTGAAGGTCGCAAAGTTGCTGAGGGTGTGACCGCTATTGTGGTACCCGGATCGCAAGTGGTTGCCAAGATTGCGGAGGGACTCGGTTTGAATAAAATATTTACCGATGCTGGCTTCGAATGGCGTGCGGCAGGTTGTTCGATGTGTTTGGCGATGAATCCCGACAAACTTATTGGAGATCAGCTTTGTGCGAGCTCTTCTAATCGAAATTTTAAAGGACGTCAGGGGAGTCCCACTGGGCGCACCATGTTGATGAGTCCCTTAATGGTCGCCGCTGCGGCGGTGGAAGGTCAAGTTACGGATGCACGAGAAGTGTTTGCTGTCTAAGGAAAAATAAAACAATTAACAGATTATCATTATGGCAACAGGACCGATTAAATCCGTCAGCGGTGCAGCAGTATTTGTCCCCGGCGACGATATTGATACGGATCGTATCATTCCAGCGCGTTTTATGAAGTGCATCACTTTCGATGGCTTGGGTGAGTACCTTTTTCATGACGTGCGCAAGGA
>CAWVTP010000193.1:0-2289 GCA_963933035.1 uncultured Puniceicoccaceae bacterium | reverse complement strand
AAAACTTCAGATCGCTCGTTCATTGTGTTGGTGTCCAACCCAAAACGACCTGAGATTTCCTGACCCATGAATACACTCTCGGCCACGGTGAAATGCGGCACAAGATGTAGCTCTTGATGAATAAAGCGGACACCAGCAGCATGTATTGCGTTAGGCAATAAAGTGACTTGCCTCTCACCATCCAACGAGACAGTTCCTTCATCGGGCGCGTAAACCCCAGCAAGCACTTTAATCATGGTGGACTTGCCAGCACCATTTTCACCAACAAGCCCATGGACCTCCCCTGGGCGCACGATCAAAGCTGCTAAATCCAAGGCCTTCACCCCGGGGAAAACCACAGTTATACCAGCCATATCGAGAATTGGCGTCAATTCATTTACCCGATGTTTCAAAAATTGTTAAAGGCAAGGGCCCAATTTCTCGTCGAACCCTTGCATTTTAAACCCCATGGGGATCAGTCAAGCGTACCATATCCTAGTGACTTGTACGCTGCTTTCGCCTCGGCCTGACCATTTACCGGGAAGACGTCCACATAAGTTTGTGGGAGCAATTTCTCACCAGCAAAGTAGCGCGCTACGTTCATAGCGCTAGTGGAGCCAATAAGGTTCGGTTGCTGAGCGACATTAGCGACAAATGGTGATCCATCTTCGGCCATGATCTCAAGTGTGTCTGGGCCACCATCCAAAGCGGTTACCAAAACATCATCACGTCCAGCCTCTTCTAAAGCTTGCACCACACCAATAGCAGGTTGGTCCCAACAGCCCACATGTATCGCATCGAGTGTACCTACAGGATACTGGCTCAAAAGATCGAGAGTCTTTTTGCGCGCGTCTTCGGGCGCATTAGCAAATTCTTCAGCAAGCTCTGGCTGCACAATTTCGATGTTGGGATAGTCTTGCAATACGTATTTCCATAGACCTGCCCGAATACCACAAATGCGCAGTGCGCCTTCAAAGGCATTAAATACGGCAACTTTACCCTCACCGCCGATCGCATCAGCCATGTAGCGCCCGATGGTCGTACCCATGTAGTAATTATCTGATGTGGTATTATTTACTCCGTGAGGTGAAGCATGATCAACCGTGAATACAGGGATCCCTGCGTTTTTTAACGCCTCAAATTTTGGTTCTACTGCACCGTCACCAAGAATTGATATAACCGCATCCACCTTATTAGCTAAAAGGACGTCGTGATTATCAGCATGGACTTGGTTGTCGCGACCACCGTCAACGGGCACAACCTCTCCACCTAGCTTTTCTACAGTACTCGTAGCACCGTTAAATGCCTCGCGATCCCAAAAGTGCTGTGTTCCAACAACGGCCACACCGATCCTTTTGCCCTCAAGAGATAAATGACCATCAGCCATTACGCTGGTTGCTGCAAAGGTAGCTGCAAAAGCAATTGTATTAATTAAAATTGAAAATTTCATCTTTTCCTCCCAGTCTGTTAATGGGCTTTACCCAACTTTTAACGGGCTTTACCCAAATTTTGAGCCTTGTAAGGCACACGCTTGTTAGACCCAAGCTCAATTTACTTATGTGCAATTAGATGTCATATGTCAATCTAAAGAGGTTTTGAAATGACACGATATTACTGTATTGGCTTGGATGTTGGTACTTCGGTAATCAAAGCAGCTGCTTTTTCTGAAGCAGGTAAGCTAATAAAAATTGTGTCTGAGCCAGCTCCTAAATCAAAGATTGTTGATCGAGCTTCACAGGACATGAACGAAATTTGGGCTATAACTAGGCATCTGCTTGCGCAACTAGTAGATAAACTCGACTACGGCACGCCTATTTCAATTGGTGTCTGTGGCCAGGGTGATGGGCTCTGGATGCTAGACAAGAATGGGAAACCAGTCACAGATGCAATTTTATGGAACGACTCTTTTGCACAAGGGTCAGTTGATGAATGGGGATCGACAGGGGCTGCACTTAAAGCAAGTTTAAAATGTGGAACTGAGCTTTGGGCGGGAACAAGCGCAGCAATTTACAAACAAATACAGTTAGATGCGCCAGATTTAGCGGCTAAGGCCGTAACCATCCTCCACTCCAAAGACTGGATCAACTACAAACTGACTGGCAAATTAGCTACCGATTTTTCGGATGCCACGATACCGTTTTTTGATCTAAAGTTAATGGATTATGCATCTGAAAGCTTTAACGAATTGGGTGTCGAGGCCTTGAAAAATACCGTTTTACCACCACAAATCAGCGCGGAAAATCTTGGCTCCCTTCTAACAGAAGTTGCACAAAGCACCGGCCTGCCAGACGGATTGCCAGTGGCGGTTGG
>CAWVTP010000192.1:0-2299 GCA_963933035.1 uncultured Puniceicoccaceae bacterium | reverse complement strand
CATCACAGCAAATCGGCAATCTCGGCACATGGGAGGTTTCCAGAGGTGCCCATAAAAAGGACATGCGCTAAATTATGATGATCAAGTAGGGGGATCCTTACAATGCCGTTGAAATTGATTTTCTTGCTAGAAGCTGTGCTGAGAGTTGATTTTTTTGATTTCTGTCGCACCATCCCATTTATGGCTATTGAAACTTTCCCAAATCCAAATCCAAAACGGGATTATACGATCCAGCATATTCAAGAGGAGTTCACTTCTACCTGTCCCATGACCGGGCATCCCGATTATGCTCAGGTGGTTTTCAGCTATGCGCCAGCAGACTGCTGTATCGAGCTGAAGGCCATGAAGCTATATCTACACGCTTATCGCAATAAGGGCATCTTTTTCGAGGCTGCGACCAATAAAATATTCGAGGATTTTTATGCGGCTGTTCAGCCTAAATGGGCGCGTCTGGAAACCATTTGGAAGGGCCGGGGTGGTATTCGCTCTAATGTCGTTGTCGAAGCGCAAGTGGATGGCTATGCAGGACCCAAAACTTCGTTGATGGTTCGTTAGCTTAATTTAAGTGCCAGGAAGAACAGGGCAATACAGCTCAAGCTAATAGCAAATTTTAAAATAAAAGCCAGTAGACTGCCCAACAGTGCCCCCAGTCCAGCTTTGCTACCAGCTGCAATATTTTTTCCTGCCGTCAACTCGCCGACAATGGCTCCCAGTAGCGGACCCAGGATCAGCCACAGCAGGGGTGGGGGGAGGAAGAGGCCAATGATGGCTCCGATGACCGCTCCGATGAGTCCATTTTTACTGGCGCCAAATCGTTTTGCGCCCCACAGTCCCAATAGCACATCGGCTAAAAGCGCTGCGAGTGTCATGAAGCCCGTTATGCAAACCATCCACCAGCTAACAGAGGCGTCGCCTAGCCAAAGACGGTGACTCAAAATTCCGATCCAAACAATGAGGTTGCCTGGAATTATAGGCAAAAAACTCCCCAGCAAACCGATGGTGAAGCAAAGGCAGCTCAGGATCAGTGCATTGGTTTCGGTTGAAAACTCCATGCGCTTTGTTTGTATCGACTTTTAACTTGTCGACAAGTCCCTTTCGCTATGCAGCATCCTTGTGCGTACCAATTACGTGCAATATAGGGATCTGATACATATGCAAAAAAATAATAAAGTCGTCATAGGAGACTGTCTCCAGTTGTTTCTTTTGCGCTGCTTTGTCGTTTTTCTGCGCTGTTGGCCGCTCAAATGTGTGTGTGCTTTCGGGCGTTGCTTAGGGGGGGGCTTACATTATCTTTTGGCCGCTCGTCGCAAGATCGTTCGCCGTAATCTAGGAATTGTTAAGACCGCGCTACAGTCCCCAGGAAAGGAAGGTACTCTTGGCCCCCATCAGCCCTTGGCAAACGATGCCTCTGCAGCTCTGGCGGCGCCAGTGGAGCAATTGAGCCCCGAAGTTTTCAAGCGATCCTTTATGCACTTGCTCTTGGGCTTTCAGCTCAACCAAGCTTGTTTTCAAAAAACAAAAGCGCACGTCAAGGTGCAAGGTCTGGAATGTTTGATTCAAGCACTGCAGTCGGAACGAGGTGCAATTTTGCTATTGGGCCACATGGGGCCTTGGGAGGTTCTAACTCAGTTGCCTCTGTATTTCAAAGAGGCGGGCATCACTGCACCATTTGCCTCAATGTATCGACCGCTGAATAATGCTGCAGTGGATCTATATGTACGTAAGTTACGAGAGCAATTTGGTATGCAATTATTTAGTCGTGAGGATGGATTCCATAAGCCTATGGCGTTTTTGCGTTCCGGTGGGATTTTAGCGGTACTGGCCGATCAAAAAATGCGTGAGGGCACACCGGCTGCCTTTTTTGGGGTGGAGGTGCCGACGAATCCATTGCCGGGTTTAATGCATCGTCGTACGGGAGCCCCCATGTTAGTTTTGACTTTCAAGCTGGTGGGGCCTCAACAATGGGAGTTGAGCTTTAATCCGGTAAAACTACCAGAGGGTTCGGCGATAAAGGATCGATCTCAAATGGCGCGTGCTGCGAATAAGGCATTGGAAGCTGCCTTTCTGGAAAGTCCGTTGGATGTTTTTTGGCTCCATAAACGCTTTTAGTTCTTAGGGGCACCTCTGGAAACCTCCCATGTGCCGAGATTGCCGATTTGCTGTGATGCAGGCAAGGCTCTCTCGCCAACGGTTGGGCTGGAAGCCCTGCCTAGGCGAGAGCAACGCCGCCAGCGCACAGCAAGTGGCAAGTCTTTCAAACCGAAACACTTTTGGTTCTGAGCTGCGTTGATCTGCGCAC
>CAWVTP010000191.1:0-2357 GCA_963933035.1 uncultured Puniceicoccaceae bacterium | reverse complement strand
TTTTTTCTACGCCTGATGCAGACTCATCAAAGCTATTTAAATAAAGTTACCCTGCCAGTCTTAAGTTGGTTCAGCTTTGAGGCTTGATTGTTTTGTAAGAATTGTGCACGCTGTTGTAGTCATTCGATTGTACCATGTACCCCGAACTCAATCAGTTAGACGAGTTGTCGCGTCGCAAGTTTATGCAGTATACAGCCAAGGCGTTCTTGGGTCTGGGACTCAGCTCTGTGAATCGTGCTCCCTTGTGGGCGGCGCAGGCCCAACAAGCGGCCACTGCCAAGCAAGTCATTTATATTTATCTTTCGGGTGGGATGAGTCATCTCGATACTTTCGATTTGAAGCCAAATTGGAAGGATCAGGGCCCAGTTGAGGGCATTCAGACAAATATAACGGGCCTTCGAATTGCGGCTTACTTTCCAAACTTAGCCAGGCATATGGACAAACTGGCCATCATTCGCTCGATGAATTCCAATCAAGGTGCGCACGAGCAAGGGCGGTATTTTTTACACACCAGTTATGAGCCGCGTGGAACCATTCAACATCCCGGTCTAGGCGCTTGGTTAAATCACCTGTCGGGCGCAACGAATTCCACGCTTCCGGGGAATATTCGAATCGGCGGTAGCAATAATTTGCCAGGTGGCTGTGGTTTTCTCGACGCGAAATATGCACCCCTGCATCTAGGGAATCCACACGATGGTCTTTCCCACGCGCAGCTACACCACGGCGTATCAGATCGGGAGTTTAGTGAGCGGCTGGAGCTCGTTAAACTTATGGATTTAAGTTTTCAGCGTGAATACAGTACCCAATCGATGCAAGCCTACACAGATGTGTATAAAGAGGCGGCCAAGTTGATGTTTAGTGAGGACTTAAAAGCCTTTGATTTGAATCAGGAGTCAAGTAAAGTTCAGGAGCGCTATGCTGTGCGCCAAGGTCATTTTGGGGCTGCTTGTTTATTGAGCCGGCGCTTGATTGAGTCAGGAGTGCAGTTTGTCCAATTAACTTCACGCGGTTGGGATACCCATCATAACAATCATAATGACTTGGAATCGCTGGGATATGAGATCGATGCCCCCATTGCTGCTCTATTAGATGATTTACAGCTAAGAGGCTTACTTGATGAAACCTTGGTCGTGATCGGTACCGAGTTTGGGCGGGCGCCGGAATTGGATCATAATTTGGGACGCTCTCATCACCCGCAGGCATTTACTTGCATGATGGCCGGTGGCGGTATTCGGGGTGGGCAGGTTTATGGTGCCACAGATGAGCGTGGGCAGAATGTCACTGAAAATCTCGTCTCGATTCCCGACTTCAATGCCACCATTGCCCATGCTCTGGGGCTGCCAATTGACAAAATACTGTATGCGCCAAACGGACGTAGTTTTCAAATCGCGGACAAGGGACGCCCGATTTTAGATCTTTTTTGATCACTGAATGGTGGTGAAGCTTGGCGGATGTACTTTAGCAGGGCGTAGCCCAAAAAACATACTCGCCACAGAGAAGAATCCTCTCGTACTGTATTGCCATTATGGAATATGTGCTAGGAATCGCTGCAATCGGCTTAGTATTTGGGCTATTTTGGTGTATTTTGCGTCAAGCTTCGCTGCGAATCGTTCGCCAATTTGAAAACTTAGCAGATCGTTTTCAGATTGAGCTGACCCTGCCGCCCGCCCAGTTGGCAGGATTTAATCGACCGGAACCTTATGTTTATGGGGAGTATCGGGGGCGTGAAATATCGATTTCCGTTCCGGGTAAAGGGTTGCAAAATACGCGACAAATCGAAACTCGCCTGAAAGTTGCGGTGGATGCGCCAGAATTTATGTTTCAAATAACCGGTCGTGGGCTGATGGGGCGGATGCGGCAGCGCGATGTTAAAGGACTCGCTCAATGGATGGCAGACGAATCCGCATTTGATGCGGCGCTGGATGTTCGAACCAACGATCAGCGCCGATTGACGCGCGCGTTGGGGGATTCCCATCAGGAGACCGTCCGAGCCGTTATTCAAGCGAGCAAAGGTAGCATTACCTGTCGCCAAGGCGTGCTGGAGTTTTATCAGATCGGTTTGATCTCGAATGAAACAGTGCGCCAGCGCTTTGAGACGATGGCAGATTTTTTATGTGACTGGGCAGAACTGATCGAAGCGCGCACCTAATTTTTGGATAGCGCCTTAACGCTCAAGCGGATCGCGGAAAAACTCCAAGGAATTCGGCGGCTGAATTGAACCTTAATTATGCAATAGGCTGAGCAAGGTGCTCGGCAACTGAAGGCAATGGGAGCGTATAAACATACGTGACTGCTGGCCTGCTAGGCAGCCATGTGCCGTGGTCACCTAAGGACTTTTTGAGCACCCTATTGGTGAG
>CAWVTP010000190.1:0-2371 GCA_963933035.1 uncultured Puniceicoccaceae bacterium | reverse complement strand
CCTCCGTCCGGGGGTTACTGCGCCCAACCCCCACGCTCCAAGAGCCATGGCACACAGGCCGCCCCCCCCTTAAGCGGGTGCACGGTCTGCGTGCTGGGGGCTTTAGAGTTGGGGTGGTGAATTCATTTGAGGAGAGTTTTGTTGGGCGAGTGATCGACTTTAATCAATAAGTCACGCTCAAAGACTTCATCAATTTTCAATTAGCTTTTGATACCGTGTAGTGTCCTGCTCCATTCTTTTAAAATAGAATTCTAATACACTCCTTTCATTATCGCTTAGTTCACTCGCGCTCGAAAGAATATTTTGTATGTTCAGATCACCGAAACTAATTTTTGCTGTAGAGTTCAGTGATGTCGCGCGCAGAGCAGATTGAGGCCTATGTCATGCCGTCAGGCGTCACGATGCAACTTTTGCGCGAGACTGCCGCCAAGCGGCCCGGCAAAACCCGTCTCATTCACAAACTTGATCAGCACAAAGCCTCTACCTGCCCTTTAATCTTGGGGAAACGGACCGTTGGTACCAGTTACGTCCCTGCGAGTGGACTGATGATACGACCAGGGCGACAGAGTTTTTAAACGATTAAGACAGCGTCAAAGTACACCGGGCCGCCAAGTGGTTTGCTAAAATTGCTAATTTTTGCATAGTGTGAACCAGACTAATTTGTAGGTTTTGGTGTTGGATCAAATACCAGACATTAATCGGCCTAACGCAGATAGAGGATTGAACCGTGACTGTTGAACCTCCTATTCAGGTTGTCGCGCACAAAGGGGTGATGACCGTTTCCATTAATAGACCCCGGGTGCGCAATGCCCTAGACGAACAAAGCCATGCTGAATTGCACGCGGCGTTCGACCAGCTTCACGCGGACCCAGCGCTGCGGGTGGCGATTCTGACCGGAACTGGGGATCGCGCGTTTTGTGTCGGATCGGATTTGAAGGATCGAGCCAAAACTGGTGGCGACAGCTTTCCTCCAACTGGGTTTGGCGGGCTGTGTCAGCGCTACGATCTGTGTAAACCCGTCATTGCCCTGGTGAACGGTGATTGTATCGGAGGCGGGCTGGAACTGGTTCTGGCGGCGGATTTGGTCGTTGCGGTGCCGGGCGCGCGCTTTGGCCTGCCAGAGCCGCGGGTTGGCCTTGCGGCATCAGGCGGGCTCCACCGGCTGGCGCGTTACATCGGGATGAAACAGGCGATGGAGATCGCCCTGACAGGACGGCTATTCAGCGCCGCCGAGATGAAGGATTTCGGGGTCATCAATCATGTAGCGCACGACTTTGCGCACGCGCGAGGACAGGCTTTGACGTGGGCGCAGGACATTGTAAAGGGCGCGCCTCTGGCGATTGCGGCGACCAAACAGATGATGCTCTCCGGTCTTAACCACGCATCATTGCGCGATGCGTTTAGCGCAGCATACCCAGCTTTCGAAAGGATGCTTGAAAGTGAAGATTCACAAGAAGGGACCCAGGCCTTTTTGGCCAAGCGGGACCCCGTCTGGATTGGTAAATAGTGCCGACCAAGGAGGAACCATGACAAATTTGAAGACTTGGGTGCAATAACTCGATGAACGCCCAAAAGACGATGTGGCGTGCGGCCCAGATATCGTTGCGCATTGACCGCATCGTTACGAGCAATTGCTCCGGTGCTCGTTGGTTTCCAGGGCTTTGCATTCTTGCGTGGCGGGACCACTGCATGGGCGTCTCTGGCGGCAATCGCCTCGTGGCATTTACGGGTGTCGTACGCCCCATCCGCAGTAACGCTACCGATGTCCTGATCGGATGGAATTTGGTTCAGAAGTTCGGGTAGCATGGGTGCGTCACCAATGTTGCTACCGGTGACTTCGACCGCCCGCACTTCGAGCGTTTCCTCATCGATGCCAATGTGTATCTTACGCCAAACACGGCGCTTGGAGCCTCCGTGCTTGCGTGCGTTCCACTCGCCTTCACCTTCGGCCTTGATGCCTGTGCTGTCGATTAGGAGGTTCAGTGGCCCTGTAGATCCGCGATACGGCAGGCTCACGTTCAGTGTCTGCTGACGTCGACATAAGGTGCTGAAATCCGGCGCGGCCCAGTCCAACCCAACCAGCCGCAGCAAGCTCTGGACGAACCCAGTTGTCTGGCGAAGCGGCATGCCAAACAGGACCTTCAGCGTCAGACAAGTCTGAATGGCGGCATCACTGAATTGCTGCTGCCGACCGCGCTTGCCGCTTGGTGGCGGTGTCCAAACCATCTCCGGATCAAACCAGATCGACAACGATCCACGCTGCTTCAAGCTGTCATTGTAAGACGACCAATTCTTGGTCTTGTACTTCGTAGGGGCCCAACTGCTCATCCCACTCAGCTATCACGCTGGATTCATACAGTGAATCCCATCA
>CAWVTP010000189.1:0-2377 GCA_963933035.1 uncultured Puniceicoccaceae bacterium | reverse complement strand
ACCGGACTTTGATCGATCAGCACCACTTCGGAGATGGCGAGGCTAGACTCAATCGAGTCAATCGGTGCAGCAGATTCCGCCAGTTGTCCGCTTTGAGCTAAAAGATTTTGGTAGATGACCTGGTTGAGTAAGGTGGATTTTCCGGAGCCGGATACGCCACTCAGGCAGACGAAAGCCTGTTGCGGGATGTGGACACTGAGCTGTTTTAAGTTGTGCTGGTTGGCATTATAAACTGATAAATAGGGGGTTTCTTTGCTAAGCGCTCGTCTTTGGGGAGTTGCGATCTGGGTGCGCCCGGAAAGGTAGCGGCCGCTCAGGGTGTCGCTAGCGAGCAGTTGCGAGTAGTTGCCAGCGAAGCATACGTGGCCCCCAAAGCGTCCAGGTCTGGGACCAATCTCGATCAGATGATCGGCCGCTCGCATGACGACTTCCTCGTGCTCCACCACCACCACGGTGTTGCCGCTGTGGCAGAGTTTTTGGAGGATGGCAACCAGTTGATCAATATCCCGCGCATGAAGGCCCACCGTGGGTTCGTCCAGCACAAATAGGCCGTCGGTGAGGGCGGAGCCCAAGCAGCTGGTTAAGTTAACCCGCATGGTTTCCCCCCCGGAGAGTGTGCGAGAGCTGCGGTCAAGCGTCAGGTAACCCAGGCCCACTTGTTGTAAAAACTGCAGGCGGGTCTGAATATTCTCTAGTGCGCGCCCACTGGCATCGAGTGGCTGCGTTGACCCCGTCGCCGGTAGGTGCTGCAAAAGCTCTGTGACTTGCATCTGGTACAGTTCTGGCAGGGTGTAGCCCTGCCATTTCCAATTGAGGGCTTCCGGTTTTAAGCGAGTGCCTAGGCAGTCGGGACAGGTCCGATAGCTGCGAAATTTGGACAAAAAGACCCGGATGTGCATCTTGTAGACCTTTTTTTCTAGATATTGAAAAAAGCGATCGATGCCATACCAAAGCCCAGAACCCGATGAGTAGTCCACATCTCCTTCAAATACAAAGCGCTGTTCTTCAGCTGTCATGGCCTGCCATGGCCGATCTGTGCGGATACCTTTTTGCTGCGCGGCCGCTTGCAATTCGTATACATGCTCGGAATAATTCTCACCTTGAAAAGCGCGTATGGCCCCTTCATCGATCGATTTTTGCGGATTTGGAATGACCCTTTGCGGATCGATTTCAATAATGCGCCCGAAGCCACGACAACGTGGGCAGGCACCCACGGGCGAGTTAAATGAAAATAAGGCGGGGCTGGCCGCTGAATAGCGTTTGCCATTGCTGAGTGAGCACAGGCCCTCGTGCACACGCTCCAAGAGTTGCGCTTTTTCATCCAGCAGCAGCAAGCAGCCCTGTCCCAGCTTGAAGGCCTGGGTACAGGCTTCAATGCCGCGCGCCTGCTGTGCGTTCGCGATGGTGACGCGATCTTGAATCACCCATAGTTCGGTCTCTGGATGGATCGAGTCCGCCGCCAGATCTGCAATGCGCTGTATGCTGGCTGCCGTTTCCGTGGCTGCGATGATGGCCCGGCTGTAAGCCTGTTGCTGTAAGGCGCTCAGCAGCTCGCGCCATTCCATATTCCCCGGTTTTTTGAGGGGGAAGGCGATCAGGCAGCGTGTATTGACATAGCGCTCGCTCAACAGACTCCAGACCGCTTGGGGGTGCATGTTGCGAATCACTTCGCCACTTTCAGGATCGATGAGTTGCGCTGCGTGATGAAACCAGATTTTAAAATAATCGCACAATTCTGTCAAGGTGCCCACCGTTGAGCGGGATGTTTTGACGCTGTTGGCTTGCTGCACAGCGATGGAAGGCCGAATATTCTCGACCTGATCAACTTGCGGGCGATCCAGTAATTCCATAAATTGCCGAGTGTAGGGCGAGAAGGTCTCAACGTAGCGCCGTTGCCCTTCCGCATGCAGGCTCTGAAAGGCCAGCGAGGACTTTCCAGCGCCGCTCGGGCCGGTCACAACGGTCAATTTCCTCAATGGAACTTGAACGTCGATGCCTTTTAAGTTGTTTTGCCTTAGGTTTTTGAGAGATATGTAGTCGCGGGTGCTGTGCATGTAATTGGTAAGATAGCGAGCTCGCGCTCAATCGCCAATTCAGATGGCAAATAAATGAGGCCAGCCCAGCCGATATAGCCGAGTGACTGCATGAATAAAATCAATCCTTATTGAATTAAGATGGGTCAAAAAGGATGCTTGAGGGGCACTAAAGCGACAATATCTTTCACGTCTCACATGAAAAATACTCATAGCTATTAGCTTTGCATTTATAAAATTACTCTTTTTGTATCGTAATCGTACGACCGTTGGTATGTACACAACAAAACAAACAAACACATATGAAAATCACTACGAATGCTTACCGAATCGCTGCGACGGCC
>CAWVTP010000188.1:0-2462 GCA_963933035.1 uncultured Puniceicoccaceae bacterium | reverse complement strand
GCAGGCGAGAACGCCACGAAGCTTGCTGCAATTGAAAAGCAAAAGGAAATTCAAGAGTTGAATGGTCAACTCGAAGCCAAGGAGGTTAGCCAAAGGCTGGCGATTACAGAAGCAGTGAGCGTTGTGGAGAAAGAGCGTGACTCGCTCAAACATAGTGTTGAGCAAGCGTCCTTGGAAAAGCAGGTAGCCGAAAAAGCGCTCATGGAGCAGTATGAGGTACGCCTGAGAGACCGCGACGAAGAAATCGAGCGCTTAAAAGATTTTAAGGCCAAGCTGTCCACCAAAATGGTCGGTGAAACCTTAGAACAGCATTGTGAAATCGAGTTCAATCGTATTCGTGCCACCGCATTTCCGCAGGCTTATTTTGAAAAGGATAACGATACTCGCTCGGGCAGTAAGGGGGACTATATTTTTAAGGACATCGACGAGACGGGGACTGAGATTGTATCTATCATGTTCGAGATGAAGAACGAGAGTGACACCACGGCGACTAAAAAGAAAAATGAAGATTTTTTCAAGGAGTTGGACAAAGACCGCCGTGAGAAGGGCTGTGAGTACGCCATCTTAGTCTCGCTGCTAGAACCGGAGAATGAATTGTACAATACTGGCATTGTGGATGTGTCTTACCGCTACGAAAAAATGTATGTCATCCGGCCACAATTTTTTATTCCGATGATCACCTTACTGCGCGACGCTGCCTCGAATGCGCTCAGTTATAAAAACGAACTGGCTCTGGTGAAGGCGCAAAATATCGATGTGACCAATTTTGAGGCAGATTTAGAAGATTTTAAGTCCAAGTTTGGACGTAATTATGAGTTGGCCTCCAAGCAATTTCAGACTGCGGTTGCGGAGATTGATAAGTCTATTACGCATCTACAAAAGACGCGTGACGCACTCTTGAAGTCGGAAAACAATCTGCGCTTAGCCAATGATAAGGCCCAGGATGTCACGGTCAAAAAATTAACCCGTAAGAACCCGACCATGCAAGAGAAGTTTGAACAAGCCAAGGTGATCAATGCTGTCGAAAGTCAGGAATCGTAACGCTGAAGAGTATAGCGCTCGCTATTTAGTCTTATGGCGGGGGCAAATGGTTTCTCAAGCTAGTGGCTGGGCTGCTTTTCCTCGGTAGCGATCAGGTCGCCGAGCTGGATTTTCGCTAGTGGATCCTCCGCTTGTGCTAGCAGTGCATTTTGGTAGCTGCGAATGCCGGGGTAGGCGCGCGCGATTAGCTCGGAACCTTCATTGTTGCCAAAGCAGTCGAATGCCTGTTTGAATTCCGCTAGTGTAAGCGCATGAAGGGGCTGGCCAGCTTGATAGGCGCGATCGTTCTCGTTGTGGGAGTTGGAAGATTCGACCGGATAAATATACCCCATGGAGCAGAGTCGCGTAATCCCTGAATTGAGAATGTGGCTGGGCACGCGCAGCGCTTTATACAATTCGCTGAAGTGAATGGGGGCATCGCCTAGTTGGAAGCGCTTCGTGATCAGCATCAGTATGGCTAGTGAAATGATCTCACGTGCCCGTTCGCTAGTTTTTTGCCATGCGTTTTCGTTGCTCAGATAGTCGGCGTTTTGCACTGCATAGGTGAGCTGAGCGCCCAGCAAAATCATCAGCCAAAATATATAGAGGCCTAGCATGAGTACGATAATGATGCCCACCGATCCATACAGACTCTTGGTATCCACCACTCGTTGTACGTATAAAAATGATAGCAATTTATAAATATGCAGTAGGCCGACGACGAGTAGCGCTCCCACCAAGGCTGGCTTCCAGCGGACGTGTGTATTAGGAATGAATCGAAAAAATAGCGCTAAAAGCAGCGCGATCATTAAAAAAGCAATGACTGGAAATAAAAACTGGATCAGAGCCGCAATGGAGTTGCCAAAGGGGAGTGTTTCGGCAAAGCGAAAGAAAGTGTTGACGCTCATCAATGTAAGCGCAGCGGTGCCCAGTACGGCACCTAGGCTAATGAAGGTCCAATAGGTGACAATGCGCTCAGAGAGTTTACGGCCTTTAGCAACGCCCCACAGTGTATTGAATGATTTCTCAATGGAGCTGAGGACTTGCACCCCGATCACCAGTAACATCAGCGAGCCGATGACCCCGACGGTCCCAGATTTTGCAGCAGCGCTAAAGTTGTGAATCAGCTCGAGCATTTCGGGCGCCAGTTGTCTTTGCTGCATGGCTTGGCCATTTTCATTGATTTGAACGGCTACGTGGGGCGCTGCAAAGGTGATGGCATGGGTAATCGCCTGCACCACGACGCTGTCCTGTGATGGGCCATCACTTTGAGTCATATCTTGGTCTAAGAGAAAGCCAGAGATCATAATACCGAAGGCAATCAGCGGACCAATCCCAATTAAAGAATAGAAGGTAAGCGCTGCCGCCTGTACGGGAATTTGATTGCGGCGGAGGCCTTGCCAGGTCAATGACAACACGCGCAGGAGTTGATGGAGTCGCGC
>CAWVTP010000187.1:0-2465 GCA_963933035.1 uncultured Puniceicoccaceae bacterium | reverse complement strand
TCGCGGTTGGTCGCAAAGCCAACACTACGGGCTTAGGCCTCGACGCGGTTGGCCTAGCGTGTGATGACAAGGGACGTATTCCAGTCGATGCCCATTACCAAACATCCGTCCCCGGCATCTATGCGATTGGAGACGTGATTGCAGGCCCCATGCTGGCGCACAAAGCCGAGGAGGAAGCTGTTGCCTGTGTGGAGCGCATAGCGGGGCAAGCCGGTCATGTAAATTACGATGTGATCCCTAATGTGATCTACACAGATCCAGAAATTTCAAGTGTTGGACTGACTGAGGCGGCTGCCAAAGAAAAAGGAATCGATTACGTCAGCGGCAAATTTAACTTTTCGGCAAATGGGCGTGCGATTGCCAGTGATGCCACAGACGGATTTGTTAAGGTCATCGCCTGCAAGGAAAGCGATAAGCTGCTCGGGGTACAAATCATTGCCAAGGGAGCATCGGAACTGATTGCATCTGCCGTTACCCACATGGAGTACGGGGGTAGCGCAGAGGATTTGGCGCGCACGGTGCATGCCCATCCAACATTAAGTGAAGCGATGAAAGAAGCTGCGATGGCGACTGCAGGGCAAGCGATTCATAGCTAGCGGTGCGCTTAAGAATCGGCGCTTTAAAATTTACGCAAACAAGACCCAATTAGAACCTTAGGCACTTGGCTTTTGCGCCAGCCAAAAACGACAGTCGTCCGAATACTCTTCTACAGCTGAACTTTCCTGACCGAGTTCAGAGCGCATAATACTCGCTTCCAACAGAAAACCGACCTCTTGCAGCGCCTGCGCTACAGATTGGTACGTGGGCACATGCATAAAGTGTACACCATTGGCTTGTGGCTCTAGACGATCCCCGAGCTCCATCAAATCGGGATCTTGTTCTCCTGCGGACCAACGTTGCGCTTCTTGACGCCAAAAATTTTGATGCGAGGAACGTTCCCGATCATGTGTGGTGAATACAAAATAAGCCCCTGGCCGCAGCACACGGTAGACTTCATGCAGAGCACGCAGTCGATTTTTGGCCCCTGGAATCTGTGTCCAGCCATTAAATCCAAAAATAGCTCCGTCGAAAATATTGTCTTCAAATTCTAGGGATTGGGCATCTGCTAAGCGAAATGCAATTCGGTACTCTAATTTACGCGCCAAATGCCTCCCCGCATTCAGCATATTTTTTGCGTAATCAGTCGCCAGCACGTTTTTGTACCCTAGTTCGTAGAGTCCTATTGCAATGCGCCCCGCGCCACAACCGAGTTCCAGCAGCGAATTACTGGGCTGAAAAATTCGCCTAAAAATCTTTTCTTCAGAAGCCCACAAGCCCAAATGTTGGCTCGCTGCGGTATAATGGCAAATGGCCGCATCCGAATTAAAATAATCGCGTACCCCGTCCGCATCCATAGTCGAGTCTGACATCAAGCGTAGCCAAATAAATTTATGTACTCGGTTGTTGAATACGCCCCAATTGCAAGCGAACAAGCTGTGATAGTTTTAACAAACTAGTCCTGGCCGGCAATGTAGCGGGTATCGCTAAACTTTGAGCAGCAGCAGCTAACTCCGCTTCAATTTCTTGATGCATCGCAGCAAAAATTCCATATCGCTGAATGTGGGTATTAAATTCTGCGACCACAGCCGCTGCATCTACATTAAACTGTTCCAATAACTGTTTTGCAGCGCTATCGGATAAATTTTCTAGGACCATCAAAAGTGGCAACGTAAACTTTCCTTTTTGCAAATCTGTGCCCAGCGTTTTGCCAGTACTTGCTTCATCGGCACATAAATCCACTAGATCATCTAGCATTTGATAGGCGCATCCCAACTTGCGGCCAAATAACTCAACGCATCGTGCAGTCTCTTCACTGTATCCAGCAACACGCGAACCCAAGTAACAAGAAACGGCAAAAAGCTCAGCCGTTTTTAAATCAATCACACGATAGTAATGAGCACGATCATAATTAACGGCACCTCTTTGATAAGTTTGGCTCACTTCCCCCGCGCAAACTCGCGCTGTCGCTTGGGCCACACAGCGACAAACTTCAGTCGTCTCAAATTCTGCGGCCAAGCTAAGCGCGTGTGCAAAAAGAACGTCGCCGACGAGCACTGCAGCGGCCGCTCCGTACTTGTGAGCCACTGTAGCTTGACGATGCCGCATGGCCGCCTCGTCGAGAATATCATCGTGAACAAGAGTCGCTAGATGGACGAATTCAACGACTGCGGCCAACTTAATGACATCGTGATAGCGCTCAGTGTAGGTGGGTCCCTGAAATGCACTATAGGCGACCAATATTGGCCTCAAACGCTTTCCACTATGACCTAACACATAGCTAACATGCTCTTGGACCTCCGGTTCAAACTGCTCAACTTGCTGCAGTAAAAAATGATCTAAATCACGCAAAAATTCTTTAACCGGCTCATAAACTTCTTGAAAACCATTGATGGCGAGTTGATCGGCCTCCGAATTATTCGGTGAAT
>CAWVTP010000186.1:0-2585 GCA_963933035.1 uncultured Puniceicoccaceae bacterium | reverse complement strand
CCAAACAGAGCGGCCATGTCAGCGGTGTCGGGTTTGAACTCTACTGTCACCTGCTACAAGAGAGCGTCGCCAAATTACAAGGTCAAGCGCCCCAACAGTACCCAGTAGAAATTAAGCTCGACTTTATTCATGCTGGCGTGGGCAGCTTCGTAGCTCGCAGCACACAAAGCGTCCAATCAAATGCTACAAAATGCAAACGGGCCGACTTGCCACATGCCTATATTCCAGAGCCTAGTATTCGCATCGAACTCTATCGCCGCTTGAGTAGCTGCGCTGACTGTGACGCCGTAAATGCCTTACAGCATGAAATCAAAGATCGTTTTGGAGCGCTGCCAGCAGCTGTGTGCATCCTGATCGAAATCACGAAAGTACGCGTGCTGGCCCAGCAGGCCCAAGTGGTCCGTGTGCTACATCAAGCTGGCAAGTTAATGTGCTCACGGCGCGGAGCCCACAAGACAGAAAATTTTATAAAATCTGGTAGTCGTTTTCCCCGCTTGACCCAGCGAGATCCAGTTCTTAACTTGCGTGAAATTCAGAAATTTTTAAACCGCCACGCGCGACTATGATCCATCGTATTTCACTCTATTTTACTGCTTTTATTGCATGCCCACTGGGCTCGTGGCTCTACGCACAGCCAGCGGCTAACGACCTCACCCATCTGGGCAACGGGGTCGCCTCTATCGTTGAAGGTGAAATCATCACGATCGAACAACTACGCAAAGAGCTGGAACCTATCCTACCACGCCTGCAAGTGGAGGCCAAAAATCAAAAAGATTTTGCACAGCGCATCGATGCCTTAACCTACGAAATTTTGCAAACGATGATTGATCGTATTTTGATCGTCAACGCCGGCAAAGAAAAGGGCATCTTGATTCCAGACTCCTACATCGACAAGGAGTACGATCAAGTCCTCGAGCAGGAATTTGGGGGCAATCGTGCTCAGTTTTTAGAATACCTAAAAACCCAAGGGTTAACTCCACGCGGCTACCGGAAAATCATCTACGATCGGGTGGTGGTCAACGTCATGCGCCAAGAAAATCGCAAGTCCGAGTCAGAAGTCAGCCCCGAGCGAATCGAGGCATTTTACATCGAGAACAAAGCCCGCTTCTACCAATCGGAGGCCCTGCATTTGCGCCAAATCATTTTAAGCTCTTCAGCGGAAACAAACAGCGCCGACCAGCCAGCACGCGCCACGGAAATCATGCACAAACTCGAACAGGGCGCTCGCTTTAGCGATCTAGCACGTGAATATGGTCAAGATGCTGTCAGCCGCAATGGCGGGGACTGGGGCTGGATTGAGCGCAAGGATATTCGCACCGAACTGAGTGACGTCGCCTTCTCTCTTGAGCCAGGTCAATACAGCCAGCCAATTCATCTCGCCAACACCATCTTTATTCTATACGCGGAGGCGGTGCGCAAAGAAATGATCCAACCAATCTCCCAAGTTCGTGATCTAATCGAACGCCAACTTTCGGATCAAATTGCGCGAGAAAATCAAGAAAAGTGGCTCCAGTCTTTACGTGACCGCGCCTTTGTCCGCTATTACCTCTAATTGATCTCACTGAACATTTGGCTGCAAGGCTGGCCCAGCAGTCATGCGGGACCAGCGAATCGTGCTCCCTACTTGTCAGCGCCAATCCCCATCGCAGCAAATGGCTGCTAGTAAATTCGAGCATGTCAGCAATTCGTATACTTCCCGATCGAGTGGCCAACCAAATTGCGGCTGGCGAAGTCATCGAGCGGCCAGTTGCCGTGATCAAAGAATTGGTCGAAAACAGTATTGATGCCGAGGCGAGGCGAATCGAAATCGAATTCCGTAATGGCGGCAAGGCCTACATGCGGGTCAGCGACAACGGTAAAGGGATGCACCCCGATGAAGCACTGCTGGCGCTGGAGCGTCATGCGACCAGTAAAATTCGCGAAGCCTGCGATCTGGATAGCATTTTAAGCTTTGGCTTCCGGGGCGAGGCGCTCCCCTCGATTGCCTCGGTCTCCAAGTTTACCCTGCGCACCCGAGCAGAAGGTAGTGAGCATGGAGTGGAAATTGTGATCAACGGTGGCAAGCTGCTGTCTAAAAAAGAATGCGGCATGCCGGTTGGCACCGTCATTGAGGTCGCAAACTTGTTTAATTCGGTACCAGCCCGGCGCAAATTCCTCAAAACAGATCCCACCGAGAGCGCCCATATTACCTATACTTGCCGCCTATTTGCAGTCGCACATCCCCAGCTAGCTTTTAGAGTCCTCGAAAATGGGCGCAGCGTTTTTAATTCTCCCGCCTGCTCCCAATTACAAGAGCGGATTGGGGAAATCTGGGGGCGCAGTTTGGCTGATGATCTGATTCCAGTGGCGGCCGAGGACCCCCAACTTGGCTTAAAGTTAACCGGCTTGACCGCCAAACCAGGCATTGGGCGCTCCACTCGCCGCGAACTGGTCACGCTCGTCAACCGTCGCCCAGTCGATAGCCGCTTGTTTAGCTACGCGGTATTTGACGCCTACCATGGTCGTATTCAAAAAGGGCGCTATCCACCCGCATTCCTTTTTCTAAGCATGCAATCTGATGCAGTGGACGTCAATGTCCACCCCGC
>CAWVTP010000185.1:0-2591 GCA_963933035.1 uncultured Puniceicoccaceae bacterium | reverse complement strand
GATAAGCCTTGGTATGTTGTTGTGTTAGGTAGGTTTGAGAATCGATCAGACGCTACCCAAGCAATTGAAGAGCTGCCAGTTGCATTAAAATCGTTACAGCCCTGGGTAAGGGAATTAGCCGATATCCAATCAGATATTCGTCAGTTAAATTCACTTAACTGAGTTCTTAGAAACCTGGCCCCACGTCTTTCTGTCAGCCGGGTGGTCGTGTAAAATTATGCCCCTTCTTTGGCAGTAATCTAGCTTCGCCAGCGACTATAGTTTGACTGTCATACTTGCCACAATCAGCAACTGAATTTAAGGATTACCTGTGACACTCAAGAACGATCGATTCCTAAAAGCTCTCTTACGAGAGGATGTTGATGTAACTCCTGTGTGGATGATGCGCCAGGCAGGGAGGTATTTACCCGAATATCGAGCAACACGTCAGCGTGCGGGGAATTTTCTAAATCTTTGTAAGTCTCCGGAGATGGCCTGCGAGGTTGCTTTGCAGCCACTTGAGCGGTATGACTTTGATGCTGCGATTCTGTTCTCTGATATTCTTACAATTCCAGACGCCATGGGTCAGGGGCTTTATTTTGAAGAGGGTGAAGGTCCGCGGTTCAAAAAGGTCATTAGAACTGCAGCAGACGTGGAAAAACTATCTACGATTTCTGCACAATCTGATCTTGCCTATGTAATGGATGCCGTAGCCTTAACGCGCAAGGAGCTCAATGACTCTGTTCCACTTATTGGATTTTCTGGGAGTCCATGGACTCTGGCAACCTATATGATCGAAGGGGGAGGCAGCAAAGACTTCAGGGTAGCGAAAGAGTTTATGTATAACAATCCCGAAGCAATGCATTTGTTGCTGGATAAACTGGCAGAGGCAATTACTGATTATCTGAATTCGCAGATCAGAGCTGGCGCTCAAGCGGTCCAAATCTTCGATACCTGGGGTGGTATATTAACTACTTCGAGTTATCTGACATTTTCACTAAGGTACATGCAGAAAATTGTCGCGAATCTCGTAAAGAATAATAACGGTAATCAAGTTCCCATAATCTTATTTACCAAAAACGGTGGGCTTTGGTTAGAATCGATTGCAGATGTTGGAGCACAAGCAGTTGGTCTGGACTGGACTATTGAAATTGGACAGGCGAGAAAGCGCATAGGGCAAACTTGCGCGCTGCAGGGGAACATGGATCCATCGATACTTTATGCATCTCCCACCGTCATTCGCGCCGAAGTGGGAAATATTTTGGATTGCTTTGGTGCAGGCAATGGGCATGTGTTTAATCTTGGTCACGGCATTACTCCAGACGTAAATCCAGACCATGTCAATGCATTCGTTGATGCCGTGCATGAGCTCTCACCAAAATATCATTCTTGAATCTGAAGATTCCATGACGGCTCTGATTGGCTTGGGAGCAAACTTGGCATCGGATTTCGGCTCACCTGCAGAGTCAATTTGTCTCGCGTTGTTCGAGCTTGGCAGGCTAAGTCAGACGGAAATATGCGCATCGGCACTGTATGAGTCAGAAGCAATTGGCTGTCCGCCAGGCTCACCAAATTTCATCAATGCTGTTGTCGCGATATCCCTCCCCAGAGACCATGGTGCCGAAGAGCTCTTGGATCTCTTGCAAATTATTGAAAAAGATTTCGGGCGTGCTTTCGATCCGCAGTCTAATGCTCCCCGCAGCTTGGATTTGGATTTGCTATGCTTCGGCTCCACTACTCGCTCATCTCCTAGATTAGATCTCCCTCATCCTCGAGCTACGCTGCGACGCTTTGTTCTTGAGCCTCTGGCTGAAATAGCCCCAGACCTTATTTTGCCTGGCCAAATAGAGCCAGTGCGTGAGCTGTTAGATTGTCTTCCGCCTAAACCCTGGGTGAGAAGGCTAAGCGGGATTTAGCGCTAATACTATTGATATTATGCAATCAAATCATCGCTATGCCGGCTGATTCGTTCGGCTCCGAAGACTGTTTAAGTGATTAGATGTGATTAATGAAGGATGAAAATCGGGTCGAAATAAATGTGAATTGGGCTATGATAATGATAAGCTCGAAGAGTCTTTTGGTGTGTATTAGCCTTGTTCTTTGTCGCCTGTAACGCAGATTTATACGAGACCAAAAGTTTTGTGGAGATAAAAATACCGATACCGAGTGCCATGAAATTCGTCAAATCAAATATAGTTATTGCTTCGATAGCTGCCTGCGGATTGCAGGGACAATTTGCTCATGCGCAAAAAGATGACAAGGACAATCTTCTGGCAACAGATTCGGAGACCTTTGCCAGTTTCCGCATTGCTCCAACTTCTGTATTGAGTGAAGCTGCAGCACCACTGTTTGAAATTGCCCGGAGCCAAGAATCGAAAGACATCCAAGGCCATGTGGTTGAAGATGCGCTAAATTTCAATCTAGGCCTGCAAATTACCCCGATCGATGGCTTGAATATTCGGGCCGATGCATGGCAGCAAGAAATCAATGAAGTTCCCGGAAACATAACTCGTGAGCCGCAAAGTAATTTGTCGCAGCTTTATATCGAAAACTCAGCAATCAATGAGTTTAATATCGACAGTCCTTTTATTGGGTCAAACTTTGAATCAAGC
>CAWVTP010000184.1:0-2623 GCA_963933035.1 uncultured Puniceicoccaceae bacterium | reverse complement strand
GGCCAAATTGCAGATCGAGGCTGACTGCGCGCAGTCCAGTACCGCTGCGATTTCTTGTCGCCACAGCGATCCGGCGCCTGTTGCTGCTATTTAATCTCGTAGGCCCCAGAGTACTTGGAAGCGTTGTCCCATGTGGGCAGGATGCATCAGCTGCATCAGACTTTGTTTGGCTTCGCTGAAAGTGCCAGCACTGGCCTTCACAATGCTTTCGGCCGCTCTTTGTGCCCGCTGAACTAAGAAGGCCTCTTGACTCTCGAGGGTCGGCTCACGCGCGCACACACTGTGGAGCAAGCTTTTTAGCGGGTCCCAGATGATGTCGCAGGTGATATCCTGTGCTCCTGGCGCCCCCAATAGGTCGTTTCCCTGTACATGGTTTTGATAGGTGCGGGCGGTTCCCTGTGGGCAATCCTGTAGCACCGTGTGCCATGATTTGCCATAGTCAAAGCAGAGCAAGAGTCCAGTCCAGTCGCTGGCCATCAATTCAGCCAGCGCATTTTCGGCGGCCAATGGCCAATCCAGTTGGTAGCCCTCGGGCGCGGTTTTGGGTAAGCGCTCCGCGACCGCGCTCACCGCTGGACTCAATGAATCCAAGAGCACTTCTTGTAGCTGACCCTTTTGGGGGCTAAAGACCCCTCTTTCCCGCCACTGCCCATTCGTAAAGAGCAGACGATGAAAGGGGAGCGCATCTAGCCATTCATTGGCAAAGATGACGACCGGGCCTGCGACCTGCATGGGCTCGCCCTGGCGGATGACCTGGGTTTTCGTAAAGGGGTGATGGGGCCAATGATGGACTAGCGCATTTCCGGGTTCCGCTGCGATTTCGACAAAACAAGCTTGCTGGCTTTTTTCGGGACCTAAGAGGTCTTCGGCCGCAGTGAGCACCAGTTGGGCGAAACAGGCACCGAGGCTTTCTGAGGTATAAAAATCGCACTCAGCACGGCGTCCTACGCGGTCTCTTTGTTGTTTGTAGTAGCCAAATTCTGGAGTGTAGAGTGCCCGTTCAATATACTGGGCATAATCAATCGGATGGGTGTTACAGGCAGTGTATAGACTGTCCAAAAGAGGATTGTTGGCTGTGTAGGTCGGCATGCGTTCTTTCAGATGCAATTGTTTTCGATACCGTTGCTCTTTGCACAGCCAATTAGATGGAGTGGACTGCTGGCAATAACAAAACGGCGGCGCCCTGTTTCATTTTTGAACCCGGATTATGAAATTATTGAGTCTGTTCATCACTCATTTGTTATGTGCAACTGATAGTATTGCGGACTCCCACTGGATCCCGAAACACCAAGATCAGCCCATTACTCAGAAATTTTTGCAGTCCTTCGATAAAGCTTTGCTTTGCTGCAGGTATTCGGTTCGCTACGGGTTATTTAATTGCCGATGTAAATCCGAGTGCTCAATTAAAATAAAAACGATGTCTTCCACTATGAGAACCCTTTCTGTCGCAGCGCTTCTAATTATACCGTTGATTATTTCCCAGATCGCATCAGCCACCGATCAGATTAAAGTCTTATTGATTTCTGGGCAGAATAATCACAACTGGAGGGTGACGACGCCCCTAATTGTTTCAGCTTTAAAGGTAACGGAGCGTTTTGAAGTCGTCGTGTGCAATGAAATTGAAAAAATGAATCCGGAGGCATTGTCGGGTTTTGATGTGATCGTCAGCAATTGGAACTTATGGAAGCTGCGAAAAGCGATTCCAGATTCTTTGCAATGGTCTGATGAGCTAAAAGCTGCGTATGTTGATTTTGTTAAATTGGGAGGTGGGCATGTAGTTATGCATGCTGGCTCTTCCACTTTTTATGATTGGCCTGACTATCAAGAAATTTGCGTCGCTACTTGGGCGCACGGGACGCATCATGGGCCTAGTCATGAATTCGAGGTACGTATTGATACGCAGGAGCATCCTGTAACAAAAGGGCTGTCCAACTTTAATAAGTGGGACGAGTTATGGGAGCAGGTCCATGTGAGTGCAGAGAATTTTACGGTTTTGACCTCCAGTTATGCTTCCAGCCAATTTAAGGGGAATGATGTTTGGGAGCCGAGTACGTTTGTGGCTCAATTTGGCCGAGGACGGACCGCTTACACGAGTTTCGGGCATGGTCCGAAAGCATTTAAGAGTCATAATTTTAATGTGCTCTTGGCTCGTCTAGTTGAATGGGCCGCCACGGGCGCGGTCACAATCCCGGCTCGCTAGGCTTTTATTTTTAAGAATGCCTAATCTGCGGTTGCCTTAGGATGGCGCTCTCGTCATTGCTTGGCTGAGGATTTGCTTTTAGTGAGTGCTCAGTTTTTAAAGTGCACAAGTCTGCAGTCCTCAATTTTAAGTGCATTCTGTGGGCGCCAGATTTAAAATTTAAATCTGGTTTCTGCAATCGGGTGCGTAAAATTTTAGGGAACAGAATTCCAAGTGTGCGTGTAAGGATACCTGAACGTGGGCTTGAGCGCTAGTTATCTACTAGATCGCCTTCGTTTTGATGGGTGCATCAAGAGCGAATCCATTGTGTCCGTGAAAACTATAGGATTTTCGCGATTTCACCTATTTGTAACAATTGTGCGCGAATTCTGTAACAGTGACTTGTTAATTTATGAGTTGTTGTGAACGCAACAAGTATAAACA
>CAWVTP010000183.1:0-2685 GCA_963933035.1 uncultured Puniceicoccaceae bacterium | reverse complement strand
TCGCCTTGCTCAAAATCAAAATTGTATTCGTCTCGGTCTTGGTAGGTTTTCAGAGATGCCCGTAATATGGAATGATAGGAATTCGGGCCAAGGTCGTGGGATTTTTTTTGAGAATCAGCTTGAATAATGCTACTGAAATCACCTTGTTTTAAACCGTATTTGATCGCTGATATCGGCGGTCAGTGAATTTTGTTGAGTGTAATTTTATGGAAGAGGTTATTATATTAGGAACAGGATGTGCGGGCCTGACAGCCGCCATCTATACCGGACGTGCGCAGCTCAATCCTTTGGTGCTTGAAGGGGCACAACCCGGTGGACAATTAACGACCACTTCAGAGGTTGAAAATTTTCCTGGTTTTCCCGAGGGGATTGATGGCTATGCCATGATGGATAATTTGCGTAAGCAGGCGGCTCGTTTTGGAGCTCGCTATGAGCATGCCAAGGTGGAATCGATCGAAGTGCATGCTGATCACAAAGTATTGCATGCTGGTGAGAAGACTTTTAAAGCTAAGGCGGTCATTATTGCCACGGGCGCGCGACCACGGCTTTTAGGGGTGCCGGGAGAGCAAGAGATGTACGGCGGTAAAGGCGTCACGACTTGTGCCACTTGTGATGGTGCTTTTTACCGAGACATGGACGTTGTGGTTGTCGGCGGAGGCGACTCCGCTGCAGAGGAAGCCTTGTTTCTGACACGTTTTTGCTCTAAGGTGACCCTGATCCATCGCCGGGATAGTTTGCGGGCCTCGCAAATTATGGCGCAGCGCGTTTTGGAGCACCCCCAAATTGAAATGGCATGGAATTCGGCGCCGACTGAGTTTTTAGCAGATGAGCAGGGCTTTACCCGCGCGGTACGGTTGAAAGATACAGTGACGGGTGCCCTGCGTGAAATCCCTTGCAAGGGTGCTTTTATTGCGATCGGGCACATCCCAAACACTGACTGCGTGGCGGATTTGTTGGAGCGAGATGCAGATGGTTACATTGTCCCAGCTGTTGGCAGTCAGGTAAAAACAAACTACAGTGGTTTTTATGCGGCTGGCGATTGTGTCGATCATGTTTATCGGCAAGCAATCACAGCAGCAGGTATGGGTTGTCAGGCGGCGATTGAGGCCGAGCGTTGGTTGGCCGAGCAGTAGGGGGATGGATTTAGAGCACCTACGTGCGGATTATCGGCAATCGCGTCTTGGTTCACAAGACTTACTGCCGTGTCCTTTCGAGCAATTTTCTCTTTGGTTTGAGCAAGCCCAAGCGGCAGATTTGTTGGAACCGAATGCAATGACACTCTCGACTGTCGATCAAGGTGGGCAGCCTTCGGCTCGTGTCGTTCTATTGAAAAGTTTCTCTTCTCAGGGCTTCGTCTTTTATACGAATTATAACAGTCGCAAAGCACAGGCTATGGCTGAGAATCCGCAGGTTGCTGCGAGCTTCCTGTGGCTCCCAATCCAGCGTCAAGTAAGCCTAGTGGGGACGGTGCACAAAATAAGTCGAACGCAATCAGCAGCCTACTTTTCTAGTCGTCCACGCTCAAGCCAAATCGGTGCATGGGTTTCCCCACAGAGTCAGGAACTGCGTTCACGTTCGGAATTAGAGCATTTGCAACAGGAGATGGAGGCACGTTTTGCGGAAGGTCCAATTCCAGTCCCTGAGCATTGGGGAGGCTATAGCATACGGCCCCACAGGCTTGAGTTTTGGCAGGGGCGCCCCTCTCGTCTGCATGATCGCTTTGTGTACTCGCAGTCTGCAAACGATACCGCTTGGGTGGCGCGCCGTCTGGCCCCATAGCCTTGCTGAATTGAAGTTTTAGATGCCGCCTCAAAAGCTCCATTCTGTCCGTTTTGCAAACGAAAGTGCGCCGCCGCTGTTGATTCTGCATGGGTTATTGGGCTCATCCAAAAATTGGATCACCATTGGACGTCATTTACAGGCGCATTATAACGTTCACCTGCTCGACTTAAGGAATCATGGGGCTTCCTTTCACGCCAGTTCAATGCGCTGGTCGGAGTTGGTGGCTGACGTCTATCGCTATATCGAGGATCACCATTTAGCGAAGATATATTTGATCGGTCACAGCTTGGGAGGAAAGCTGGCCATGAAGTTCGCCTGTGAGCAAGCTGATCGAGTTCAGCATTTAGTGGTGGTCGATATTGCGGCGAAGGACTACTCTCCTCATTTTGATGCTGTTTTTCGGGCAATGAAACGCCTAAGCCTAAATAATTTAAGCCAGCGACGAGAGGCGGATCAGATTTTGCAGGAGTGGGTCCCTGACTGGGCGATGCGGCAATTTGTATTGACGAATCTCATTCGCACGGAAGCGGGGTTTCAGTGGCAAATCAACTTGGAGGTTTTGCATGCTAGCCTTCCGGTAATCCGTAAAAATTCATTATCAGAGGAGCAGCGTTATTATGGGCCGACACTATTGATAAGTGGAGAAAATTCTGACTTCGTCGAAGATAAGGACCTAGCTAATATGCAGGTTTATTTCCCGGCTATCGAATGCGTGACTATTGCCAAAGCTGCTCATAATGTGCACGTTGAAAATCGATCCGGATTCCTTAAAGAGCTAATTGCACACTTGTCATTTGCCTCTAGCTAATCCTGTGCTACCATTTTATATCATATGAAGCTCACTGCACATTCACCGAATAATTCGGAGGCCGATCAACTCGCCATCAATGGTTTTCAAGAAGT
>CAWVTP010000182.1:0-2688 GCA_963933035.1 uncultured Puniceicoccaceae bacterium | reverse complement strand
CAGCGGCGATACTGCCAGGGGTAGTTTGGCAATTGGATGCGTTTTAATTTAGAGTGTGTGAAAATTTTTTCCCAATTAATATCGCTACCAATCACATAAAGTTGTCGCAAGCAGTCCGATAACGTTGACCATTCGCAGTCCGGTCTCAAACTTGGTAGCCACATACCAAACTCAGGCGGTACACAGTTACGTCCTAAACCAAGAAGAGTTGGTTTAGGACCAATTTCTATAAACACCTCAAACTTCTTGGATTTCGCATAATCGATACCATCGGCAAATCTAACCGCGGTCCGCAGATGCTCCACCCAGTATTCAGCCGAAAGTTGTGCATCATTCCAGGGCTTACCTGTGACATTAGAAAGTAGTGTGATGTTTGGTGGGCTGAAATCTACGCTTTCCGCAATGATACGAAAGTCATTAAGGACCGGTTCCATCATTGGTGAGTGAAATGCATGGCTGACACTCAGTTCAGTTATTTTGATGCCTTGACTGTCTAGACGACCCGCAATCACATCAATTGCTTGGCCTTCACCTGAAAGAACAATACTTTGTGGCGCGTTGACAGCAGCAATAGAAACAGATGGAAATTCGGCGATCACAGCTTTGGCGGAGACCTCATCAGTGACTACGCTTATCATTTTTCCGCCCATAGGCAAGGACTGCATTAAACGCCCACGTGCAGCTACCATTCGAACCGCATCCTCAAGTCTAAATACGCCAGCAACACATGCAGCTGCGTATTCACCAATGCTATGCCCCAAAAGCAAATCGGGTACTATGCCCCATTCTTCAAAGAGCTTCGCAAGTGAATACTCGATCGCGAAGAGAGCAGGTTGCGTATATTCAGTTTGATGCAAAGTCTCACTTGTCCACATAACCTCGAGTAGGTGATGCTCTAGGTGGCTTTCAAAAAGCTTGGCGCATCGGTCAAGTGTCGCTTTGAAAATTGGGTGAGCTTCATAGAGCTCTTTGCCCATTCCTATGTATTGAGCACCTTGGCCAGTAAAAAGGAGAGCTAATTTAGGCGCCCGACGTCCGGCGACCCCAGTTATTGCGCCGGGTGTAGCTCTGCCAGCCGCAAAATCATTTAGTGCGTGTGCGAGCTTCAACGGATTGTCTGATGCAAACGCAGCTCGGTAAGAAAAATGAGATCGCCCAGTGGCCGCTGAATAACAGAGGCTGGCAACGCTCACTTCTTCCAGACGGCCTTCAGCGCCCAACATATCAGCATAACGTTTTGCAAGATCAGACAAAGCTCCCTCTGTACGAGCAGACAATGTAAATAGCTGCTTGGTTCCAGAGGTTGAGAGTTGCCTTTCATTAGGCACGCTTGGCTCTGGAGTTTCCCCAACAATGATGTGAACATTCGTGCCACTCATTCCAAACGCACTAATTCCAGCAAAGCGCTCTTTGCCCTCCCAAGCGGTATTTTCTAGAGGAATCTTTATGGGCCAATCATCCCATGGGATATGCCTGTTAGGTTCAGAAAAATTGCGATGTGGCGGTATAGTTTTTTGTTGTAGTGATAATACAACTTTAATTACGCCTGCGATTCCAGCAGCGGAGTCAAGATGTCCGACATTGGCCTTAACTGCTCCTAAATAAAGCGCATTTTCTCGGTCTTCACAAAACACTCGCCCAATTGCGCTCACCTCAATCGGATCACCAAGTGGCGTCCCCGTGCCATGAGTTTCAATGAAATCAACCTGATGTGGTTTTATTCCTGCATCCTTGAGCGCATCCCTCAACATAGCGCGTTGGGCTGGCCCGCTTGGTGTCGTCACGGTGCGGGCTTGACCATCGTGATTAGCTGCAGATCCTTGGACGACGGCAAGCACGTTGTCTCCATTAGCTTGCGCATCAGCTAACCGCTTCAATGCGATCATGCCGCAGCCTTCACCCTGTCCAAATCCATCAGCGCTCGCATCAAAAGTCTTGCACCTCCCGTCTGGCGACAACGCCGCCATCTGACAGATGCCGATCAAATGCTCGGGCGCTAGTATTAAGCTAACGCCACCTGCTAGTGCGACATCGCTCTCACCGCTTCTTAAAGATTGGCATGCCAAATGTACCGCAAGAGACGAAGATGAGCACGCGGTGTCCAACTGGATTGCTGGACCGTGTGAGTCTAAAATATGACAGATTCGACCTGCCGTGAGACCACGAAGAGCGCTAAGTTGAGCGTAACGATCAATGTCACGATTATCAGTGCAATAGATCCGCTGTGATGAATAATCATCCCAATATTGGCCGACAAAAACCCCAGTTTTTCCGCCTTTGAGTGAGGTGGGTGCTATTCCAGCATGCTCTAAAGTCTCCCAGCAGACTTCCATGACCAAACGTTGTTGTGGATCAAGGCTTTCTGCTTCACGGGGGGATAAACCAAAGAACTGCGGATCAAATTGGTCGATGTTATCCAGGTAATAACCTTGTCGAACATATATTTTACCGGGGACAGTCACTACTGGATCATAGTGCTCATCGATGTCCCAGCGATCACTTGGTATGTCGCGCAACACGTCGCGGCCTGATTGCAATAGGCTCCAAAAGTCTTGAGGCGTGCGGACGCCTCCGGGAAAACGACAGCCCATGCCAATTATCGCAATAGGTTCCCGTAAGCCTTTTCCGCCAGCTTGTTCGGAAATCTTGGCGCGTAAACGTGCTATTTCAGCATTTGCGTCTTTGAGT
>CAWVTP010000181.1:0-2850 GCA_963933035.1 uncultured Puniceicoccaceae bacterium | reverse complement strand
ACGCCTCTACTTCTGGCCAAAGGGCTGCAAAATGATGCGTATTTGTAACTGTCATCGCTGCAATACCAAATTCAGTAGCTGATTTCGCCAGAGCTGGAATACCTCGCTCAATGGCCAAGGGCGCATACCCGCCGTCCCCATTCACGTTTAAAATAACTGGTGATTTTTTGAAAATCTGCGGATCGGCGGCGCCGTTAACCTTCCCACTTCTTAGGGATGCCACATATCCAGGCACCCTGAACAGGCCGTGGGAATGAGACCCGTCTCGCTCAGCAGCAACAACAGTCCGGGTCAGGGCCTCGGCGTTTTGAGAGTTGCATCCATTTTGGGTGAAAGCTTTAAGTGCGAGATTTTGTATCTCACTCAGCGATAGGTTTACGACGGTCACTAGAAAAGCCTCCTCTGCCGGGAACAGAACGAAATAGTATTTTGTAGTAAAGCATTTTTCATGACTTTCTTCCTTTGGTGTTTGGATCATTATTTATGATGGGTGATGTTGCGGAATATCTCAATTCAACGGCCCCAAGTGCTTAGCGAATCGCTTAATACATGCTTTTCCAAATTTAGTGGCAGTCAAAACAGTTTTTCGGCTGCCACCAAGTTCAATCCTTAAACGCTCTGCGGCTAGCATTTTTCCGTAGGTCAGAAAATGTGGAATACCTTGCATTACAAAGCAGAGCACCGGCAACAACTCGGCATAAAGTTCATCAGCCCGCTCTTCGGTCCCAGCAGTGAATTCAGCAAAAATTTCGCTAGTCTTGTCTACTGTGTCAATCGCCGGGATCAGCCCACTGGCGCCCGCGCGCAGGTTGTCAGGTAATTCCAATCCGCAGCGGCCATTGAAAAGCATCACGCTACCCCCAAGCTCTGACGCAACAGACTCAAGATTGACGGCGTTGCATTCCAGTTTTGCGATAGTAAAATTTTCGTGGTTGTTCGCAAGCGAGATCAAGCTCTGGTTGCTTAATCCGAAGCCAAGGAACTCCGGCGCATTCTGAATCCCAATCGGGCAATCGACCTCCGAGATGATCTCGGAGAAAAAGCCCGCCAGCTTTGCATCGTCCATTTTCTGCGAGGGAGGCTGAAGCATCAGTGCCGACGTACCGCTTTGAATTGCTCGCTTCGAAAACTCAATCTGCTCCGTGATCGTATCGCCATAGACGGTCGCCAAGAGCGGTTTGCGTCCTTCAATGCGCTCCGCCACGACTTCAAGGACCTCGATGCGCTCATCGAATGTCAGCTTCGAGACCTCCGTACCCAGCCCCAGAATCGCAACTCCAGCAGCCTGGGTGCCCAAAGCCGCATCCACCTGAAGCCGAAACGGATCCTGGCGCAATACACCATGATCGTCAAAGAACGCATAGAGCATTGGATAAATGCCGGGCCCTACGACCGCAGGTGAATTGTCGTGCAATGCTATCATGTTGCCTCCAAACCATTCTTCTTGCCGTAGGCTTCTGCGGCCCGACCAACGGCGTCCTCGTTCAGGGTAAATCCAAGACCAGGGGTGGACATGACCGGAATTTTTCCAGCATTTGGCGTCAGATCTGGGCTTTCGACTATGTCTTCTTGCAGGAGCTGCCACATGATCTGATTGCCATCATCCAAATTAGGAATACCTGACGCGGCTTGTATCGAGGAACAGGTGGTAATACCGGTCTCCCAAACACCGTGAATACACACGTTGATGTCGAAAACCTGAGCTATCGCAGCAACGCGGCGGAACCCAAGAATACCTCCAGTTTCGTGCAGGCCCACAGTCAGCAGGCTTACCGCACCGCTGGAGCACATCGAGTGAGCCTCCTCTAGTGTGAACACGGACTGGTCGGCGGCAATTGGGACTGAGCAGGATTGTTTCAATGCCTTCAATGCCGGAACGCCAGCAATCGCCGAGACCGGCTGTTCAACCATCTCGAGATCATACTTGGCGAGCTTATTGATCATCACTTGGGCCTCCATCAAGTCCCAGGCCTCATTCGGATCGATCCGAAGTCGCTTGTTGCCAATTGCCTTTCTGACAGCTTCAACATTGGCTATATCTTTATCTTTGGTGTATCCGGCCTTGAGGTAAATCACTTCAAAGCCGTCCAGCGCCAACTGACCGGCATGTGCTGCAACCTCGTCCGTACTGTCTCCCTGCACAAACCCCATGAAACTCACCGTGTCATGGATCTTCCCACCCAACAGGGCATGAACTGGCAGGCCCACCGATTTGCCAAGTGCATCCCAAAGGGCCAATTCAACACCTGCAAACGCAATATTGCCTATTCTTGGATGAGATTGGCTGGCGTAGTGATGTCCAAAATTTTGCGTAAAGAGCTGTTTCATTAAATCGGCGATCTGACTGATGGGCTGCCCCAGCAAGACCGTTTTAGTGGTTAGTAAGAGCGCATGGATCGCCTCTGGGGACGTCATCGTTGGGGCGGTTTCGCCGTAGCCGACGACGCCCGCATCCGTTTCGACCTCAATCAGGATTGTTGTTTGACCAAGATTCTTACCCATTGCCCAGACATAGGGCGTCTTGAACTCAGAAAAGAGGCGCGTGAGCCGAATATCTATTATTTTCATGATCTTGGCCTCCGTTAGGTTTATCTTCTGCCTAGTGTGATCGAGTTACTGCATAGCTGGATGCGTCCAATGCTGTTGGCTTATCCATGATGAGGTCAGCAAGCAACTCTGCCGACCCGGTGGCGAGAGTCCAACCCAGATGGCCGTGCCCGGTATTGACCCAAAGCCCCTTGCTGGATGTTTCGCCGATATAGGGCAGACCGTCCGCAGTCATCGGGCGGAATCCAGTCCACGGCTCACGCTTGCAGCCGTCAATCATCTGCGCAAGGTTGGGGTAAACGG
>CAWVTP010000180.1:0-2877 GCA_963933035.1 uncultured Puniceicoccaceae bacterium | reverse complement strand
AGGAGTTTGCGGATGCCGGCACGAATGATGGCATCGGGCAGTAAACGTTTTTCGGCCAAATAGAGTCCAATTTTCATAATCTTAATTCAGAGTCCTAACTGCATCGGGCACAGCGCAGTTGAACTTACACTGAAGACGCATTTGCGCAGGCAAGTCAATGTCAGCCGCTCTAATTGCACTATTTAGCCAGTGATCATCAGAATAACGTAGCATAGGAATTTTCCCATGATGACATCTGTGCTATAGATATGTATCTGATCCGTATAAATTGTTTTATCGGATAATCTCAGCAGTAGTTGCAGATGGTTTGCGTCTGGGTTTATTAAATATGCATGGTAAGGAATGTGTGCAGGGTACGATCTTATACTATGAAGTTATTTCGTAATGGCGTGTTGATTTTAAGTGCGCTGATTTTATTCTTTAGTTTTGGCTGTCAGACAGCTTCCACCATGCATACCCAAACCGTTCCCGATGCAGCTTACCGAGCTGCGCTCGCCCGTACAGAGACTGATTTAACCCAGCTGCCGACTCCAGATTCTGCTGAGGAGGCGGCGATGTTGCAGCCGATGATGGCTTTATTTGAGCAGTACACGGAAGCTAATTTACGAGAAAATGTCCTAAAGGTGTATGCTGAAAGCGTCTACTTTCGCGATGCCTTTAAACAACTGAGCACGGCCGCGGAGATCGAGGAATACATGGTGGCCGGCATGGCGCCGATTGAAGGGGCTGAGTTTGTTTTTAACAATGTGCTGCGCAAGGGGATTGATTTTTACTTTGATTGGACGATGCGCTTGGACTTCAAAAAGACGCCAACGGGTACTTGGGAAGAATCAATGGGGATGTCGCGCATGCGCTTCAACGCTGAGGGGCAGGTGATCTTTCATCAAGACTATTGGGACCCCACGGATATCGTGTACAAGCGCATCCCGATTGTGCGGCAACTGATCGCCTATGTGAAGCGCAAGCTATGATGCTTTTGCAGCACTTGGCTCTGCCGATCAATCGCAGTCTGTCTAGAATCACTGCACCCAGTAGTTGACACTTAAAAATGTGAGCATCATCAAAATTGGGATACACACGCGCCACGACTGACTGCGCTGGGGGTGGTGATGTAGCCATAGCAAGCTTGCGCCATAGGCGATCAGGGCTGCGTAAGCTATTTTCGGAGATAAACTAAGAGTGCTTTGGGCACTGGCGGGCAATTGGGTGCTGACTTGAATAATACTGAGCATCCATTCGATCAGCAGCCAAGCGGCATGATTTATAAATTTGCTGATGAAGGCGCAGCCGATGAGTCCAAAGCCGATAGAGAGAAGGCCCGTTAGTAGTACCAGTGCCGCAAAATTGACGAGGAGTAGATTGACCAAAATTGAGTTGACGGCGAGCATGCCAAAAAGACTTAAACTCAGGGGAGCACTGCTAATCCAGGCTGACAGGCTCACCGCAAACAGCAGGCTGCATTTTTCAAAGAGTATTTGTTGGAATCTTTGCCAGCGTGTGAGACTGTGGACTGGGATGGCTGGGTGCGGACTTAATTTTCGGAGCAGATATTGGTGTAATGGCAGACCCAGTAATAGAATGCTAAAGACGACGCAGTAGGAGAGCTGGAAGCCAATATTCCACAGTTGCTGTGGGTCGATGATTAAGATGATGAGCGCAGATGCCGTCCATGCCGCCAGCGCCGACCTTTGGCGTCCGATTAATAGGCTGATCCAGTAAAAGGCGATCATCGCAAATGCGCGCACAGCAGATGGGGGCGATCCTGTTATGAGTACAAATAGCAAGGTGATGCCCAGGCCGAGGAAGCCAGCATAGACTGTGGGCAGCTGTAGTAAACTCAAGGCTTGCAAAATAATGGCCGCAACGATGCCGATGTGCAGGCCACTAATCGCAAACAAATGGAGAGTTCCGCTGCGTTGAAAGTAATTTTTTAGCTCGGGGCTCAGTTCTGCTTTATAGCCCAGTAGGATGGCGGGATAGATGGCCCAAGCGGGTGCCTCTTTCGGGATGCCAAGTTGTAAAGTGTGCAAAAATTGAGTATGTAGCTGAGCGAATAAGGAAGCCGCATCGGAGCGCTCGGTTCGGATATCGAGGACCTGTCCGCGTTGAAAACAGTAAAACACATTTTGTTGACGCAAGAAGCTATAAAAGTCGTCTGGCGCTTTGGGCAGTGGACAGGGGCTGAGGATGCCTTGAGCCTGAATGGTGGAGCCAAGTGGATAGGATGACTGACTCGCTTGGGGTCGTCGCAGTCGGAAATAGATGCGTTTGCCTGTAAGATCCGAGCGAATGTGTGGTGATTGGCTCACAGATGCGATGCCGTTTAGAGAGTCTTTTTTAGATGAGTTGCGAAAGAATCGCTCGACTTTGAGCTCAAGGGTCAGTTCCCGCTCAGGGAGTGATTGAATCCAGGCGGGAGGTTCTTGCGGGAGCCGAAGCGCAGCATAGAGCCAAAAGGTGCCCCCAGTGCTGACCATAAAGGTCAGCAGCCACAGTATCGATTGAGCCCGTTTTTTCGATACAAAATAGCTTATGATCCCCATCGCCAATGTTAGGTAGACCAGCCAGTTTGGAGTCGTAGGAAACTGTTTTGCGAGTAGGAGTCCACCTAAGATTCCCGGGAATAAATAAAGCAGTGGCGCATGGGCACGCGTTGCTTTCGCCGAAATTAGTTCCATCTTAGTGGGCTCGTTATATGCGTATTTTGGATTTTGAACTTTCAGAATTAAACCCTAATTATGCAATAGGCTGAGCACGGTGCTCGGCAACTGAAGGCAAAGGGAGCGTATAAACATACGTGACTGCTGGCCTGATAGGCAGCCATGTGCCTAGTGTAAGGGAACTTACCATCATAACTCTAATGCTCAAAAAATCCGT
>CAWVTP010000179.1:0-2883 GCA_963933035.1 uncultured Puniceicoccaceae bacterium | reverse complement strand
ATTGCCCGTCGATAATTGACCGTTACAGCAACGAGTCGTGCGGTGGAATTTTTAAGGCTCTACACGCAAGCGTGCGCCCGCGTTAGGGTGGCAGGCTTACGGTCTTCAGTTCGATCAGGGCTTCGCCGCATCGGGACAGGTAAAGCAATGCCGATCCGCCCTTGGGTTGTCCACTGCGACCAGCTGTGAGATTGGGTGCAATCGATCACATATTCATGCCATTGGCTGTCTGCTTTCGCTGGAAACCTAATATCCTTACCATGCCATCCAGAATGCCGTAAGACTGCGCGTGTAGTGCCGACCTTCGCATCGCTACTCACCTTCAATTCGGTACCGAATCTTCGAGTACTTTTTCGTGTTCACATTCCTGTCAATATAGACGATGGGGGATATCGCGCCTGCTTGTATTTTAATCCCAAATACGCCATCTTTCAGTACTTTTTTGGACACTAAATCTTTAGTTTTGGCCCTGTGGATACGCGCGGAAAATTGCTTGCTATTAAAATCGAGCACGATTGCATTCAGCTCGGGTAAAGGGGCTGCGTTCTGGGTGTTTTTCATCTCGTTGGGGCGTCCACGCAAGCTGCGAGTCAACGGTGTGCTTAGCTGGTCTGGGTGTGGTATTTGGAAGCTGGGGTTTGGCTCCACAACCGTAGCTTTCCATTGATTGAAGGCTAATTTAATGGATGCGTATTTTTCGGGCATGCTAGAGGCTAAATTTTTACTTTCGCCTAGGTCTTCGCGCAGGTTGTACAATTGGTCGGCGAATTCAGCCGACCACCTTTGCCGGCCTTTCTGCTTGCCTAGGTATTCGTAGCTGCGAAGCAGTTTCCAGTCACCCATTCGGAAGGCTTCCTGTCGAATGAAATTGCCGGGGTTGTGGCTGCGCTCATCCCAATCGCGCCGGCGCCATCCAAAGCTTCGCAAGGGATCTGGACTGTTGGGTGTAAAGAGATTGATGCCATCGAGATGGCGCTCGCTGGGCACGTATTTGAGCGCTTGGCCCGCCGCGAGTACGCTGACGGATGCATCCATCATAATGCTCGGGCGATCATCGACGATTCCGGCTTGGAGTTGACGGGGCCATTGCATGATATAGGGTACACGAATGCCACCTTCTTCTAACCATTGCTTATTCTTTTTGAGTGGCCAGCAGTTCGCGGTTTGCATGCCCCCATTGTCACTGGTGAAAATGATGAGGGTGTTTTCCATTAGGCCGCGATCCTTTAAGGTCTTAAAAATGCGTCCGATTTGTTTGTCGAGGTGCTCCACCATTTTGACATAGATCGTACGTCCTGCTGCAGTTTTGGTGTTTGGTTGAGCATTAAAAGCCATCGATGGATCGCCGTCTGGATCTTGCAGAGGTGTGTGGGGGATGGACCATGGCAGATAAAGGAAAAAGGGCGTGCTCTCATGGGCTTCAATGAAGTCGATTGCGCGGTCAGTCCAGATGTTGGTTAGATATTGACCTTCTAAGTGGGTCACCCGTTCACCGCCAGTTTGGAAGAGCATTGGGCGTCCTTGACATTCGCGATTACTATTCTGGTGTTGGAAGTAGCCGGTGTTATGGTCGATGATGAGCCAATCTTTAAAGCCGTGGGCACCCGGGCAAGAGATATTTAAGCGTTCTCCAATATTCCATTTTCCGTAGCAAGCATTCGAGTAGCCTGCCTGTTGTAACCACATTCCAATAGTCGGTTCCTCTTGAGCGATAACGCCCTCCGGGCGACTGCGATAAGCCTCGGCCCATTCGCCGAGTCGACTCGGGTAGCGGGCGGTTAGTAAGGCGCGCCGTGCGGGCGAGCAAATGGGAGCCGCAGAGTGAAAATCGGTGAATCGCACCCCATTTGCAGCCATTTGATCCAAGTTGGGTGTTCGGATGGCGGTATTGTTGGGGGCCTTGCCTTGGGTGTCGGGGTTATAGCTACTCAAGTCGCCATAACCCAAGTCATCTGCTAGCATGAAAATGATGTTTGGTTTATCAGTCGCAAGGAGGGTGAGCTTGAGTATTAGAAGTAGTGGTATTTTGGAGATGATTTTCATGAGAGCTGTGCAGGGGCCATGTTCTAGAGGCCCTCCTATAAAGTGAACTTTATGGGAGGGGGGGGGCAATTGGGGGCTTGCTTGTAAATATAGTCATCTTATGATTTATTGATATTTTATTTTTTGCAAGTTTAAAATTTAGTTGTAATTTTGGTCGGCATGGTGCCGCGCATTAACTATATTTTTAGTGGCATCGTAAGGGTTAAATGAGTTCTGGTACTTTAATGATCTGTTGTTTCATCGTGCTGGGCGTGAGCTATTTTTTTAGCGATCGCAAGATCCTTATTGACATAATGATGTATCTAATGATGCTAAAATGATTATCAATGAAGTGTTTTACCCTGAATCGAGTGCCTTAGGCTCCTCTCTGTGCACGCTCTCTATGCGCTCTCTGTTTGTTGGTGGCTAGTGAGTATGGCTAAATCGTCTAGCAATATCAAGAAATCGGTTATTTTGAGTCGCTCCACGGGGAAATCATCGGCCGTATCTCGACGTGGTTTTGCGCTCATTGTGGCTCTCAGTTTGATGGCATTCGTTTTACTGCTGTTGTTGTCGATGACCTCGCTCTTGCGGGTTGAGACACTATCTATGCAAGCTAATCTGGAGCGTGTGCAAGCGGAGCAAAATGCTTTACTCGGCTTAAGAGAGGCCATGGGGGCGCTGCAGTTGGCGCTGGGGCCGGATCAACGTGTTTCTGCGGCTGCAAACCTGCTAGAAACTACTGTGGAGCAGCGCCCGCAAGTGCTCGGCGTCTGGGCCACTGCAGATGCACCAGATTTGGATCAAAGTGAGGGAGATCTCATCGCTTGGCTTGTCTCTGACGCGCAAGCCTCCGAGGAG
>CAWVTP010000178.1:0-2973 GCA_963933035.1 uncultured Puniceicoccaceae bacterium | reverse complement strand
TTGGATGCGCCCGTAGTCATAGCGAACCGGACGGGACTGTTCTTTGTAGAAGTTGAGTGTGGGAACGACATTGGTTGCCAAATCATCATCATCAAGTCTAGTCAGTTTTCGCGCACCATCATTATTCAGGAAAAACCGTAACTCGACAGGTCCCGGCCCCACCCCTGCACAAAGATGTTCTAAGTTGTTAAGGGTAAAAAATGCCGCCTTATCGGGGTAACACAGGAAATCTCGCAGCCTAGTCAACCCCGGCATTTCGGTTGGTGCCGCAGGCAAAAACATGTCTCTGTCGGCAATCAGCTTGATGCTAAAGTTATTGCGATCCATCATGTGCGTCGCCTTAACGCCAACTGGTGCAAACCCAATACCAAGAAGATTGCCACTGAGTACGTCAATCAGTCGCGTTTTGCGCCCACCAGTGGCTGAAACATAAAGTTCAAGTCCACCGCTCAAAATGTCTGAAATCGGCAGACTGTCATCAAATGTGGTTAGCGTAACTCGGATCGCAGCCTCGCAGTTATGTAATTCATTCGGTAACTCAAACGAGAGTGGCGCCCGCTCAAGCTGCACACCAGTTACCTTTACGGGTGCCAATCGCGTGGATCGTGCCACGGAGAACCGACATGCAGGACGATCTCCTTTCGCTTCAATATCCAGCGTAGTACCCGCATCTATAAATAAGGGCTCCGTCAGGCTGGCCTTTTCTGCGACCATCTGCACGGGGCAATAGGCGGGTGCACCAAGCAAAAATGTTGGAGCAATCATCCGCGCTAGATCAAGTGCAAATTCTGGCAATGTATCATCGAGCCGTTTGGACAACCGTGCCGAAATGAGTGCTAGTGAATCGCCCAAGCGCTGCACATCGGGATCGCCGCTTTGGCCTGCTTTTATCTTGAGTGCACGAGCTTTTTGAGGGTGGGCTACCTCAAATTCCGAAAACGCTCGACGCATGTAGTCCAGCTCTGTCTCGTAATATTGTAGGATATCATCCATTGTTATGCCTTTTGCCGGACATTGTGGTCCATCCGCGAAATTGTCTTTTCAAAGGCGATTTTTTTGCTGCCGTTCTCAGTTGCGACAGTTGCTCCAATATAGAACGAAACAGAGTTGTTCTGTTCATCGGACTGGATTTCGATCTCGCTCAGCAGGTTAATACGCGGTTCAAATCGCGTAAGACGTTGTTGCAACGCCTGTCGGATCATTGTGTCGCGCGCGCCACCAGCCACAGCCCAGTTCATAGGTAATCCAAAGCAGAGATTTGAGGCCTGTACATGCGGTAGCACGGACCCGGCTAACCGTTCCGGAGAGATGGATTGCAATAACACCTCAAGGTGCATTGTAATTCTCTGTTCGACAGTTGCTGAGGCGCTTTGCTCCAGGAATGCAGCAGCAAAGGACATTTTATGCAGACCCCTTTAGCCGACTGGCGTCAAATTCTGTTTTTAGCGTGATTTCACCCAAAACATGGTCGATCTGATACTGCGGTTGAATGCTGATTTCGCATTGAAACCTTACGCTGTTTGCTTTGTCCTCTGAAATTTTGACTTTAGCTGCGCGCAATGGGTAGCGCGCCTGCTGATCCAGCGATCCGCTGGAGGTCGATACATAGTCTTCGAGCCAGTTGTTCACAACTGCCTGACACTCAGCCGCGGTCTGCAACTGGCCGATCAAATGCCGGATCTGTACTTTGATGTAGTGGACCATGCGGCAGCCGATCATTACTGATTGCAGCTGTGCTGTAATCTCTTTCGACGTCGAATTGTGGCAATCTGTCACAGAGTTGTTGCCAACAAAGTAAAGCACGTTCGACTTCGTACTTTCCGCCAATGGGATAAAACCGTTGTCAGCATAGCAATGAGCGATATTTCGGGTCAGGCGAACACGTGCACGCGCACAGCGCGCGGTGCCTTCTGGCAGTGGATGAAGCGTAGGTGCTAGTACCGCGCCGGTACCAGGTTCACCGACCACTAATTTTAAAAATCCAAACCAGCCACAGCGCTGGTATTCTGAAATGGTGGTACGAATAAAGTCAAATCCGGCAGATCCCCAAAGCCCTTCGCTTGCAGCAGGTGTCTGATTAAATAAAAAGCCGATATCGCGGTCTACGTAGCGACCACGCAGTTGCGTGCGCGGCATGACAAGTCCCAAATACTGCGCATTGGGCAAAGCCCGCAACCGCTGCCAGGTCGCATATTCTCCACTACCGAGCACACTCGTGACACGTCGCGTGTCGGTGTACCAGGCCGCATCACTCTCGCCAAAAAATGCAGTGCCTGCGCCCATCACGATAGGGCACATACAGGTTTCACCGAGCCTACACAGTAACTGCGCAGTGTATAGCTCGTCAAAATCCGTCTCAAGGCTCATCGACAATTCATGATCAATCATCAGGATCCCGAAGGGTTCGCCGCCCAAGGTGTCCAGCTCTTGCATTCCAATGCGCATGAACAGCAATGATTTGCGGATTTCGCTAGTGTAATTCAAATCGTGTTCGAGCTCTTGCCAGCTTAAATCAAGGAGTTTTACCTTTACGTTGGCTGCAGGATCCTTGGCCCATACCACGCTCGCAAGGCCCATCCAGCGCGCCTCAAGAATTTGGAATTTTTCGTGTTCGATAATAGCACTGATCTGCGCATTGAGGCGATCTTCAATATCCAGCACAAGCATGCGCATCGTTGAAGACAGCTGTGCGACAGATTGGAAGCGCGCCGTTAGGCGGTCCAACACTTCTGTGTCGCCCCCCCCCATGCCATAAACGGCAGAGGAGGGGGACACATTATTTTCCAGGGATCGAGGCATGTTTTGCATTAGCCTGGGATTTTTGTAACCATACGCACAGAGGTAGACAGTTCTTCGAGCTGTAGCCAAGGACGCAGGTAAGCCACTGCCGAATACGCGCCAGGTTTGCCAGGCTGTTCGATCACGTCAATCCGACTTTCAGCCAGTGGCGTGCGCGAACGCTCGTCATTCCCC
>CAWVTP010000177.1:0-3057 GCA_963933035.1 uncultured Puniceicoccaceae bacterium | reverse complement strand
AGATAGTAGAAAGTCTTCGATTTATCAATATGTTTCCGAAATCATAAGCTTTTACTCCCTTAAATTTATTGGAAACGAAAATTAAGTCCAAAACTTCCTTTTTAATTCTCATTTGAGTGAAATGGCTGTATATGAGGTGTAAATAGAGGTTAAACAGGACTTAGTATAAACTGTGAGGACGGATCGACTGCTTAATAGCTTTGACGAAATGGAGCTCATGGCTTCGGCCAAGTCGATTAGACAAAATATTGTAAGAATGGTTTCCCGTAACGGTCAAGGTTATTTGCAGCAGGGCCTTGGTGCAGCTGATCTTTTCACTTACCTTTATTTTGCAGAGGTATCGCTAGATATACACAATCCGGCATGGGAGGAGCGTGACCGGGTATTCTTGTCAACTGCGCATAATTCAGCACTGTTTCATGCGGTGCTTGCTGAGCGTGGATTCTTTGAACACTCCCGATTAGAAACTTACACAAAAGATGGTTCAGAACTTGAAATTAACGTATCCGAACGCCTTGGATCTGTGGTTGAGGCCACCTGCGGCTCGCTGGGCCAAGCCTTATCTGTTGCTGTGGGCGTCGCTCAGGCTTCCAAACGTCAAAATAGGACCTTCCGTAGTTATGTAATTCTTGGAGATGGTGAGTTGCAGGAGGGACAAGTTTGGGAAGCTGCGATGTACGCGGCTAGTAACAGTTTAGATAACCTATGCCTGATAGTTGATTTAAATCAGCTTCAGGTCGAGGGCCACACCCAGGAAGTGATGGTTATGGATCCTATAGATAAAAAATTTCAAGCCTTTGGCTGGGCAGTAAAAAACGTTGACGGACATGATTTTGGTGCACTTAGTGCAGCCTTTAATCAAGCACGATCTAACCGTAACGTGCCGACTGTTATTCTTGCGCATACCATAGTTGGAAAGGGAATTCCATTTTTAGAAAACCAGATGAGCCATAATATGGTTTTGCCTGCTGACGTTGCTGAGCAGTGCCTCAAAGCTTTGGAGTGTCAGGCTTGATGAAAAACCTCCTACATGGAGATTTTACCGATAAGGCTGTGGCTACATCGGTGCCAAAATATTATGGTGAGGCGTTGGTCGCTCTGGCACAATTTGATCCTAGGATTGTAGCCCTTACAGGGGACCTCGCGCCGGCCACCGAAAGTGATTTGTTTCGCGACGCATTTCCTGACAGATTTTTCACAGCGGGAATAGCAGAAGCCAATATGATTGGTGTTGCTGCAGGCATGGCACGGTGTGGAGATATTCCCTTTGTGCACAGTTTTTCAGTCTTTTTGACTCGGAGGGCGTTTGATCAGGTTGCTATGCAGGTGGCTTACCCCAATTTGAATGTCAAATTGGTAGGCTTTTTGCCGGGCTTGACCACGCTATTAGGCGTGTCTCATCAGGCTATTGATGATCTTACTCTGATGCGAGTTTTGCCCAATATGACCGTAATAGAGCCGGCTGGCGCTAGCCAAACAGCTGCTGTAGTTCGGGCAGCTGCAAAAATTAATGGCCCAGTTTATTTGCGGCTTCATAAAGCTAGAGAGCCAATAACTAATACTGCGGTCGAGAAAAATCTAGAGGTTGGTAAGGGACAATTGCTTCGTGATGGTGATGACGCAGTTATTTTTGCCTGTGGATACATGGTGGCTGAAGCGCTGCTTGCGGCAGAGACACTTTACCTGTCTGGGATCAATGTGACAGTCGCCAACATGCATACTATAAAGCCCTTTGATAGCGAATTTGTGCTAAAGCAATCTATTCGAACAGGAGTAGTTCTTAGTGCTGAGAACCATTCAGTAATTGGTGGCCTTGGGTCTGCAGTTGCTGAGGTTCTTGCGGAAAGGCCAGCCGGTGTGGATATAGAATTTAAACGCATCGGGATTTCAGATACTTTTGCTGAGGGCGGTACAACAGCTTATTTATTTGATAAATATGGCTTATCGGCGAGACATATCGTTGCGGCAGTTCATGACTTATTGGAGCGAAGATAGAGGTTCCAAGCATAAAATAATGGCTTTCGTAATTGCAGCGATGAACATAAAATTACTCAGAGCAAATAAAGCGGGCTGATTTTTTAAGGTTTTAAGCATCTAGCTTTCATCTATTGTTCATAGCGAGCCCAACAAAAAAATTCCAACAATGGCCTTGTATGAAAAAATCACAGATTTGTTCAAGTGTGTCAAAAATCTGATCGAATGTTCTTGCTCCTATCTTTCGAAGATGGGCTTTCAGCTTAAAGACCATTTGAATTGGATTGAGATCTGGCGAGTGTGTTGGCAGGTGAAAACCAACACCTTGCGTCTCGTAAGGCTTTTGTAGCCGCCTTATTGTAATAGGTGGCAAGGTTGTCGCAAATGACGATAATGCCTAGACGTAGCACTGGAGCAATGACATTGGGCAGGTAGGCTTCAACGCCTCATTTTCCATTGCACCCTCAATAACCTATTACGCAATCAGGTTGTCTTGTGTCAGGCTCGCGATGAATGTCTGAGTGCCCCAGTCTCCGGAAGCGGGGTCCATTTCAAGATGGGCTCTGCAAAGGATATGATCGTATTTACGAGTCAGATTAGTTTTTACTGAAGCATTGTCGATGAAGACGAGCGGCTGAGGATCCCCCTGCATGGCCGAAATATGATGTCTAAATCAATCTTTGCAGCGTTTTTTTAACGGGCACGGAGGCACATGCTGGCAATCAACAAATTTTTGTACGTGTGCACAAACGCAGGGAGACGATACAGACGATGCGACGAAAATTTTTAGACAAGTTGACAGACACCGCTGGGCCTAGAGCTTTGTGCGGTGACAAGTCAGTTTAACAGACTGCTAGACACCGATGTAGCGGTGCAACAACTCTTTGTTTGTCTGTAGAGCCTTGGGTGTGGTTTCCAGCGCATTGCGCCCATTTTCGATAAACACTACTTTATCTGCAATTTCCAGCACTGCCTCGACGCGCTGTTCGACCAGAATGATTGCGACATTTTGCTTTTTTAATGTTACTACAGCGTTGCGGATCAGCGATATCATCGAAGGTTGCAACCCTTCTGTTGGCTCAT
>CAWVTP010000176.1:0-3063 GCA_963933035.1 uncultured Puniceicoccaceae bacterium | reverse complement strand
ACCTTTTAAATACTCTTTGAGCTGTGGGTTAATATTCTCCTTTTGTATTACAGATATCGCTATTTTTGATTCTTCAAGAGCAGCCTGAAAACTGCCTCGCTTAAGCCCCAGATAAAAACTTAAACACGAACATAAAAAACATAAAACTAATAAGATGACGACTGTATAAATTTTATTCATTTAGCTAAAGTTTATGGGCAAGGCATCAATTGACTGCAAAATAATACCTGCATTACATTACAGCCAACAGAAGCACAGCCCAGCAACAATGCCAACGAAAAACGCTTTCGCTCTTGTGTTTCGAACAATCCATCGCCTATTTTGCAGCATTCGAGTAATTTTAGGCCTCCCATCAGCAGATAATTTTTATGATCACCTCGACGCATTCGACCCCATTTATTGAACTCGTGCAAACTGGATTGGCACAAGTAGAGGAAGCTCACCGCTTTTTGACCGATGCTTTCGTTGATGTTTTAAACACAATGGAGCTAAGCGAAGCCGCACAACTAATTGCCAGCGGGCTGAAAACAAGCACATCCCAGACGCTTGACCAACACGGCGTGCAGGCCATTTCTTTTTACTTTCAACTACTCAACCTAGCAGAAGAGCATGTCGCCAATAGTATGCGTCGTACCCGCGAATCGGTCATGGGCATGAATTCGGAACCCGGCCATTGGGGACACTACTTGAAACAACTGCAAGCGCAGGGCATTGCACCTCAGGAAGTCCGTGCTCAGTTAAAGGATCTCTGGATTGAAGCGGTTTTTACCAAACATCCCACCGAAGCAAAACGCTGGTCAACACTGGGCATACACCGCGAAATCGTACGATTATTGCGTCAACGAGAAAGTGCTCGGACCCCACGGGAGTCGCAGCAGTACGCCGACTTAGCACGCGCTATCATCGAACGCTTATGGCTCACTGGCGAAATCTACATGCACAAGCCACAGGTCAAAGATGAGCTGGATAATTTGATCTACTATCTACGGGAAGTTTTCCCCACCACATTTAGTCGGCTCGACCAAAACCTAGACTACGCTTGGAAAGAGACCTGGCCTGAGGAGCCAGCCCTCGCACAAGCAGAACGCCCGCAACTTCAGTTTGGCTCTTGGGTAGGCGGCGACCGTGATGGGCATCCGCTGGTCACCGCCCAAGTCACAAAGGAATCACTGCTAGCGATGCGCCAAACCGCATTGAAAATCGTGGATCAAAAGCTGATTGAACTCAGTCAGGCCCTCTCCATGCACAGCGTTCGTAGCCATTGCCCGGATGCCCTGATCCAGCAAATCAAAGTCTGGGACCCCGCGTGTAGCAAATTGCAAGAACCATGGACTGCCTTCGTGCAAGCACTGAGAACGCAGCTGGATAAACTGAATGCTGAAGAACTCACTCAGCACCTAGAGCAGCTCGGCCTGTGGCTGATCGAAACCAAGGCGCAACGAAGTGTACACACTTACGTGCGACCGGTAATCCGCTTGCTGCATAGCATCGGACTCCATCTGGCACGCATCGATATTCGCCAAAACAGTGAATTTTATGAAAAAGCGCTGAGTCAAATGATGGCGGCGGCGGGCATCCAAGATGCAGAAAATTTCGCGCAATGGACGGATGCCGACAAGCTGCATTTCCTGAATAACGAACTCGCACACCCGCGCCCACTGACGCATGCCTCCATGCCCCTTCCCGCCGAGGCCAAGGAAGTTCGTGAGACCTTAAGTGTCGTCGCTGAACATATTGCGAACTACGGAAAAGCTGGAGTCGGTGCTCTCATCGTCAGCATGACACGAAATTTATGCGACCTTCTCACCGTCTATGTACTGGCAAAAGAAGTGGGACTAACCGCACAAGAATCCGGCACACTGCGCTGCCAGTTGCCGGTCGTCCCTCTATTTGAAACCTACGAAGATTTGGAAATTGCGCCTGCCGTTACCGATGCTTTCCTTGCGCATCCCTGTACCCGCCACAGCTTAGGCATCGGACACGCGGGTAACATCCCGCGCTGCATCATCATGCTCGGCTACAGCGACAGCAACAAAGACACCGGCATCATGGCCAGCCAATGGATCTTGAAAAGCGCACAAAGCAAGCTGGTGCAAGTCGGTATAGATCATGGAGTTAAAATGGCATTTTTCCACGGCAGAGGCGGTACAGTCGGGCGAGGTGCGGGGCCGACTCACCGCTTTCTAGAAGCCTTGCCGGCAGGTGCTTTAGCTGGCGGATTACGCGTCACCGAACAGGGTGAAGTGATTGCTCAGAAGTACAATACCCCCTCAACTGCAACAGCCAATCTGGAGTGGCTGATGGCGGGTACACTCGGCGCGCATTTCCTTTCGAATTCGGCGGCGCTGAATCCTGAAGTTGAAACAGCGATTGAAACTTTAGCCAAAAGCTCACGTAAAGCCTATCGGGAGCTATTAGACGCACCCGGCTTCATTCAATTCTTTCGGCAAGCAACGCCAATTGATGCCATTGAACAAAGCCGCATTGGCTCACGCCCCTCACGCAGGACTGGCAAAAAAGAATTCAGCCTCAGCGACCTGCGGGCCATCCCTTGGGTATTTAGCTGGAACCAAGCTCGCTTCTATTTACCCGGCTGGTATGGTGTTGGCAGTGCCTTAGAGTCTTTGGAACATACAAATCCTGAGGGCTACCAAAGCCTACAAGCCAACCTACAAAAAACACCGTTTTTGCGCTACGTTTTCTACAATGTAGAGAGCAGCATAACCAGCTCCGACAGCAAGTGGATGCACACCTATGCCGAAATGGTGGAAGATAGCAAGCTGCGCCAGCGCATCCTAAATACCATACTCGCCGAACGCGAACGCACACAATGCCATCTGGAAAAATTATTCACCAGCCCCTTAACAGAACGCCGTCCAAGATTCTACAAAACACTCATGGAACGTGAATTACCGCTAGGGGCACTCCACAGAAAGCAAATTGAATTGCTCCAGGAAGCACGCGCACAAGCGACGATTGATGAAGCCCTGACCACCAACTTACTGCGCGTAGTCAATGCCATTGCGGCTGGCCTACGCACAACAGGATAAACCCGGATTATGC
>CAWVTP010000175.1:0-3187 GCA_963933035.1 uncultured Puniceicoccaceae bacterium | reverse complement strand
CTGGTCAATACCGGGGGCGAGAAGGTCAATTTGTTGGAAGTGCAAACTTGCTTGCAGCAAACTGGCTTAGTTCAGGCGGCCTTGGTGAGCGCTATCCCGGACCCCGAGTGGGGGCAAAAATTGGTGGCTTTGTACACACCCATTCATCCTAAGGTGGATGCGGCGGCTCTGAAGCGAGCGCTAGCCGATCACTTGGTGGATTACAAACTGCCTAAAAAATGGATCGAGCTGGCCGAGCTTCCGCTAGATGAAAAGGGAAAAGTGCAGTCCTCCCGCTTGCAGGCCATCTTGGATCAAATAAAGCTAGAAAAGGAGTAAAGCATGGACCAATTTGAAATTGCGACTGTACTGAGTGAGATGGCGACTCTGATGGAGATTCAGGCCGCCAATCCGTTTAAAATTCGCGCTTACCAACAGGCGGCCCGAAGCTGCGAAAAAATGGAGGGGAATTTGGCTGAAATGATCGCTGCCGGCCAATTGGCGCAGCTTTCCGGGATTGGAGCCTCCATCTGTGCTCAAATAGAACGTTTACATCTGGAGGGTGAATTGGAGCAGCATCAGCATTTGCGGGCCCAGATTGCGCCTGGGTTGCTACAAATGCTGGCGATCCCGGGCCTGGGAGCCAAAAAAATTTCCAAATTACATCAACAACTTGGGGTGGAGAGCTTAGACGCGCTCAAGCAGGCATGCGAACAGGGAAAAGTGGCCGCATTAAAAGGGTTTGCCGCCAAGACCGAGCAGCGCATTTTGGCTGGCATTGAGCAAGCTAGGCGCTATGCAGAACACTTTCATTGGTGGTCACTCAAAGCCTTCGTCGACTCCAGCTTGGCGGCGCTGCGAGCTGAAATTTTTGTGCAGCGTGCGGAGGTTGCGGGCAGTTATCGGCGTCTATGTGAAACGGTCGATGAGCTTGTTTTTGTGATCGCTTCCGATGCGCCACAGGCCGTTGTCGCTTGGTTTCAGGGACAATTGACTCTGGATACGATCGAGGAGCTTGCGGAGGGTGTGGTCCTGTTGCGCTTAGAGAATCACGTCCCCGTGACCTTAAAATTCGTCAGTGTCGAGCATTTTGCGCTCGCTTGGTACGAAGCGACTGGTTCGGCCGAACACCTGCTGGCTGTGCAGCAACGCGCGGCAGATCGGGGGATCGATTGGAGCGCCTGGAGTCAGCCTGCAGTAAGCGCCGAGACGCTTGCGCCGAACATTTTAGAGGAATCTGACATCTCGGATCGCCTGCAGATGGATTGGATTCCACCTGAGTTGCGGGAGGGCTGGGATGAATGTGAGCGCGCCAGCACCGGGCGCTTGCCGAACTTGATCCAGCCCAGCGCCATTCGTGGCGTTTTTCACAATCATACTCAGGCTTCCGATGGCCGCGGCACCCTCGCTGAAATGGCGGCAGCCGCGGAATCTCTAGGACTTGAGTATCTGGGGCTTGCCGATCACTCACAAGCCAGTTATCAGGCAAACGGTTTGAATGCCGAGCGCGTGATGGCGCAGATTGCAGAAGTTCAAGCATTCAATGCCGCTGGGCACTCATCCGTGTGGCTCTTTTCCGGGATTGAATGCGACATTTTAAGTGATGGCTCATTGGATCTCGATGAGTCGACTTTAGGGGCCTTGGATTATTGTGTGATGTCCGTGCACTCCGGATTTCAGCAATTGGAGGCAGTCATGACGGCGCGGATCATTCGTGCCATTGAGCATCCGGCAACCACCATGTTAGGGCATCCCAGTGGACGGCTATTGCTGCGGCGGGAGCCCTACCAAGTAAATTTAGACAAGGTAATCGATGCGGCCATCGCTAATCGCGTCATCATTGAGCTCAATGCCAATCCGCATCGTTTGGATCTGGATTGGCGCTATTGGCGACGTGCGGCTGACCGTGGGCTGATGTGTGCCATCAATCCCGATGCGCATCGTCCGGAATCCTTGGCGCAGTATGCCGCTGGGGTGAACATTGCCAGAAAAGGCGGGTTGCAATCGGGTTCAGTCCTGAACACCCGCAATCGTGCAGGAGTTGAGCGTTGGTTTCAACAGCGCCGCTGACTTAATCTTGACCTGTGGCGACGATTGGCCATCAAGGCAGCTATGAAGCTTCAGCGTGTTGCCTTGGCGATGTTCGTCATTTTTCTCACTTTCTATGTATTGCATGTCGGAAAGTCACTGTTGTTGCCCCTTGTGATTGCGGCCTCGATCGCGTATTTGATCAGTATTTTGGCGCATGCAATTAGTGCCTTTCAAGTTCGGGGGGTCCGTGTTCCCGGTCTGCTGGCGAAGGTTTTAGCGCTGGCGCTCATTCTCTTGGGGCTCGGCTTTATCATTAATCTAATTACTTTTAATATTGCCAATGTGCTGAAAGTTGCGCCGGAGTACCAGAGCAATCTGGTCGTGTGGTATCAGCAAAATGTCGAAGTGAAATTGCAAGAATTGTCGCTTTGGTTGGGGGTGAGCGAAGTGCCCAATTTAAAGCAGGCCTTGCGGCAACTGGATTTGGGGACTTATTTACAAGATTTAAGCAGTACGGTACGCTATTTGATTAGCGGGGGGGGCATTATCGTTGTGTATCTAATCTTTCTATTACTTGAGCAACGGACATTTGCCAGTAAAGTCGAGGCCTTGGTGGTGGATCCGAAGCGGCGCGATGATGTTTTTGAACTTTTAGGGAAGATTCGGCAGGACATCCGTATTTACATCGGGATAAAAGTGCTGACCAGTGCAGCGACGGGACTGCTCAGCTATTTGGTGCTTTCCTTGGTGGGGGTGGATTTTGCCAGCTTCTGGGCGGTCTTGATCTTTTTGCTGAATTTTATACCCACCATTGGTTCTATCATTGCGACCCTCTTTCCCTCCGTATTGACACTCATCCAATTTGATACGGTGGGTCCTTTTGTGATCACGATCTCGGTGTTGACGACTTTGCAATTTTGCATTGGCAGTCTGCTGGAGCCGCGTTTGATGGGGCAAAGACTTAATTTGAGCCCGATTGTCATTTTATTGTCCTTGGGCCTGTGGGGAACGCTGTGGGGGATTCCTGGTATGTTTTTGTGTGTGCCAATTACCGTGATCATCATGATTATTTGCTCCTATTTCCCCGCATCACGGCCGATTGCCGTACTGTTGTCGGGTAATGGCCAAATTGCAGATCGAGGCTGACTGCGCGCAGTCCAGTACCGCTGCGATTTCT
>CAWVTP010000174.1:0-3200 GCA_963933035.1 uncultured Puniceicoccaceae bacterium | reverse complement strand
GATCAAGATACCTTAGAGATCGGGCAGCAATTAAGCCAACCCGTGTGCAAAAAAATTTCGACATGTGGTATAAAGTGTGGCACTTTTATTTTTTGCTGAAATTAAAACGTATGAATCAGTAAGTTAAGGGATTACTTCGACAGACTGCCCTTCCGCCATTATGGTAAATATTATCAAATAATATCAGTTAATTAGGTAATTACTGGACCAATTTGTAGCCATTTTGTAGCCACTATTAGCAAAGCAACTTGAAACTTAATGGTCTCCATAGAACCTTAAATGCAATAATAACACTCTTCACACATGCGACCCCTCTGCTAACATATCAAATTTAGATGGAGTGACGATTTCAAAGGGCCTTCAAATACAGGCTTCATCCCAAAAGGAAAAGGTGGCGCAGCCTAAACAGAGCCGTGCGGCAATGGCCACCTAGGTAGAAGAGCCAATTAGACCAAATAATCTTACCCCTGTTGTTTTCATACTCTTATTGATATTTTAAAGCCTCAAAATCACTTGCGTTCATTTTCCGACATTTGTTCCAACGCATTTCCCGCCGCCGTAATTGAAGCGTCAATATCAGCCTGAGTATGTTCGGTACAGCTCAAATTGTGTAGAATTTTATTTCCGGAAAAGAAGATCCCTTGGTCCCTCATTTTTTGTGAAAAATCAGCATATTTTGATAAATTGACCGTCTGGCAAAAATCCCGGTAATTCGTAATCTCGTCGAGATCGGTAAAGACCGGGTGAAACATTGAACCAATATTTTGAACGCGCATATTCTGTCCTGTGTCGGTTGCCACTTGGTTTAATCGCTCGGTTATTTGATCCCCAATTTCAGACATCTTTTTATATCCGGCGTAATTGTCGCGGCTCATTTCCTCGAGCATGGTTTTCGCCGCAAAAAGGCCCAGCCGCGGAGCATTATGGCTTCCATAATGCAATACTTTGCCGTATTCGATGCTCTCCATGATATGATCGGGACCTGCTATTGCAGCGATCGGAAAGCCTTGGCCCAAGGCTTTGCCATAAGTGACAATATCAGGCTTTAATCCGTATAGTTCGGCCACGCCACCAGGCGCCACCCGAAATCCAGTGACCGTTTCATCGAGGTAAAATAATACATCAAAATCGTTGCATAGAGCTTCTACTGATTTTAAGTAGCCCGGCTTAGGCGGAATAACCCCCATATTTGACATTACACCTTCCATAACAACACAGGCAATTTCATGTCCGTGAGAGCGCAATACTCTCTCCAAAGCCTCCACATCATTCCAGACACAGACCAAAGTATCCTCCCATGACCCTGGTGTTAACCCAGAGCTGTCAGGAATGCGCACGGGATCATTCGGATGCCCAAGCGAAGTGACATACTGCGGGTTAGAGCTGACCAAAAGACCATCATACCAACCGTGATAATGGCCCTCAAACTTGAGAATTTTGCGCTTACCAGTGATGCCGCGCGCCATTCTAACGCCGGTCATACAAGCTTCTGTGCCGGTATTAGCAAATCGCACTTTATCCACATGGGGTAGCATACTGACCATCAATTCTGCAGTCTCTACTTCGACCTCAAGGGCTGTCGCGAAATGGGTGCCACCAGCAACTTCTTGCTGAATCACCTCGACAATCTTTGGGTGGGCGTGGCCCATTGGCAGACAGCCAAAGGAAAGTTGCCAATCTATATATTCATTGCCATCCACATCCCAGACCCGAGATCCCCGGCCCTCGCGAATATAGGGTGGAAAGGGTTTGTAGTTCATAGGCCCTCGCGACGCAGAGCTACACCCTTCCACCAAAACGTCCATTGCACGTTCAAATAAACTCTCGGATTGTTTGTGCTGCATGTCTTTTCCTATCAAACTTGTGCTTATCTCAAAGCATTCAAAAGATCGTTTGCTTGATCTTGGGCTGTGTCCGTCGAAAGAGTCTCAATGGTTTTTCCAAGAAGCTTACGCAATGCCTGCTGTGTCTCGATTGTAAAAACAATAGTTCCGTCTTGTGTCACCTCGTCAATACCGTCCCACTTTAAAGATGCTTCATTCACTGCAATGGCCTGTTCTAGCGACCATTCATCAGGAAGATCAATTGTAATGCCGGACTTACTGGCATGTACGGGATAGCCACCAACAAGGGTTCCGATACCGGGTAAATGAATAGATCTTTCCGTTTCTCCCGTGACAGCATGCAGCGCAACAAGGCCAGATGACGCTGTGACTCGATTAAAATGCAAATCATAAGGAAACGGAAAAGGTTCGCGCAGCACATCTTTGGCAATCTGCGAAACATCTTTGTCCGCCATAGTCGCTTTGAGTAAGTAAGGGGGTAATTCAATTGGTTTGTGATCATTTAAAATAAAATACTCAAACGCATGTTGGGCTACTAGCTTAACCTCGACATCGTTTGGAGCACAATTTAGTCTGCGACCAACACCCAATTGAATTTTTGCGATTGGTTCTTGAACATTTCCAATGCCATAGTCCGGGCCAAATCCTGTCCGGTTCAGCATGGCATTTATCACATCTGGAAATGAAGCCCCAATCCAGATACATTTTACACCGGATTGTGCAATGCGGTTTCTGAATTTATGCATAAGTGAGAGGTGCAACGCAGTGTAACCAGCAAACGGTAAGCCAACTTCACTTGGCGCTAATTTCCACCACGGCAATAGCGACGGAGCCGAAAAAATGAAATCTGGATTTATCTCTCTTAGTCGTGTAGCAAAATCAGCACTATGAACATCTAATTTTTCTGCAACAATACGCGGGAAAAAACCTTCGATTCCAGCACCCAGCACTGCGTTGTTAGCCCTTTTTCGGGCCTTTTCAAGTTCTCTGCTTGCAACCACAATAGTGCCAAATATGTCAGTCCTCGCGACGGCCTCTAAAAGATGGGTCGCAAGTTCACCCATTGATATTAAAAGCAAAGTTGGTTTTTTCATTATATACCCCCTAAAAAAATACGTTACGTGTTTCAGAGATGCGTAAACACGATCTTGTGCACTGTATATTTATTAAGGGAATTAAACGATTTGTCGATTTTATTCACTGATTGTTTGATGGCTCGCTAAAAGCTGTTTTCTCAACACGGCTTATCACTTAGATTTATGTGGCACGTTGCTTCGCAGCCTAGAAGTTACCCTCCACCGACCTCTCATAAGCCGCCTCCAATACCTCCACCGACCTCGCAGAGGCCGTACAGAG
>CAWVTP010000173.1:0-3242 GCA_963933035.1 uncultured Puniceicoccaceae bacterium | reverse complement strand
GTTTGCGCTACTCGGAAACGCTTGTTTCGGGGTGAGCTTATTTTAATCAGGGCAAACACGATCAGGCGACTGAGTGCTGGCGCCACATTCCATATGCTGAGCTAATGGGTAGAAATCAATTTTGGGCACCTCTGAAAAGCTCCCATTAGAGGAGATTTCTGATTTGTTGTGCTGCCGGCAAGGTTCTGGTGGCAACAGTTGGTCTGGAAGTCCTGCCTTGGTCCGAGCAATGCGACAAGAGCGGATGCGAAGCAGACCGGACCATTTTTTGAGCAATCCCATATAATCATTATCCTGATGTCCAAAAAATCCGTTTGCATTGTTCGGGTTCAAAATAAAAATTGCTGCGGCTCGCTTATGATAGGTTTCCAGTGGTCCCCTTTTGTAGAAAAATTAATTCGCCGATAAAAAGCGATGCTTTACATAGCGCTTGGGATCGCTAGCTTGAAACTTTTGGCTGTTCAGGCCCCTGTCTGCAGTTCAATGGAAATTATTAAATATATTTATGAAACAACGGACCCTACTTAGAGAAGTTTCGATTAGCGGGAAATCGCTGCATTCGGGCGAGGAAGTCAATTTGAAGCTAAAGCCAGCGGCGGAAAATCATGGGATCGTGTTTAAGCGGGTTGATTTGTATGGCAAGCCAGAGCTAAAACCGGTGGTCGATTTTGTGACCGACTTGGTTAGAAGTACGACCATAGCGGATGGACATGCTAAAGTGCAAACGGTTGAGCATGTGTTGAGTGCTTTAAATGGCTGTGGTGTGGATAATGCTTTGATTGAAATGGATGCCAGTGAGCCACCGATTTTGGATGGCTCTGCTAAGCACTTTGTGAATTTGGTTCAGGAGGCAGAGCCAGTTGAGCAAGCTGCAGAGCGTCGTTATTATGAGCTGGATGAGCCGGTATCCGTCACGCGAGGGGGTAGTTCGATCATTGCTTTGCCCTATGATGGTTTCCGCATTACTTGTACTTCGGCAGATGACCGCGGCATTCATACCCAGCATCTGACGCTGGATATTGATCCGGAAACCTTTATTGCGCAAGTAGCCCCGGCGCGCACTTTCACCGTGTACGAGGATATTGAAGAGCTGCTAAAACTAGGCAAAATAAAAGGGGGCAGTCTTGATAGTGCGATTGTGATCAAGGGTGACAAGATTGTTACCAAAGAGCCTTTACGATTTAAGGACGAGTTTGTGCGTCACAAGATGCTGGATATTGTGGGTGACATTGTACTGGCCGGAATGCCGATCAAGGCTCACATTGTGGCGGTGCGTCCTGGGCATGCCCTGAATGCGGAGCTTTCAAAAGTTCTGCACAAAAAGATTTTAGAAAAAGTTAAAGGGGCGGCCAAAAGTCAAAAGACTGCCAGTTTGGCAGAGGTGCATGCCAATGAGACGAGCATGGATATTCGCCGCGTGTTGGATCTCTTGCCGCATCGCTATCCCTTCGTTATGATTGATCGCGTGCTGGAAATCGTAAACGACGATGAATTGGTGGCCCTTAAAAATGTGACGATCAATGAACCCTATTTTCAAGGTCATTACCCGGGGCGTCCGGTGATGCCAGGGGTTTTGCAAGTGGAAGCAATGGCGCAAGCGGCGGGCGTGCTTTTACTCAAGCGTTTTCCCGTAGGGGAAAACAAGATCGCATTTTTTATGAGTGCGGATAAGGTGAAATTTCGGCAAGCGGTGGAACCGGGCGACTCGATTGAGTTGCGGGTGAAATTAGTGAAGATTCGCGGCAATAAAATTGCGACGGCCACAGGGTCCTGCTCGGTCGGGGGTAAGTTGGTTTCCAGTGCAGAATTGATGTTCATGTTGGCAGACGCCGCAGACTAAATTAACCGTCAGTCACTATGAGCACTTGGATTCATCCCACTGCAGTTATTGAAAAAGGCGCTGAGCTAGACGCGGATGTGCGGGTCGGAGCCTACGCCTACATTGGTCCGCACGTTAGCATCCAAAAGGGGAGTGAAATTATGCACCATGCCACGGTGGATGGTGCCACTCAGCTGGGTGCGCATAATGAGGTGCATCCCTATGCCTATGTGGGGGGTAAAACTCACGACCTCAAGTATGCGGGGGGCATCCAGCGTCTCCGTATTGGTAGTCACAATGTGTTTCGTGAGTTCACCACCATCCACTGCGCCACCAATGAGGCCAGTGAAACGGTATTGGGGGATCATAACTTAATTTTGTCATACAGCCATGTCGCCCACGAGTGTCAGGTGGGGAATCATTTGATTATGAGTAGCCATGCTGCGTTGGGTGGGCACGTCGAAATCGGCGACCATGTCAATGTGGGTTGGGGCGCTGGGCTGCATCAATTTTGCCGCGTGGGTGACCATGCGATGGTGGGTGCCGCTTCCAAGATCGTACAAGATATCCCGCCGTATATGATTGCGGATGGCAATCCTGGAACGGTGCGCACCATTAATAAAGTAGGGCTTGAGCGAGCTGGGTTTGATTCCGATGCGATTGCAGTAGTGCGGCGTCTGTTCAAAATATTCTTCAAGGCAGGATTGAATCGCTCTCAGGCCATTGCTGAGTTTGAGGCAGACAGTTCCCCTGCGGAGCGACAGATTGTTGAGCGTTTTATTCAATTTGTACAATCCAGTGACCGAGGATTGGCTTGATTCAAGTGTGTAGCAAGCCGTCTGTTTGGCTGTCATGAGTTTCGACTTATGGTTTCAGTACTGATATACGTGGATTATGTAATCGGCTGCGTTCGGTGCTCGGCAACTGAAGGTGGCAGGGAGCGTGTAAACATACGTGACGGCTGGCCTGATGGGCAGCGATGTAATTGGGGCAATTAAGTTGCGAGCAATGCGACAAGACTGGATGCGAAGTGCTATTTGAGTACGCTATTGGTGAACATACTCCTAATGCTGAGCACTAGAAATGTGATTGAGATTGAGTCACTTGCAGAAAGAATTCTGTTGCATCATTTAGCTTGAGCGTTCGACCATTCATCCAGGACTCAAACAATAGGTACATAACCTTGGAATCAGTTCAGGCAGAAAAACATTTCATATGGGGCGCCGACCTAATGAGCGCATGCACACTTAATGATTTTGCTGAGTAGTCGTGTATTCACAAAAATAAACCTTTGTGGTGTGCCTTTTAGGTGTATATTGAGCTTGTGTGATTAGTGGGCACCTCTGGAAACCTCCTATGTGCCGAGATTGCCGAGATTGCCGAGATTGCCGATTTGCTGTGATGCAGGCAAGGCTCTCTCGCC
>CAWVTP010000172.1:0-3270 GCA_963933035.1 uncultured Puniceicoccaceae bacterium | reverse complement strand
CCAAAAGAGCTTCCAGAGAATATGTTCTCGCTATGGAATTACTATCAAGCCAGCGAAAAACTTGGTCTTGGGCTTGGGGCTATTTACCAAGATGAGAGTAAGATTACCGATTCAGCAACCAGTGCTGTTCTCCCCGATTATTTTCGTGTAGATGCAGCCGCTTACTATGCGATCAACGAGGACTTACGTCTGCAGTTGAATATCGAGAATTTGTTGGATGAGACTTATTACCCCAGTGCTCACAGCACACACCAAGTAACGGTGGGTGCACCGATCAACGCCCGTATTTCTATTAGCGGACGTTTCTAAGATCGTTTTCATATAATAGATTGTTTTGTTTTGCCCACGGAGCGTATGCTCCGTGGGCTTTTTTTTGTCGAGCCAATCAGGCCGAAGTTTTTTCTAATAGGGCAGCGTAAAATCCATCACTGTTGTGTGCTTGGGGCCATAGGGTCTGCTCAGAAAGCAAGCGAAAGGCCTTGGTCGCGAGCAGCGAATCGACCACTGCTCGGTTTTCCGCCGGCAGAATGGAGCACGTCGCATACAGCAAGCGGCCGCCCACTTTTAGCATCCGGGGGTAGGCGGCAAGCAGTTGCTTTTGTAGCTGGATGATAGTCGCCAACTTAGTGGCGTCTAAACGCCATTTTAGGTCGGGCTGACGCCGCAGCGTGCCCAAACCACTGCAGGGGACATCCATTAATAAACAATCTGCGCGATTTTCGTATGCCTGCCAATTATCCCCTTGGATCCAGTGAGTTTGAATACTTTTGAATTGAGCGCGCCGGGCGCGCCGTTGCAGTTGCTGTAATTTGCCGACAGCGCTGTCCATGGCTATGATCGTCGCTTTATCGTCCACGAGATTGGCCAAGTGCAGTGTCTTACCCCCGACACCCGCGCAGCTGTCAATGATGGTCTCACCCGCCTGGGCATTGAGTAGGGGGGCGATCATCTGGGAGCCGAGGTCTTGGATTTCCACTCGACCGGACTGGCGAATGGCATCGGGAATGCGATTGTTGGGTGCCAGTTGCAGCGCATCTGGCAGTTCAGTGACCGCTTGCGTTTGGATCCCTTTGCTGGTCAGCCAATCGATCACCTCCGCGCGCGGCCATTTGTATGAGTTGACGCGTAGGTAGATGGGGGCGCGTTGATTTAGGGCGTCTAAGCTGGGTTCCCATTGTGCGCCGAGTTGCTCGTTTGCCAGTTGGTCGATCCAGTCTGGTATTGATGCACGCAGGGCGCGCGGCTGCTGGGCTAGTTGTAAGCTGCGTTCTGTCAGTGCTTGAGGCCAGGGACCGTAGAGTTCCGGCCACCAGTTCGGCTGGCTGTGGCCCTGCTGAATCCAATGCGCGGCACAGATCTGCGCCGTTGTTTGACTGGCGGCCAAAAAAGCCAGTTTTTGTCGCCAACGGACGCATTCGAATACGGTGTGGGCAATAAAGTGACGGTCGCGTTTGCCCCATTTGGGCGAGGCTTTGAAGCGCTGCGCCAGGACGGTATCGAGTACCTGTCCTTGCTGCCAGACGCAGTTGCAGAGTTCGATGCTGGCGTGTACCAAGCTGCGGTGGAGTTTTAAGGCCATCAGTTTTTTGTGGAGGAGATCAAGAACGGTCGCTTATTGGAAACGGAATGCAGGCTTGCAATTTATGGCGCTATCGACTCAGAATAGTGCGTATATGGTGGCGAATGAAGCAGAGATTGAAAGCATACGAGAAATTTTTAAGGATTTTTTAAGCAGCAAAAATTTGCGTGTGACCCATCAACGTATGGCGATCTTTGACGCGGCTTATCAGTGTCCGCAACACTTTACTGCGGATGATTTGTTGGACTGCGCGCGCGCGATTGATGACTCGGTATCGCGGGCTACGGTGTACCGTGCGCTGCCAATTTTGACTGAAAGCCGTCTGATTCGCGAAGTGGATATCGGGCGAGATTTCAAATACTACACCGCCAATAAATCGGTGCAATCCTTCAAGGCGCAGGTGATTTGTATGGACTGTGATAAAATTTTTGAGATCGATGCGCCTTTCATGGATTGGTACGGCAAGACGGTGGCGGATAAGTTGGCACTCAGCGTTGAGAGTCAGCGCTTGCAAGTGTCGGCACGCTGTCAGAAAAATCAGGCAAACGGCGCGTGTGACCGCGAAGCTTGCGAGTAATCATTCATCTTTGATTGGAGCTTATGTCGGAGCCACCCGCGCTCGATTTTGAAATACAATTTTACGAGCAGTTGTGCCAGCGATTGCCCAAGGATGTGCGCGTACTTTCCTTACTAGCGCAATTGTATACCTTGAATCGCCAATATGATGACGGCTTAAAGTTGGACCGGAAATTAGTGCGGCTGTGCCCCGAAGATCCGACCGTGCACTACAATTTAGCTTGTAGTCTAGCTCTCAAGCAGCGCTATGCAGATGCCCTAAGAGCACTCAAAGATGCGGTAGCACTCGGGTATCGCTCTATTGACTGGATGTTGCAGGATGCAGATTTGCAAGGCTTACACGCAAAACCGAAATTTCGGGACTGGCTAGTTCAGTTGCGGATTGAGCTGGGCCTACCAGAGGTCTCTTGAAATGTCGGCAGCACCGCTGAGCACTTCGCCCATTGTGGAGGTGACCGCCTTGTCAGGCTTTGATAAAGCGCTGGCTTATCGCGTGCCACCAAAGTTGGTGGGGCTGTTGCAACTCGGCATGCTGGTGCGCATACCTTTGAGAGGCCGCACGGAATTGGGGATTGTGACTGCGCTGAGTAGCCAGCAGGTCATAGCGCCCGAGCGTGTGAAGCTGATTTACGATTGTGTGCAGGAGCAGCCGGTTTTGACTGAGGATTTGATGGCGCTCTACACTTGGGCCTTGAACTATTATATTGCGACGCCGGAATCAATGTTTGAAGCCATGATTCCAGCGGCCATTCGGCGGGGCATGCGCAGCCAGACGCGCCTTTACCTATCGGTCCGACAGCCACCCAGTCCAGAAGCCTTACAGCAGCTGAAAGCGAAAGCCCCTAGGCAGGCGGAATTGTGGGCATTTTTGTCCACTCAATTACAAGCACTCCCACGGCGGGAGGTTTTAAAACGCTTAAAGCTGTCGGCTGGCGTCTGTGATGCCTTGCTGGCAAAAGGCTGGATTCAACAGACCGCTAGTGTGGAACAGCGGGATGCCTACGCCGATTCGATGGGGGCGGAGGAAGCGACGGCGCCGACCGTCCCTCCCCAATTGACTGAAGAGCAGCAGCGAGCGGGCCAAGCCATTCATGCTGCCTTGCAGCAGACCGCTT
>CAWVTP010000171.1:0-3436 GCA_963933035.1 uncultured Puniceicoccaceae bacterium | reverse complement strand
CTCGTAATTGCCAAAACAGGCAAATTTTTAAAGACAATACAGAGTGAGTTTCAAAAAAATGCTGTAGGTAAAACCTATCTTGCTCTGGTCCACGGTGAGTGGCCGCAAGACTTGCTTGCTATAGACGTCCCTCTCAAGAAGAATCAGCTAAATTCGGGGGAGCGGGTAGTTAAGGTTAATACTGATGGCAAAAGCTCAAAGACCCTTTTTAAGTGTTTAGAAAGGTTTCAGGGAGCGAGTTTGCTGGAGGCTAGCCCAGTCACAGGCCGTACCCATCAAATTAGGGTTCATTGTCAGTATGCGGGTCACCCAATTATCGGAGACTTAAAATATGGTCCAAAAGGCCCTGAAAACATGTTTAAACGGATTAGCAAACTGTGTTTGCATGCGGCAAGAATCCGCTTTCCTGATCCTGTTACGCACGGAACTCTAGAAGTAGAAGCCCCTTTAGATAAATACTTTCAGAGCGTTATAAACGAATTTCATAATAACTAATAATATCAACTGTATAGTTAAATTATTTAATGTGTAAACTCGCACAAATATTTTTGACACCAGCTGTCTCTGGGCCTATTATTGCGCGCCTATGTCGGAGACCCAAATTCCAGCTTATGTAGATACCCGCAAAGTATTTCACCAGCATGAAGAACTTATAGGGACTGTTAGTTTACAAAGTTTACCGAGATTTAAAGAATCTTTGGCAAATGATCAAGGAATTGTGGAGATAGCTCTTTATTTTTCAGTTAATGATTCAAAGCAACGGATTATTAAGGGAAACATCTCTGCTCATGTAGAAGTCGCGTGTCAGCGGTGTTTGGAGCCTTTAGCCATTTATTTAGAGGACGACATATGTTTAGTGTTACTTGAGGAAGAAAGCGCAGCAGCGAGTCTAGGTCCAGAGTTTGACCCTTGGATCTGCAGCGAATTTAAGCTGTTGCTGACCGAAGTGGTTGATGAGCAACTTATGCTATGTATGCCAATAGTGAATTATCACGAAACTGAAGATTGCTTAAAGCAATTAGAGTATAAAAGGGTAGAGCTATCAACCAATAGCTCTTCGCAGGCTTCCTTTAAAGAAAGCCCTTTTTCGGTACTCAAGAACTTAAAAAATAAAGCTTAAATTATTGATATATAATGATATAAGGACACACCCAGGAGCTTCAAATGGCTGTTCAAAAAAGTAAAGTGACTCGCTCAAGACGAAATCAACGGCGAACACATGACTCACTTTCCGGACCCACTTTATCTACTGACAAAACTACAGGTGAAGTGCATCGCCGTCATCACATGACTGCGGATGGTTTTTATAAAGGCAAAAAAGTTTTGGATCTTGGCGACGAATAAATTCGGGCTCCGTAACCGAATAGTAATTAAAGTTGCTCGGAGAGAGCGGTGTCAGATTAATAGCCCCCGCTTTAATACATGCGTTAGATAATTACCCTGATCTGTCTATCATTTTGGTTGGCAATGCAAACCAAACAGAAACGTTAATGTCTGACAATAAAGTCATTCCATGCAGTATCCTCAAAGCATAGATTCGGGAAGTCACATAGGGTGGTAGCACAACTCATTGAATTTTTACTAAAACTAAAGACATTATACTTCGCTTGATTGGCGAAAGATCACCATCATTATAAAAGCCGTTTAAGCTTAAATGTTGCGAACGTCATGAAAATTGGATAACAGTTCATTTCGAAGATTAGTTTAATAGGTTTTGTATGCAAAAGTTTGGATTCGTATTTCCTGGGCAGGGTTCACAAAAACTGGGGATGCTGGCAACGCTAGCGGAGCGATCTCCAGTTATTAAGGCAACATTTGCAGAAGCTTCTGAAGTACTAGGTCAGGATCTTTGGGAGATAGCACAACTCGATGGCCAAAATACCTTAGATCAGACAGATATTACTCAACCGGCACTCCTTGCTGCCTCGGTAGCGATCTGGAGGCTGTGGGAGTCACTTTCCCAGCTTCGACCTTCTATTTTGATAGGACATAGTTTAGGCGAGTACTCTGCATTGGTTTGCGCAAGCGCTATCAATTTTCAAGACGCCGTAAATATAGTTCATCTAAGAGGCCAATTCATGCAGTCAGCGGCTCCCGCAGGGAAAGGGAAAATGGCTGCCATTGTCGGTCTCGAAACTCTAAAACTGCATCAAATCTGCGCTGAAGCTCAGGAAATCGGCATAGTATCAGCCGCAAATTTTAATTCTCCAGGACAAACCGTTATCGCTGGTGAAACGGCCGCAGTTGAAAGGGCTATTGAATTATGTAAAGAAGCTGGAGCAAAAAGAGCACTACCTCTTAATGTTAGCGTACCCTCGCATTGCGCACTTATGCGCCCTGCAGCTGAGAGATTAGAGATGGAACTTAAGAATATAAGAATACAAACTCCCACGATCGCTGTAGTGCAAAACGTCAACGCAGAAATAATTGAGCAGCCGCAACAAATTAAGCAAAATCTCGTAAAGCAGCTTTACGAACCAGTACTTTGGGTCGAGAGCGTGCAACTAATGTATAAAAATGGTGTCAATAAAGTGGTTGAATGTGGGCCAGGAAAAGTACTTAGTGGTTTGATCAGGCGTATCGAATCAGAAATCCAATGTTTTGGAAGTGATGATGTGACTAATTTTGATAGCGCTATGTTAAAAATATCTGTTTAGCTTACAAGAAAATTTAAAAAATCGTCCGGTGAATAGAGAGAGTCTATATGAGTGACGGAAAAATAGCGTTGGTCACAGGTGCCAGTCGCGGTATTGGAAAAGCCATAGCATTAGATTTGGCAAAACAGGGCTATAAAGTCATTGGGACAGCTACAACTGACATAGGTGCCACTAAGATTAGCACTTATTTGGAATCAGCTAGCTTCAAGGGCAAAGGTCTTAAAGCCAATGTGGCCTGCGATGAGTCCGTAAAGGCACTATATGAGTCCATAATCGCGTCATACGGTCCCCCTGGAGTTCTGGTAAACAATGCCGGTATTACTCGAGATAGTTTGTTAATGCGTATGAAGCCTGAGGAATGGTCGGAGGTTATACAAACTAATCTTAGCTCTATATTTCGAGTAAGCAGGGCTTGCATTAAAGCGATGACAAAAGCGCGATGGGGAAGAATTATAAATATTTCATCAGTCGTTGGTTCCAGCGGTAATGGCGGTCAGACAAATTACTCAGCATCGAAGGCCGGCATAGAGGGCTTTACGCGCTCATTAGCAAAAGAAATTGGGTCACGGGGTATTACTGTCAATGCGGTAGCCCCTGGCTTTATTGAGACAGACATGACAAGAGAATTACCAAAACAACAGGCTGAGGCACTATTGGCTCAGATTCCCCTTGCTCGTCTCGGTCAGCCCGAGGAAATCGCGAATATGGTTGGTTTTTTAGCCTCTGATAAAGGTGCCTATATCACTGGAGAAACACTCCATGTGAATGGTGGAATGTAT
>CAWVTP010000170.1:0-3471 GCA_963933035.1 uncultured Puniceicoccaceae bacterium | reverse complement strand
GGACTTTATTTAAAATTTCCAGCTCGGTTGAACTGCCACCATTTTTAATGAGAGCACCACTAATGTAGGCACTTTCTCCAGCCCTAAGTTTTAATTTTAATCCCATAATCGCTTACTTTAATAGTTGTAGTGCCATTCCGTAGGTTTCCTGTAAGCCGCTTAGGCCAGCGATGGATAATTCCCCTCGGACGCTTAGAGACTGAGTTAATACGGCTTCTGCATTTAAGTCGACTAAGTTTAAGTCCGTTGCTACATTTTGGTTCCGATGAATAAACTGTTGATTGAACTCTGCAGAGATGTCGACGGAGTGCAGGTTTAATGAAAGTAGATTGACGCGTTCTGTTAGCGTATCCCTCGACTGGTTGAACTGCGCGATCATGGCTTGGATTTCTGCATCGGTGGCATTGTTTATATCTGCAATTAGGGGAGCTGTGCCGATGGGGTCTGAGGGGATTTTATCGCCTGCTTTGGGCAGATTAATGCCTGTCGCTCCCGTATGGATTTCGCGGGCATGAAGGGTAATTTCGTATTGATCTTCCCCTGCGCTGACACTCACATCCCCAGCATCTGGATTTACCGATGGATCTTGCAGTAAGCGGGAAGCGATGGGGTCGGGGGTGTTGTTGGTATCTTCCACAAGATCGACCAAATCATTATAGGCATTGAGCGCATTACTGCGCTCATAAGAACCAGGAGCTGCTTCGAACGCAGCAACTAGTTTTTCTTCGGCCTGCCCCATGTGTGCTTGGGCGACGCTCATGGAGTCCAGCGCAATGCGAACGGTGGCCGCAGCGCGATGAAGGTTGTCGGTATAGCCCTGCAAGTTGGATGCATTTGTCTTGAGGCGCTCGACTTGATTCCACGTGACGGGGTCATCTTGTACTTTTGCCGCCCGCTCACCGCTGGCGATGCGGGAGAGCGAAACTGATAAACGACTGTTGGTGCGTCTGTAATCAGCTAACATATGATTTTGGGCAATCGAATTGACATCCATGCTAAAAGCTAAGCACGATCTATGCCATTTCTTGGAACAGCTTGCGCCGAAATTTGCGGCCCTACAGCTCTGTTAATTCGGAGGAGGAGCGACGTCGATCGGAGGTTCTCAGAGCTGACTTTTTGACTAGCCCATTTGAGCATTAATAATATTTATCGACATCCCGAGGGGCAGTCGGTCAGCAATAATTTATAAGTGTCGGCCATCAACTGGAGCCGAAGATCGGATTTGAACCGACGACCTACTCATTACGAATGAGTTGCTCTACCAGCTGAGCTACTTCGGCAAAAGTCGATGAACAATGCACGTTATTCCACGCTAATGGCAACCTCAATTTCAGGTAAGCCTCTCCCTTTGACATACAAGCTGCCGCTACCCGCTTCGCCACCTATGATAGGGATATTGACGGTGCGTGCCTCCGCGGGCATAAAAACTTCGGGCATGATAATGCTCTGTGGGATGTCGGTAGTGATTAAAATCTCTAATCCATCAGAAGGCGCTGGATGTTCTAATACAAAGGCCAGTACTTTCCGTTCGCCAGATTTTAGCTCCAGGCGATTGGGCAGCACGGAGAGTGGATTTCCCGGATCGACGCGGAGCCATCCCGCCGGCTGTGCGTCGCCATTTCCGCGAATTTCGACTGGATAACTGGCGTCGGGTTGAAGCCCTGCGAGGGTAAACTCCAGTACGTTGCTAGAAATGAAGCGCGTGTCGCAGGCTTGGTCAGCGACAAATACTTGATCGCTGGTACGGAAGCCGCGTCCGAGGACAGCAATCGGAGTTCCGAGTGGCGCACGGTCGACATCGAGCGCAATTGAGTAGCGTTGGTTGATTTGTAAGTTTTTGGTGCCAGATTTAAGGCTTTTTTCAGGACTGGGGCGGTCACCAAAGTTTCGCATGCGATAGTGCATTTCTAAGTAGTAAATGGCACTGTCGCGACCTTTGGGTAGGCGGTATTCGTAGTCGAAGTAATCTTTGCCCATCGGGCTTGCTTGCATCGCATGCTTTTGACCATCGATCACGATAAACATCTTAACAGTCTTGGGATCCACGACATCATTACTCACCAGCGGGCGGGCGCTAATTGTGTAAATGTTGGACGGGTTGGCCGGCAGTTGAGTGGGTGTGATTGTATCAATCTTTACGCTACAAGCGGTCAAAATTGCGAGGGTTAGCAATGCGAGTAGAGTGGATAAATTAAGCTTGGCATTCATAGATTGCTGTGAACTGTGACGCAGGATTATGCGGCTGCAACAAAAAGCGTCTTACGATGCAAGTTCGTGCACAGACTCAGCCCAGCGATTGGGGGTGTACTGTCATGTGCCATTCTGTGCTTCCAGTTGTGACTTTTGTGCTTTTTATCAGGAGAAGCCGCGACGTGAGGACCTGAATCGCTATCTGGAAGGGATGGAGCTAGAGTTCGCGCGATTGCCGCGCGAACGCCCTGTACAGACTGTTTTTTGGGGAGGTGGCACGCCCGGTCTACTGCCGGCAAAAGATCTGGAGCGGATGGGGGCGGCGCTGTTAGAAAATCTGCAGAGTCCTCCTGATGAGTGGACCGTTGAGATGGCGCCATCGACTGTTAAGTCGGACAAGTTGGCGCTGCTACGTGACTTGGGGGTGACTCGTATCTCTATGGGGGTGCAGAGTTTTCATGCGCAGCGCCTAGAGGCGCTAGGGCGTATGCATCGACCTAAACAAATTTACACCGCTTGGGAGCGAATTCAAGCAGCGGAATTTCCTCAGACGAACTTAGATTTGATGTTTGCGCTTCCGGGACAGAGTCAAAATGAATGGATTGAGGAGATACAGCTTGCCGCTGCTTTGGGCCCGAACCATTTATCAACTTACTGTCTGACCTTTGAGGAAGATACGGCACTGTATGTGCGGCTGGCTAAGGGGGAATTGCAGATTGACCCAGAGCGTGAGCACGAATTTTACCTATCCGGATGGCGAGCCCTCGCTGAGCTGGGCTATGCTCAATACGAAATTTCTAATTTTGCACGCCCTGGTGGACAGTGTCAGCATAACATCGATACCTGGCGCATGCAGGAGTGGATTGGCTGTGGGCCTTCTGCTGCGAGCCAATATGAAGGCTGGCGATTTCAGCGGCCTGCAAATTTGGATGCGTGGCTGGAACAAGTGTCCACATCGTCGCAACGGCCCGCTGGCGCTCAACGGTTGGATGCTGAAATGCTGACAGTCGATGCCCTCATCTTTGGCTTGCGTATGAATGTCGGCTGCCATTTGCCGCTCATCGCCCAGCGCTGGGATGTCGCAGACTTGATGCAAGGTATGCAGCCATTTTTTGAGCGATTGCAGGTCGAGGGGCACGCTCACTTGGACCAAGGGCGACTTTATTTAAGTGAATCTGGCAGATTGCTGGTGGATAGCATCGCCGTTGGCTTGATGGAAAGCCTTGAGGGCACCTCTGAAAACCTACCAAGACCGAGACGAATACAATTTTGATTTTGAGC
>CAWVTP010000169.1:0-3492 GCA_963933035.1 uncultured Puniceicoccaceae bacterium | reverse complement strand
ATTAAATGCGGATAGTTCACCCCACTATGTAGTTGAAATAATGGATCGGGGATCTTTAAAAACTTTTCATAACCGAGTCGAGATTCAGGTTGGCATCACAGAAATCATGCCTTGTTGGAGGTTTTAAGAGGCGCCCCTCAATCTATTATATGCAAGTAACCGAATTGATCGGGTGCATGAAAGTTTAACTCGCGAACAGGTGACCAGCTCAACCAGTGGGGATGGGTGGACTCATCTGCGCATTTGTAGAAATTGATTCGCCACTTTCCCAGAAGATCCGTTTCCCCATAAATTTTTTTAAACAGTCCCCATGGCACTTCTAATGCCAAAGTCCAAGTGCGTGGTTCGGCATCTACTGGATCAATGGCATCTTTGATACTGGATAGAATGGATACCTGATTGGCCTCGTCTTGCGTTAGCATACGGTAGTTAGCAAAGCCACCTTTGACTATGTTTGGATCTTTAATATGGGAACAGTGTAAGTTTCCTAGCGCATTGCATTCAAAGTTGATGTATCCGATTCCACTCGGTGGTTGAATGAACATTTCAACACAGCTATCGTGACACACCATTGCTTGGAATCCTAGGTCGCGCGCGAGCATATAGCGATCTTCGATACGAAAAAGTGCTCGGATACCGGTCGTGTGCGCAGATAATCGAACCCGCACTTTCGGGTGATGTGTTGAAGATTCTGGTCGTATGTGGCCCAGGTAGAGTTCGACTTCATTCTGGGCTGCATCCGCTGGCCATTGCAGCGATAAAGACCGGGGGGCATCTATACGTTTCAATTTTATGGATGCGGCTTGTTGGGATGCTTTCAATGGTAAATGGTATGTACGCGTGTTATTGATCTGCTTATCGTCTAGCAAAAGCATGTCAACTAAAGCTACGCCAGTCTATTGGCTGAGCTGTTTTGGATGAATTGGTTTTTAGCACTTTCACTGTATTTGTGCAAAAATTAAATTGGATGCCCACAAAATTTTGAAGCCTGATTTTCGCCCACCTTTCAGCGAATCAATGCGTTTTAATCAGCGCGTAATAGGCGGTCGCGCGTCTCCACCAAAAATCCGAAAGCTAAAAATTTATTAAAAAGAGCAGTCGAGTGTATAGATGCTGAAATTCGAATGGGTACATACTACTATAACAATTAGTGGATTTCCTGCCCCTTAATATATGAAAAAAGTTTTAACAGTTTTATCATTTTTAGCTTCCCTCGCTACAGCCAGTCCCTCGCTGGTGCCCATGCCCCTGGAATTTACAGAAACAGCAGGCAGTTTTTATCTGCAATCGGGGGCTAAGATTCTATATTCTGGTACCCAGTCAAAGCCAGTTGCTGAAGTCTTAGCGAAACAGTTGCGAGCTGCTACCGGCTATCGCTTGCCAGTTTTGCCGGAGCATATGATGGGTGAAATTAATGGCAGCATAATTCTGCGTGATTTGATCGATCCGTCACTAAAGCAGGAGGGTTATCGTTTGGAGGTTGCATCTAATGTCTTAATCGAGGCTAACGAGTCGGCGGGGTTATTTTATGGGGCGCAGACACTGCGTCAATTACTGCCGGCGGCCATTTATTCGAAGCAGGTTGTTCACAATACTTGGGAAGTCGCAAATGTTCGGATCCGCGATATCCCTCGCTTTGGATGGCGAGGGATGCATTTAGACGTCTCTCGTCATTTCATGCCCAAGGATGCTGTTAAGAAATTTATCGACACGATTGCCGCCTTAAAACTGAACGTGCTCCACTGGCATTTGACGGATGATCAAGGCTGGCGAATTGAAATTAAGCAGTACCCTAAGTTGACATCCGTCGGTGCGTGGCGCCAAGAGACTTTGATTGGTCATGGCTTAGAGAGTAAACGTGACGGCGAGCCGTTTAGCTATGACGGCTTGGTGCATGGTGGTTATTATTCGCAAGAAGACATTCGTGAAATTGTGGCTTACGCAGCTGCGCGGCATGTGATGATTGTGCCAGAGATCGACATGCCTGGTCATATGCAAGCTGCAATTGCAGCTTACCCCGAACTGGGGTGTACCACTGAGCCTGTGGACGTCATGACGCGTTGGGGAGTGAGTGAATATATTTTGAATCCAGAGCTGTCGACGATTGAGTTCTTTAAAAATGTACTAACTGAAGTGATGGCCTTATTCCCTTCGGATTTTATTCACATTGGAGGTGACGAAGCGACTAAAGAGCAATGGAAGTCGAGTCCCCGTGTGCAAGAGTTGATTCGGCAGCGTGGTTTAAAAGATGAGCACGCAATGCAGAGTTGGTTTATTAAGCAATTAGATGATTTTTTAGTCGCCAATGGGCGTCGTCTGATCGGTTGGGATGAAATTTCTGAAGGCGGGCTTGCACGTAATGCAGCGATTACATGGTGGCGAGGGGGCCCCAGTAATGGTGAGGTACGCAAGTCGATTTTAAATGCAATTCGATCTGGTCATGATGTGGTTGTTGCGCCCACTTCTTACCTGTATTTTGACTATTATCAGTCGGATAATGAGGATAGTGAGCCTTTTGCCATCGGTGGGCATCTCCCTCTGGAGAAGGTGTATCATTTTGATCCCGCTCTGAAAGAACTAAAAAGTCAGGAGCTCAAACATGTTCTTGGAGCGCAGGGGCAGCTCTGGACGGAATACATGAAAAGTATAAAGCAAGTTGAATATATGGCATTTCCCCGTGCGTGCGCGCTGGCTGAATTGGTTTGGATCCCGCAAGAGAAAAAAGATTTCAATTCGTTTATTGAGCGTATGCAAGTGCAGGAGAATCGCTTTGATTCTGCAGGGGTAAACTATCGAGCAATTGGGGGCCATCAATCTGTTACTGCAAATTCATTGTTTCGTTAATCTACCGCCAACGATCACTAACACAGCATTCACTGTATGTCTTTAAAACAATTACACCTAGCTCTCATCATTCTATCTAGTTTGAATAGTTCTATCGCTGCGGTACATCATATTAAAATTGATGCCAGTGATAGCGATGAGACTATTATTAGTAAAGCGGCATCTCTAACGCCCAACAAGCCACAGCTCTTGCATCATTTGGATGAGTTTAATGGTTTTATTCATTTTGGACCGAATACATTTACCGGAGTGGAATGGGGGAATGGGATGGAAAATCCAGCGATTTTTAATCCACCTATTGTCGATACCGATCAATGGTGTCGTATCATGAAGGCGGCGGGTATGCGTAAAGTGGTGATCACTGCTAAGCATCACGACGGCTACTGCATTTGGCAGACTCGCTACAATAAAAAGTTTTCTGTTCACCAGTCTCCCTGGCTGAATGGTAAAGGCGATGTGTTGCGAAAATTGTCAGCCTCATGCCAAAAATATGGGCTAAAGCTGGGATTTTATTTATCGCCGGCGGATTTGTACCAAATTGAAAGTCAGGATGGTATTTACGGGAATCAGAGCCCGTATGTCGATAGCGTGATTCGGTACGACACAAACACATAGGTAACACTTAACACAAGTACATCGGTTACATTA
>CAWVTP010000168.1:0-3511 GCA_963933035.1 uncultured Puniceicoccaceae bacterium | reverse complement strand
TGCATCACAGCAAATCGGCAATCTCGGCACATGGGAGGTTTCCAGAGGTGCCCTCAAGGACGCATCGGGCGTTTGGGCTATTTTTTGCATACCATAATGGATGTTTGCTTTGTGACGCTGGCGATCGCTTTGACTGTTTTATTGGGCGTTGCTTTGGGTGCTGAAACTAATATGTTGGCTCTGGGAGTGGTTTTGGTGGTGATTTGCGTGCTGGGAGCTCTACTGGAATTTTTTGCCAGCATCCATCGGCTGCATGATATTGGACTTTCTGGATGGTGGCTGTTGCTTTCTTTTGTTCCAGTCGCAAACCTTGGCTTGGCTTTGCTTTTATTGTTTAAGCTCGGAGATCCAGCAGACAATCATTACGGACCGTCTCCAGATGCATGATCTGGCATAGTTCGGGTTCAAATAATTTTCCCGGAAGGCTCAGGCTGATCGCGGTCTTTTAAGCTTTGGGGAGAGCTCGGTCTGGGGCGCGCAAAGATGGGCAGTTTTTTGAGATAATGCAGCTTGGCTGCTTGCCAAGTAATTCTGGGCAGGCTGTTGAGCGCAGTATCGAAGGGGTGGGCGAGCGCGTATTTGGCCAAGTGACCTGTGGTTAAGGGATGGCCTTCCCCTTGGATCCATGTCTTGAGTACACAGTGCTGATCCCGATGGAGGTCCACTTCGCAACGCACACTTTCCGGTCGCAATTGAAAGCGGAAGTGATAAACCCCTTGCAGATCATTGAAGGGGGATACGTGAAAGTCTTTGGGGCAGCGCGCTTCCCAAGTATCACTGGCGGTTTGCTCCAGTGAGGTCAGTGGATAGATGTGCCGGTCGCCGAAAGTATTGTTCACCTCCGCAACGACGGCGACTAAGTTTTTGTCCGCCAGTCTTAGGTGAAAATTGACTGGATTGAAGGCATAACCCAGGTAGCGGGGTGAGGTGAGCAGCCAGTGCTGATATTGGGACTCCTCGACTGGGGGGAGGATGTGCGCTAGCTGCTCCACAATGGGACGCTGTTGACCATACAAATAGTCTTGGTCACGCAGGCTTAAGAAGTTGCGCTGATTATAGCTAAACCAGCTTGAGGCCTGACTGATTTGGGATAACTCGCTCAGATCAAAGCAAAAAAAAGTATGCGGGTAACGGAATTGATGTTTTTTGGGGCCCAGGCGCGCGTGAAACACTTCGCCGCGCATCACTTGGCTGTGCAGCGGATGTTTAGCGGCTCTCATGTTAAGGAGATCCCGAAGTGTTCGGCCATTTCAACCGCTGATTGCACCGCATCCTCATGAAATCCGTAGCCGAAGTAACTTCCGCAAAACCAAGTGTTGCGAGCGCCATTGTGCTCTCGTAGGTGTGTCTGCGTCGCCATGCTCTCAAAAGAATAGAGCGGGTGGCTTAGCTCGGTGCGATCGATGACCTTGTCAGGCTCGATTGCGCTGTGGGCGTTGAGGCTGACAATGTAGTCCTTTTCGCTGCGCAAGTTTTGCAGACGGTTCATGTAGTAGCTGACTTGTACCGGGCTGCTTTGCTGGCGATTGGGGACTCGCATAAAATTCCAAGACGACCATAGCTTGGGATTGGGGGGCAGTAGGCTTGTATCGGTATGTAGCACCACAGAGTTGGCTTGATACCGCCAGGGACTCAGGTTGGATCGCTCCTCGGGGCTTGGGTCGGCGAGCAATTGGAGCGCTTCATCCGCATGGGCGCCGATGACCACATGATCGAAGCGCTCGCTTTCGCCATTAGCATGTTGTAAGACGACGCCCTGGTCACTGCGCTGAATGGATTTGGGGGCCGCACTTAATTTAGGCGGAATCTGAAATGCGCGGATTAATTTTTCCACGTATTGGCGGCTGCCACCCCGCACCACTTTCCACTGGGGACGATTGGTCAGGCGCAGCAATCCATGGTTTTCTAAAAAGTGCAGGTAGGGCTGGGCTGGGAAGGCTTGCATTTGCTCGACCGGTGAGGACCAAATGGCGGCACCCATCGGGTAGAGGTAATGCTGTAGAAATTCCCGACTAAAGTTTCGCTGCTGGCAATAGTCTCCAAGTGTTTTATCCACCAAGAAGCCGCTGTTGAGATCGCGATAACCGATGCGCGCAAAACGCCACAAATCGCGGATTAGCCGCAGGTGTTGGGGTCGGAAATAATAACTAGCGGAGGGGAAGAGACTGGTTAAGCGATTGCCCGAGTAGCCGTAGCGGCTGGCCTGATCATAAAAACTAAAGGTCATCGAGCTGGCATCGAGTGGCACCTGTAATTCTTCCAGCAGCTGGGAAAATAGCGGGTAGTTACGGTGATTCATCACGATAAATCCCGTGTCTACGGCGGTGCCTGCATCTGGGCCAGAGGGGACTCGCAGGGTGCGGGTGTGTCCGCCGAGGTAATCGTTCTTTTCAAACAGATGAACCTGATGCCGGCGCTGCAGTAGCCAGGCGGCCGTCAGACCAGCGACGCCACAGCCGACGACGGCGATTTTTTGAGGAGCGGCTTGTGTTTGCATAGTTTCTTTAAGCGCAGTCTTTTTTAGCCAATCGGTAGTGCATCACGAACCATTCTTCCCCTTGATTGTAGCCAAAGAGCTCGGAGCAGGCCATGTAGAAGATGCGCCAGCGTTGCACCCAAGTGTGCGTGGATCTGCCATAGACCGGCTGCAATTGTTGGATGACAGTCGCCTCGTTGGCGTCTTGTTTTTCCAGCCAAGCTTCAAGGGTGCGGCTGTAGTGGCGCCCGTTGACCTGCCAACTGGATTCTAGCTCAAAGCCGGGCTGTGCGGCGGCTGGCAGTAAATCGGCTGCCGGCATGACGCCGCCGGTGAAAAAATAGCGGGCCATCCAATCGCGGCTATCGCGGCTTTCAAACAAATAGCTGTAGTGTTTGTGGGCAAAGATGTGGATGAAGATTTTGCCCGCGGGTTTGAGCCAAGTGTGGATGCGTTCAAATAAGCGCTGGTGGTTGCGCACATGTTCAAACATTTCGACCGAGACCACCCGATCAAATTGGTTTTCTTCGGGTGTAAAATTGTTGATATCGCTGGTGATGACGCTGAGATTCTTCAGACCCCGCTGCTGGGCTTGCGCTAGGATGAAGCTGCGCTGGGAGTTCGAATTGCTGATTGCTGTGATGTGGCTCTTGGGGTAGTGGGCTGCCATCCACAAACTCAGTGATCCCCAACCACATCCAAGTTCTAAAATGTGCTGGCCATCTTGCAAGTCAGCACGCTCGCAGGAGCGTTTGAGCATGGCGGCTTCCGAGGCTGCCAGATCCGTTAAAGGGCTGGGCCAGTAGCCAGCGCTGTATTTGAGGTGGGGGCCGAGAGCTGTTTGAAAGTAGGGCGCTGGGATTTCGTAATGTTGCTCATTGGCCGCGTCGCAACTTTCCGCAATGGGGCGATCTTGCACACGATCGATCCAATCATTAGCGGTGAGGCCGCTTGTTTCGATTTCGCTTAATCGTGCCTGCAGGAGTTTGCGGATGCCGGCACGAATGATGGCATCGGGCAGTAAACGTTTTTCGG
>CAWVTP010000167.1:0-3527 GCA_963933035.1 uncultured Puniceicoccaceae bacterium | reverse complement strand
TATTTGTGCAAAATAATCGGGGGCGACTGTATCTAGGAACGATTCAGCACGCGCCCTATCAGCTACAGCAGGTAGAACTTAAAGCCTATTCGACGCAGCTGTTTGATCTCAACGGCTTTACCGCTCCAACAGCAAGCGCGTATCACCTATGTTACAGTCGGCAAGCTCAGGTTACGGTGTATGCTCTGCAACCAATTTGACACATTGATGACCGATATTTTGTAACGAGCCTTTGCAAGCGCTGTAGCTTCTGGTATTGACAACTCAGTTGCTTGCTTGATCATTGAGCTACCCTAATAACTGAATCTCATTACCCCCTGCTTACAGCATGCCTGCAATTTCGTTCCCGTCTCGCGAGAAACAAACTGGATTTACCCTGATAGAACTCCTAATGGGGATTGCTATTTTGGGGGTGCTTGCGGCCATCACCTTTGGTGTCTTCCAAGGGGTCAAGGATACGCAAAACCGAACGAGAGCGAAAGCCGAATTGAGTGTTATGGCTCAGGCATTGGAGCGATTTAAATCCAAGTATGGGGATTATCCCTGGACGGCGGTGGGATCAGATCCATCCAACTTAGATCCAGCAAGTCAGATGATGGTGGCAAAGGAGAATAGCGCTTTATTGCTGAATGCTTTGATGGGCTGGGGGCGCTTTGACTTGACGGGCAGCACTCCAAACTTTGATCCAGATATGGAAGGGGTTGCATTGATTGACGTGAGCAAGTTGTCGGTGCGACAGATCGGTAGCGATTTGGATTATGTCGATTATCCTACTGATCAGTCGCGTGCTCCTGATGGATATTATGTCGTCGATCCGATGGGCAATCCTTACGTGTATCTTTATGGCCAAGATGCGAACCGTACGCGTTGGGAGAATTTTGGCTATGTGCTGTATTCCAAGGGGGACGACCAAGTAGATTCAATAGAAGGCTTTGACCGCTTTTCGGGGATTGCTACAGCTGAGGACGACTATCGCTATCATGCTAAAAATGCGGATAATTTATATGTGGGAGAATAATATGAAGCAAGTTGCGCAAAACAAGAGAGGGGCTTTTACCCTAATCGAATTACTCACAGTGATTGCGATTATCGGTATTTTAGCGGGCATTCTGGTCCCGGCAGTGGGGCAAGTGCGTAAAAAAACCGCGATCGCAACCTCGAAAGCGAAGATCGCTCAGTATTTGACCGCACTGGAGGGTTTTAAAGCTGAGTATGGCTATTATCCCTTTACGCAAGATTTAGATGGTAACGGACTCATTGAGCTCGATACGCCTAGGATTTCCAAAACGTTTGTGGAAACGCTCAGTGCACGATCGATAAACGATGCAAATCGCTCCGTGTCGGGAGAAGGGAATCGACGTCGCATCCAGTTTTATGTGTTTACCGATGCAGAAATTTCCGATGGGTTAGAGTATGACGAGATCAAGGCAAACACGGTTGTAGATAGTTTCGGCAACAACAAAATTTGTTTTGTTTTTGATCACAACGGAGACGGAGTTTTACGGGTCCCAGACCCGGATGGGTCGCAGCAAAAAACTAAAGAAATTCGGGGTACAGTCGCAGCCTACGTGAAGGAAAACTCAGCGATTAAGGCACCATCTTACTATCTTTACGACTAATGAGATTGTTGCATTTAAACAGCAAATCAAAGTTACCAAGGCAGCATCCGTCGGGCTTTACACTCATCGAGCTTTTAGTGGTTGTCAGCATTATGGTTGTGGTGGCCTCGATTATTTTTGTGGGTGGTAATAGTGGATCTGGGACCAAAATCAAAGCCGCTCAGCGTATTGTATCTGGCATCGCTCAGGGCGCGCGCGGACAGGCCGTTTTGAAAAATATGCCTGCCCGTTTGATTGTCTACGCAGACTCGACGAACAATCAATCGGATGACAAAATATTACGTTTTTGTGGGGTTGTCTATGGCGACTCAAATGATGTGGACAATGATGGTGTACCCCTATCGTGGCTTGCTGCGAATCAAGGCACTTTTCTGCCAGAGGGAATTTATCTAAACGTCGCCAAAAGCAATGTCAAAAATGCTTCATTAGGCGCTCTGCCAAAAATGAAACTCAACTATCCGCGAGCAAAGTCGGTCAAAGAGGGGACGGGTGACGAATATTACTATTACGAATTTAGTGATAATGGGACGATGGCATCTAATCCTGATAATTTTAACAACGCTTGGTTTGTTTTACAAGCGGGCGACCTGTTGCCGCAGGGGGCTAATGGTCGCATGCAGGTGGACTTTAGTGCGCAAGAAAATGAATATTTGCTCGCAGGTTTGATTTTTCGACGAGTGGGGACCACAACGCTGGTGAGCGACCCCGATGTAATTGTTGGAAATTAACCTTCTCCCTCTTATGATGTATCTTAAAAATCAAGTCCCTAAAAGCGCTGCATTCAGTTTAATTGAAGTTATATTAGCGCTGGGTGTATTTCTGGTGACGGTCTTAGCACTGGTTGGCCTAATTGGGCCAACTTTAAATTCTGTCAATGAAGTGGAAAGCACGGATCAGGTCGCATCCGTTGTGTCGACGGTGAATTCTTTTTTGCAAGATTCGAATAGTATTGCAAATGCGGGTCAATCGACCTTCGAAACAATTTACTCTGGTATCAAAGTTAATGATTCGCTTACTGTGTTTGTCTTTCAGGCCTATTTGAATGCAAATAGTGACACGCAAGCTTTACTGGTTGGCTTTGCGCCTGGCTCACCCGTCAATTCTGCGTCTGTATTGTCAACGAGTGACTTTGACCTTGCCGCGGGTGCAATCTACCGGGTTGTTCTAACGGCCTCCTCAGTATTAGCGGAGTCAGAGCGTTCGCCAACGCGGAGTCAGAGTACTCAAATTTATACGCTGAAAAATGACTACAGTTCGTATTTTCAGGGTTATTTTGCCTATGAAGTGCGTATATTTGAGCAGCAGCCAAGTCCCAAGTTCGCACCTGATTTGCTGGAACCTTACGAGCAAGGTTTAGCGGCAAATTTAGAATCTTTGGCGAAGCTAGAACCCATTTTCGAATACAATGGAGCCATAGTACGCTAAGTGAGAATTAAAATAATGCGGATAGGAAAATCAAAAGCACGCAGACGGGGTTTTACTTTAATTGAAATTATGGTGGCAACGGTCATCATGGTGATCCTTGTCGGCTTCTTTATTAAAATCACCACTGACGTCTTAAAGGTTTGGAATCGATCAGCTGGCAAATTGAGCAGTTCGGCTGAAGCGCGCATTGCGATGGATTTGATCACATCTGATTTCGAAAACTCTATGATTCGAAATAACGGTCAACAGTGGTTGCGAGTACAAGGCCCGGAAAAGGCTGGCGGAGAATTTAACGGTAATTCTGTATCTCTGAAGTTGTTTTCGGCGGCATCAGATCGCCCCAAAAAGTATACTGAGAGCGATCTCAAACCAGCGGGAGCTATTGCGGGGGATCCGATCTCCGGTGAGTTGTGTGCTGTTGGCTATCATTTAAAATTTAAGGAGTCTTATGCGGGGGGCACGCCGACCTATGCATTGTATCGG
>CAWVTP010000166.1:0-3630 GCA_963933035.1 uncultured Puniceicoccaceae bacterium | reverse complement strand
GAACACCGTGAAGCCGGTAATATCTAAAAATCGTAAGATACGATATTTAATTTTTTCTGCTGTCGTTTCAGCCATAACAAAAGGACCCAGTCGTTTAAATGTTAAAAGATTTTAAAGGAGTGCTTCAGCAAAGCAGGCTGAAGCACTCCCCGAAAGTTCGCTTGTGACTACAAGCATTCAAAAAGGAGGCTACAGGGCATCCTTGTTACCTATTTTGTGGGAATTCAAATAACCAATTGGATCGCGGCCATCGTATACGATGCCATCGATAAAGTCGCCTGTCGGCGCTTTGTATCCGTCTGTACCAAAAGGCACTTCACTCTTGCTCAAGTGACCTTCAGCAATCAGGTGTTTGGCCGCTTCCGTATATACGGATGGCAAGTAGACCTTTTTGGCGGTATCGTGGTACCACTGCGCTGGTTTTGGCTCGGTAATTTGACCCCAACGGCGCATTTGTGTCAGGAACCAGATACCATCGGAGTACCACGGATAGGTGGCGTTGTACTTAAAGAAGACGTTGAAATCAGGCATCGCACGCTGATCGCTCTTCTGGAAGTAGAAGAAGCCTGCCATTGAATTTTTAAGCACATCATAATCAGCACCAACGTAATTCTTCTTGGACAGAATACGGCAGGCCTTCTTACGATTGATCAAATTACCCTTGGAATCGGTCGCATCCAACCACTTGCCGGCACGGATCAAAGCTTTCACCACCGCAACGTGAGTATTTGGATTTTCATCCGCCCATGCTTTGGTCACACCAAATACTTTTTCTGGATTATTTTTCCAAATATCATAATTGGTCACAACCGGGACACCAATACCCTTGGCAACCGCCTGCTGATTCCATGGCTCACCGACGCAATAAGCGACGTTTTTACCAGATTCCAGGGTCGCTGGCATTTGAGGTGGCGGTGTGGTGGACAACTCAATGTCTCCCCCGGTAAAGCCCTTGATATCCGTTGAAGTGTACATGCCGGGGTGAATCCCAGCGGCTGCTAGCCAGTAACGGATTTCATAATTGTGCGTGGACACCGGAAACACCATCCCCATAGGGAGTAGGCGCCCCTCATCTTTAGCCGCATCGACGATCGGCTTCAAAGAATCCGCCGTAATCGGGTGCTTGGGCGTCTCGGTATCTAGCGAGGGATCATTGTACTGCATTTGCTCCCAAATGTCATTCGATACCGTGATACCGTTACCATTTAGGTCCATGGTGTAAGCTGTCACAATGTGCGCTTGAGTCCCAAAACCGATCGTTGCGGCAATCGGCTGCCCCGAAAGCATGTGAGCACCGTCCAACTCACCATTAATCACATTGTCCAACAACTGCTTCCAATTCGGCTGCGACTTGACTTCCACTTGCAAGCCCTCGTCACGAAAATAGCCAAGTTCTTTGGCAATCACAATCGGAGCGCAGTCTGTAAGCTTGATGAAACCAAATTTTAATTCATCTTTCTCTAGGTCGAGCTGCTCAGCTGGCAGCGTTTGTAGGCCTGTCGTCATACAGGCAGTTAGGCTCAATAGATTGAGTAGTTTTTGTTTCATAGTGCGTATGTGTTCGTTCGTGAAGAAATTTAGTTGTTTTGCTCGGCAAGCGCCTCCTTGTACAACGAGGCGCGCCAAACTTGGCTGAGTAATTTAGAGGCCGCGGGAGCAGAGATTTTGTAATTCGCATAGCGACAAAGATCATCCAAGACCCGCTGACCCCGCTGACGATCCGGGCAGTTGATCCCGTCGCCCAGAAAACGAATAAAAGATCCGCGAGCACTGCGCCCAAATCCCATGGGAAACTGCTCACTAAAAGCATGCGAAAGGGTGCGCGGGCGACAATTGAGATATTCTGGCTTTGAAAGGATCCGCAGTAATTCGGGACGTTGCTCGGAGGATTCGCAAAAATCGCAGGCTTTATACAGCGCGCGGATCATCGCAAAATAGACCTCTGGTTGGTAGCTCAACAAGCGCTCCGTGGCAATCAAGACCTTCTCCGGATATTCCGCTGAAATCGCATCACTGGTCGCAACGCACCAGCCAAAGCCTTCTTCAATCGCCATCGAATTCCAAGGTTCTCCCACACAGTAGCCATCGATGTTATTGGCCAAAATATTACGCACCATCTGCTCCGGGGGCAGCACGGTGATGATGACATCCACATGCGGTCGAATACCCTGCTCTTCCAACCAGCGGCAGAGAATATAGTGATGCGAAGAATACAAGGACACCACTCCAAAGACGAGTTTACGCGCCCCATAAGTATTTTTTGTGTAGCGACGCAGGCTGGCACCATCGTTCACACCCTCATCCCTTAAGCGAGTGGAGAGCGTGATGGCATTCCCATTACAATTCAGTACCAATCCTGTAACCACATCTGTGGGCGCCACGTTGATGCCCAGCTGTAGCGCAAAGGCCAAGGGGCTGAGTGCTTGCGCCACATCCAGCTCACCAAAGGCAATTTTGTCGCGGATCGTCGCCCAACCAACCTCGCGACTTAGGCGTACATCTAAGCCCTCGTCCCGAAAAAATCCTAGACTATCGGCGACGATGATCGGAGCGGCATCCAATAAACGCACATAACCCAATCGCAGAGTTTGACTCCGCTTGGATACATTCGCTCGTTGTGCGTTCAATTTTAACATACATGCCGATTTAGCATTGAACATACCGTTTACACTTATAAATAATATAAATGTTTTAATGAAAATAATGAATTTTACTAATGAACGAAACACTCGATAGCCGTCAACTGCTTGCCTTTAGCACCCTCGTCCAAACGGGTAGCTTCACCGAAACCGCGCGCCTACTCAATTTAACGCAATCAGCCATCAGCCACTCCATTAAAAATCTTGAGAGTGATGTACACTGCCAACTGGTGACCCGAACCGGGCGTCGCATTCACATTACCGAAGAGGGCAAAGATCTATTTGATGATGCTCAAGTCATTATCAATCAGATGCATGAAGCCAGGTCTCGCCTACAGGATCGCGCCAATTGGGGCAAGGGTCGCCTGCGAGTGGGTGCCAGTACCACTGCCTGTCAGTATTTGATCCCCAGCATCCTGAGAGAGTTCAACGAATGCTTTCCTGACTGCATCCTGAACATCACACCCGCCGATACGCCCGAGCTGGTGCAAAAGCTACAACGACACGAGCTTGATCTCGCTATTATTGTCAATCCAAACCAGATAAATGAACTGATCGTGCGCCCACTTTTTAAGGATGAGCTCATTTTGACCGCGTCCATGATGCACCCTTATGTACAAAAAAAGAGCATGCCGATGATCAAAATTGCTCAGCAGCGCTTCGTTTTATACAATCAGGCCAGTCACACCTTCTCCTTAGTCGATCAATTTTTCAGAGAAAATAAGCTCACACTGCAAAATTATATAGAGCTGGGCAGTATGGAAGCCATCAAGGAACTGATCAAAATCAACTATGGGATCAGCTTCTTGGCCTCTTGGATCGTAGAAGATGAAATTAATAGCGGCTTACTGGCCCGTATTTCCACCGGCCAAAAGAAACTGATGCGTCAATGGGGCATTGCCTACAGCAAAGATAAAAAACTTTCGATAACCGAAGAAACCTTTTTGGGCATTTGCGAATCGGTAGCGCAAAGTATGCGGCAGCATGAGTA
>CAWVTP010000165.1:0-3721 GCA_963933035.1 uncultured Puniceicoccaceae bacterium | reverse complement strand
TGCATCACAGCAAATCGGCAATCTCGGCACATGGGAGGTTTCCAGAGGTGCCCTCTATGGTATTCCGTAAAGAATCGGGTATCCATATAGACTCCCTTATTGATTCAAAGGCTATGCAGATTATTTTCAGCTTGTATAAATGGCTGCTAGGGTCTTGCTTTAGTTTGCCTGAGGCTTGGTTATGTATTCGACCAGTAAATTTGCAGTGAAGGCTCGAATTAAAATTAATCAATATGGAAAATGTTTCCTTCAGTGAGTTGGGCTTGAATGCTTCAATTCTGCAATCAATAGAAGAGTTTGGTTTCAAACACGCAACACCCATTCAGGCGCAGTCGATTCCTGTGATACTCAGTGGTCGTGATTTAATTGGGTCAGCCCAGACGGGTACTGGTAAAACGGCTGCTTATGCTTTGCCGATCCTACAACGTTTGAAATCGCATCGTCCAGGTGCAGCGCCTCGTTGTTTGGTGTTAGGACCCACCCGTGAATTAGCCGCTCAGGTTTTGGAACAGTTTGAAGCTTACGGAAAACACAGCCCCTTGAAGAGTTGCTTAATCCATGGAGGGGTCAGTTATGGTCCACAAATAAAAGCCGTTCAAGCCGGCGCGGATGTCATGATTGCGACGCCAGGTCGTCTGATTGATCACATACAGCAAAAGAATTTTAATTTAAAATCGATCGAAGTTCTTGTCCTCGATGAAGTGGATCGCATGCTGGATATGGGCTTTATTGATGCGGTTAAGCGTATTTTGGAACTGTGCAATCGCGATCGCCAGACTTTGCTCTTTTCGGCGACCGTTTCGGAAGCGATTAAACGGATCGTAGCGCGCCATTTGAAGCAACCAACTGAAGTGACGATTGGGATCAAGTTGAGTCCAGCTGAAACAGTGAAACACGTGGTCTACCCAGTGGGATCCATGCAAAAGTTTGACTTGATGGTTGCGCTGATTGAGCGCATGCCGGTGGACAGTTTGATTATCTTTTGTCGCATGAAAGTGGGCGCAGATCGGATTGCGCGTTGGTTGAAAGAGCGGGATTATCCCTGCGCTGCGATGCATGCTAATTTGCCACAGAAAGCGAGGACCAAGGCCTTGGAGCAGTTTAAAGCTGGGAAAGTTAAGATTTTGGTGGCCACCGACATCGCTTCCCGTGGTCTGGACATTGCGAATGTCACGCATGTGATCAATTATGACGTTCCAGAACATGCGGAAGATTATGTACATCGTATTGGGCGGACCGGACGTGCGCAGCGTGAGGGTGATGCGGCCACGATTCTAGCGCCGGAGGAGCAAGCGAAACTCGATGCAATTGAGAAATTGATTGATGCTAAAATTCCTCAGTGTCGCTTAGAGGATTTTAATTATTTTTACGAGCCCAGCATCCGCGAAGAAGCTGCTGCTAAACCCATTCGCCGTAGGCGAAATTCTGCCAGTAGCCGTTTTGGCCGGCGCGGCCGCTAAGTTTAAGCAGGTGCTTTAACCTTGGTAAAACCAGGCGAGTGAATTTAATAATTTTTGAAGATCATTTCCAAAGGGTTCAACTAAAAGCCAACGATCCTCGTGCTCAACATCTGCGTCGTGTTTTGCGTGTCAGGGTAGGTGATACAATCTGTGTGGGCTTTGTAAATAACGGACGTGCATGGACTCAGGTGCAGGAATTGCATGCCGATGGGAGTCTTGTATTGGAGCTGCAGCGCGAAGAGCCCAGCCCTGCGCTGTTGCCGATTTATGGATTATTTGGTATGCCGCGTCCGCACACAGCTAAGCGCGTCCTGTACGAAATGGCGTGTTTAGGCCTTTCCGCGTTACATTTTTATCCCGCAAAAAATGGAGAAGCTTCCTATGCTCACAGTCGCTTGTGGAAAGAAAATCTTTGGCGTGAGCGGCTGTTGGCTGGCTTAGAACAATCGTTTGCTACCCAACTACCAGAGCTTTTTGTGCACACGAATTTAGCGGATGCACTCGCCGCACTTCATCCGATGGGGCATAAAGTTGCTTTGGATAATTATGAGGCTGCGAAACCTCTGGATCAGCAGCTAGGTTTCGGTGCGCAGAATGCTTCGCTGGCATTGGCGATCGGCCCAGAGCGGGGTTGGGCCTCAGAAGAGCGAGAGCAGTTGCGAGCTGCTGGCTGGGAATTTGCGCATTTGGGTCCTCGGGTATTGAGGGTCGAAACGGCCAGTGTGGCTGCTGTGAGTCTCGCTGCAGCTAGGAGGGGATTATGGTCACAGCCGACAATTTCCCAGAGCGATGGTCTCTAATCAGGCCGAATGTGTACTAGATAGTCCATGTAAATTAGCCATCGAAATACCACTCATCAAAGCACCGACGATTCCAAGAAAGCCTTGGTCTGTGCCGGCTAAAAATAAGTTGTCTAAGGGAGTTCGCCCGTCTTTTACCTTATGACTGGCTCCGTAGATGGCCCCGTTTAGGTGCCCCGTAAATTTTCGCACTGTTCGGGGTGTAAAAACATCTTTGGCCAAGGTATGTTCTTGAAGAGAAAATCCTGTTTTAGGTATTGGCAGCAATGACAGTGCGACTTTCTGTAAAGCATCGTACCAATAGTCTTTTTGCGCCTGGTAGCTCGCTTCTTCTAGGGCACACCATTGTTGATAGCTGGCCATTGCCGTTACTCTCAGCAGACCTTCATTTAGACTGCGCCCTTCACCGTATTGGTAATTGTTGGGGAAGCAGAGTACGCCGCTGGTGGGGTCGACTAATTGGTCTTCTACCCGCCCATAATGGAAACGTTCTCGAGTATTGAAGAAGACAATCGTGTCATTCCAGCCAAAGTCTTGCGGACTTTGATCGAGAGCGGTGATCGTTTCGGTGAAACTCAATTGACCAATATGCCGCTGGACACTGTTTTCCGCGGGTTGTTCAAAAAGCTGATAGGTTTCAAGTAGACCTGCGGTCGAAATAATTTTGTCCGCGTAAATACAGTCTCCCGAATCTAATAGCAGGCCGCTGGCTTGCTTTCCATTATGCAGGATGGATTGAACCCCGCATTTCATTTTACGGATGCCCCCTAAGCTGCGATATTTGTCTTGCAGTAGTTTAATGATAGTGCGCACGCCAGCAAACGGTCGCGCAAAGCCTTCAAAAAAGAGAGAGCGAAACATAATCGCAAATTGACTGTAATCCATGTCATGCTCCGTTGCGCTGCCGTAATACATGACGGGACAAAAAAGCATGTCTTCAAGCAGAGGATCTTGGATGTAGTCTTGCACCCTTTGACGGGCCGATGCCTGCGGTGTATTTAATGCAAAGGCATCCAATTCGCGGATATCATGGACTAATTTTTTGAAGCCATCGATTTGCTGTGGAAAGCGCTCTGCGACTTGCGATTCGAAATACTGAAAATCGTTCGTGAACTTGAGTTCGCAATCAGGAAAAGCAATCCGTGATTGGATTTGCGGCGAGAGATCGAGGGCATCGTAGGGTATCCGTAACTGCCGTAATAATTTAGTCAGCGGGGCACCTTTAGTTCCCCTGGGAACATAATTTGTCAAAGCATGCAGGCCGACATCATATTTTCGCCCGTCGATACTATAGAATGAATTGAGGCCACCAGACGCATTATGGCGCTCTAAAATAATGACTTTTTTGCCCGCGATCGCTAGCCGAATGCCGGCGGCAAGCCCCGCCATACCAGCACCAATTATGGCGACTTCAAAGCGTTCATGGTTCAGCGAAGAGGTCGCCATTTGACTAAGCTAATT
>CAWVTP010000164.1:0-3749 GCA_963933035.1 uncultured Puniceicoccaceae bacterium | reverse complement strand
AGATCTGAGCGGTAAATGGCCGCAATTTCGCGCAGGGCCATCGGGTGTTGTGGGCAGAAGGCGCTGCCAGTTTTGAGGGCTTGCGCGCGCGCTGCCCGCAGGCAATGGAGGTCGCTGGTGTCGATCACGCGTAGCGCCTGCGGGCATTGCTGCGCTACTCGCCAGCCAAATTGTTCCTCTATCATGAAGCGGTCAAACAGCACCAGCTCGGGTTGCAATGCCTTGAACCAAGGATCAAAGGCTGCGTCGTTAACGCGAATGCTGTGCACCGAAATTCCGTGTGCGCCCAGATCGACCGCATGCGAGGATGGTTGTGCGCAGCAGGCAAAGTGCAGCTCCCAGCCAGCAGCCTGTAAAGACTGCATCACATCCATACTGCGTCGCCCCGCCGCGGTGGAAGCAGTTTCAGGAAATACTTTTCCGATAAAGAGCGCCCGCATGCCTGACTAATGAATAATGCCGCGTTGGGTGAGAAAGATTCCTTGTAGCTGTAATTTCAGCTCTTGGGGATTGGGAGAGTGGCTCAGGGCTTGGTCTGCGGTGATCAGGTTGGCCTTGACTAAGCGCAGTAAATCTTGATTGAAGCTCTGAGAGCTGCCTTCAGAATTGAGCTCAATGATTTGTTCGATCTGATCAAACTTGCCCTCCAGCAGCGTTTTGCGTCCCAGCGCCTCCACAACAAAGTACTCGGTTGCAGGATAGCGCTCCTCGCCTTCGCGGGCGGGAACCAATCGCTGAGTAATGGTGGCCAACAGGGTACTGGCCACTTGTCGCTGTAGCATGGCCGTTTGGTCTGGAAAAAATTCAAACAAGCGTTGCACGGCTTGGGTGGCGTTGGCTGCGTGCAGAGTCGCCAGCACCAGGTGTCCGGTTTCGGCGGCGCGCAGGGCGGTCTCGAAGGTAAAAGCATCCCGCATTTCGCCGATCAATAGGACATCGGGATCTTGACGCAGCGCAGCGCGCATACCAGCGCTGAAAGAGGGGCAGTCGAGTCCAATTTCGCGCTGATTGATGATGCAGCGTTGGTCCGAGTGGGAGTACTCAATCGGATCTTCTAAGGTGACGATGTGGTAATCGTAGTTTTGGTTGATGTGTTGCAGCATGGCTGCCAGTGTGGAGCTCTTACCCGATCCAGTCGCTCCACAGAGCAAAATAATGCCTGCTTTTTGCGCACATAATTCGGCCAAGACGCTCCCATCCAAGTTAAGGGATTCAAAGCTGGGGGGCTGGGCATGCACGACGCGGAGGACGGCACTCAGCTGGCCACGCTGGTAGAAGGCGTTGACTCGATAGCGTCCCAGTTCGGTTACATAGTAAGAGTAATCGATTTGGCGATTTTGTTGCCAATCGACTTGCAAGGCCTGCGGAATGGAGGCTGCTAAGAAGCTTTTCAAATCAGAGAGTGAGAGCGCTGTCGCCCCGCCCGGCATTAAACGACCGTTGACGCGGAAAAAAGGCTGGCTGTCTGCCTTGAGATGCAGGTCGCTGGCACCCACTTTTCGAGCTGTTTGCAAGAGGGCGTGCATGGGCTGAAGCTGCGACATGAAGAAATTTATGCTAAGTGGGATTAAAAAATATCGACCTGTTGCCAGATGGCAACTTTGCTGTGGCCATTCAATTGACGATCCATCATGAAGACAAATTTATTTTCGGGCGTATTTACCGCATTAGCCACTCCCATGTCACAGGGCGCAGTCGACCATGTCGGTTTGGAAGCTCTGGTCCAACATCAACTGGCTGGCGGCATTCAGGGACTGGTTTCCGTCGGCACCACTGGCGAATCACCCACACTCAGTGGTACTGAGCATATCGAAGTGATTCGCAAAACGGTGGCATTGGCGCAGGGTAAGGTTCCTGTCTTCGCTGGCACCGGCTCAAATTGTACCCGCGAGGCGATCGCGCTGACGCAGCAAGCGGAAGCTGCAGGTGCAGATGGCTTTCTGATCGTGGCGCCCTATTATAATAAGCCCAGCCAAGAGGGCCTTTTTCAGCATTTTAGTCAAATCGCCGCCACCACCGAAAAGCCAATCATTCTCTATTCGATCCCCTCGCGTTGCGGGATTGAGATCTCAGTGGAGGTGACCGCTCGTTTGTACGAAGCCTTTCCCCACATCCAGTGCATGAAAGCGGCGGAGGGCTCCTGTGAGAAAGTCAGTGAGTACGTGCGCGTTTTGGGGCCAGACTTCGCGGTGATGGGGGGCGACGATGGCTTAATTCTACCCTTCATGAGTTGTGGCGCCCTAGGACTGATCAGTGTTGCTTCCAATTTATATGTGCGGCCCTTGGTAGACATGGTGGCCGCCGCCAATCGTGGGGATTACGCGCATGCGCAAACTGTATTTCAGCAGTATTTGCCCTTGTTTAAGGCCTTGTTTATCGAGCCCAACCCAGTGCCGATCAAATATGCTTTGCAAAAAGCGGGTCTGATCCAATCGGCCAGTGTGCGCTTGCCACTTTGTGCGCTGGAGGCCAGTACCCAAGCAAGATTAGACGCGGTATTGGAACAATTGCCGACGCCTTTTTAGTTCTTTAGCCCGATAATATTATGCCACTCAAATTACTACTCAATGGAGCCCGTGGACGGATGGGACTCGCCATTAGCGAGGTCGCCGCTGCCAATGATGCGGAAATTCTGACAGCCTGTGATCAAGGCGACGATCCCTTGGCGCGGATTAGCGAGTGTCAGGCCATTATCGATTTTAGTTTTCATGAGATTACCTTACCGATGGCTCGAATCGCCGTTGAACACGGCCTGCCCTTGGTCATCGGGACTACCGGTCACAGCGAAGCTAAAAAGGCGGCGATTATCGACTGTGTACAGGGCAAGATTCCCGTCGTCTGGGCCGGCAATTACTCGGTGGGGGTGAATACTCTCAATTATTTGACGCGCAAGGCCGCGGCCATCTTAGCCCCGGATTATGAGCCGGAAATTATGGAGATGCACCACCATCACAAAAAAGATGCCCCCAGCGGGACTGCTGAGCGCTTGATGGAAATCGTGCGAGATGCGTATGCGATCTCTGAGGAAGAGACGGTGCACGGGCGCTCGGGACTAGTGGGCGCGCGTCCGCAAAAAGAACTGGGCGTGCACGCGCTACGAGGCGGTGATATTGTGGGGGAGCATACCGTGTATTTCTGCGGGCAGGGAGAGCGCCTCGAACTGACCCACCGCGCCACCGATCGCAAAATCTTTGCCCAAGGCTCGATCCGAGCGGCCCACTGGGCCCGTCAGCAAGCGCCGGGTATTTACAATATGGAAGACGTGCTGGGCCTTAAGGACTAGCACGGTGCCGCCCTTAATTTGAAACAGAACTCAAGACGATGATTGTACAGCTCAGCGGAAAATTACTTGAAGCCAATCCACTCAGTGCGGTGGTTGATTGCCAAGGGGTGGGCTATGAGGTGCACATTCCGGTGTCGACTGCAGGCAAATTGCCGGCAGTCAATCAAAGCTGCCAGCTGTACATTCATGCCGTCTATCGTGAGGACAGCGCCAGTCTTTATGGCTTTTCGACACGTGAGGAGCGCGATTTCTTCCGTTTGATCGTGGAAAAAGTCTCCGGGATTGGACCCAAGATCGGGATCAGCATTCTGAGTCGCTTGTCGGTCGACGCGCTCAAAGCAGCCATCTTGCAGGCCGATACGGTGGGCTTATCCAAGTGCCCCGGCATCGGTAAAAAGACCGCAGAGCGTTTGGTGATTGAGCTCAAAGACAAGATCAGCCTCGGTCAGGGCAGTGCGGAATCCGG
>CAWVTP010000163.1:0-3752 GCA_963933035.1 uncultured Puniceicoccaceae bacterium | reverse complement strand
AATCATCAGCGTAGACCCCTGAGCCATCAAAATCCGAAAAACAGATTCGCATATCCTATCAGCGAATATTAGCGTCTATTAGCGGTCCCCGGCTTGCCGGGATACTCAATCGCTTAAACCAAATACATTTCCAGCATAGCTGGACACCGCTTATAAACACTTATTAACGCTTATCATTAGCAATGAATCGATGCGACAAATCATCAGCGTAGACCCCTGAGCCATCAAAATCCGAAAAACAGATTCGCATATCAATATAAGCGAATATAAGCGACTATCAGCGGTCCCCGGCTTTGCCGGGTCTCATCTACTTCAAGACTGGAGGCTCAATCTCAATGACTTTGCCTTTGTAGAAGCGGACGATGCCTTCCACTCTTTTAGCTGTGGCCACCCGGCGGCCCTGCCAGGTGTAGACACGGTCTTTGCGCTTATGTAGGGACGGCTCATCCAATGTCGGTAAGCCCAGCACTTTCACCACCGCTCCGGGTGACATACCCTTGCGCACGCGATCCCATTTAGCAGTATCCATCCATGGATAGTTCGCCGCCTCTTCCTTCTTTTGGATGGTGCCCACAACGTCTTCGATAAAAGACTGACGATCCTTAGTCGCCATCGGCATCTGAGCCGCGGCCTCCTGCGCAATCTTTTCTACCTGCGCATTGCGCGTCACCCGCAAAAGTCCCTCCAACTGCTCCACTCGCTGCAAGAGCGCCTGAAATTCAGCCTGACTCACCTCGGCAGCAAGCGGCTGCAGCAGTGAAACAAGTAGCGTTGAAGACAAGAAAAGACGAATAATAGGGAAGTTCATAATGTGGGTATAGAGTGCTTTCCAAAAAAAAGGGACCCAAAAATGGGTCCCTTTAGAAAATAATTGGTATTTAACGACAATTAGAAGCTGAAGATCAACTCAGCAGCGAGCTGTGTGTCCTCTGCTTTGCCATCCACATCAACAACTGAATACTCAAGCAGTCCAAATACACTATCGGAAAAAGCATAGCTGGGAGAAACTGTAAATTTATCAAAATCCTCACCCGCATCTTCACCACCAGAATAACGTAAAGTCAATCCCGCATCACCCATTGAGTAGTAGACTAATGCCATGTAAGCATCTGTATCGCCTGAATTGTCGTCAACGCTAGTTGCGGTGTACTCAGCTGCAAATGTGAATGCATTGTAATCATAAGATGCCCAAACGTTTTGCGTATCATATCCGCCATCGTCAGCGATTACACCAACAACAGTCAAACCTTCAACGCCAGTGTACTTAACAAAGTACTCGAAGCTACCTTCATCTCCGGAACCTTCACCAACCCAAAATCCCAAAGAATAAGCATCCGTAGAATAGTCGACTGAAGAACCAAAAGCGTAGCCAGCAGAGTAAACAGGACCATCAATTCCCTGATAAGAAAACTGATACAAACCAGTTGCATCATAAGTTTCAAATCCTTGATAAGTTAGCATATTGCCTGCCGTAAATGAAACTGAATCACTTGCAGCATAAGTAATTGTAACAGTTTCAAACTCAGCAGAGGAATCACTAATTTCACCATCATCATTTAAGCCCGTATCACTGTCAAACGACAACTCAGCAACAGCTGAAAAAGGATCGTCTGCAGGAGTGAATGCAAGACCAAGCTCAAATTCGGCAACGCTGCCTGCTAAATCGCTGGCATCATTTGCAGAGCTGTAGGCTGCATCAATGTAGCCATAAGCGCTCAAATCTTCTGTCAAAACGATTTCAGCGTTTGCGGAATACGCAAACAAAGCTGAACTCGCTAGCATAGTAAGTAGTTCTTTTTTCATATTTTGTGTGTTTGTTTTTTTGTTAAAAATGCATAAAAAATGCAATTTCAAGCTACAGCCTTTAGTGTGCCAAGGACAAAAATCAAGCAAAAATGTTATAAAATTCCCTAACAAGGCACCGATATCTAGACAGCGCAGCCATTTAGCAGCCCTCAAAGGTTTATTTTTAACCGCACTAACGCAGCCAGTCCGGTAAATGTCTTACACATATGCTCAATGCCCATCTCCGAATATTTAGTGACCGCCGAGCGGTTGCTCTAAGTAACGAATCAGTAGTGGTGACGCAATTGCGCAATTTGGATCTCGTTAGCCTCAATGCGATAAACGCAGCGATGCTCTAAGTTAATTCTTCTGGACCAATATCCGGATAAACTATGTTTCAATGCTTCGGGTTTTCCGATGCCCTCAAATGGATGTCGATCGATGTCCAGAAGGATTTCATTTATCTTTCTAAGCATTTTTTTATCGGTCTTTTGCCAGTAAAGATAGTCTTCCCATGCGCAATCAGAGAATCGTTTCTTCATTCGCTGAGTTCTCTAGGCGTCCCTTTACCTGCGGTGAGCTGTTCGATCGCTTCCAGCAGGCGTTTTGCATTTTTAGGGCTCTTCAAAAGGTAAGTGGTTTCCTGCATCGACTCAAAATCTTCAAGCGATATCATCACGACGGCATCCGTACCCTTTTTGGTAATAATTATGGGGTCATGATTCAAGCAAACATCGGTAATCGTCCTGGATAAATTCTCTCTAGCATGTGAATAGGTTATGGCATTCATATTGTCCAATATATTGGACAATTAGCTTGCGTCAATACTTTCTTAATCCAAGTGGTGCATGCACGACAAGGCATCGACAATCGACCAGCACCCGCTAGGCTAGAGCTGGGTAGGTGTATATTTGCGAGCGACAAGAACACCCTTTAACCCAAACTATGCAAACGGATTTTTTGAGCATTAGAGGGCACCTCTGGAAACCTCCCATGTGCCGAGATTGCCGAGCACCGTGCTCAGCCTATTGCATAATTAGGGTTTAATCGTGCAGCACCAAATTTAAAAGCGCATCCACCCCGAAAAGCCTGCTTCCACACTTTCTCAATAATCGTCTCCGTGTCTCCTATGCGCACAAGCAACAGGCGTTTCATTGATTCCATTGCGGGCTTAAATCCGTGATCACGTGCTTTTGGGCAGACGGGCGCGGGGCACGTCTCGGGCATCGAAATGCAGGATATACTTCTGCTGAAAATAAGGATCCTGTAGATCGAACTCCAAATCGAAAACTGTGCGCGGTTCAATTCCCAATGCGCTCAACTCATCCTCAAAAGCGCCGCCTTTCCAATACAGGACCCCATTGGGCAAAGAATTGCGCTCGCCCCGGCGCAGATTATTTTTGATCCAGGAAAAATACTCGGGCAAATTTTTAACTGAACGGCCGGTCACGAAGTCAAACTGCTTGTTCAACTGTTCCGCTCGCATTTGCTTGGCGTCGACATTTTTCAACTCCAAGCGATCAACAAGGTCCCGTACCACGGCAATCTTTTTGCCAATAGAGTCAATCAAGGTGAAATGCGCCTGCGGATAGCAGATCGCCATTGGCAGACCCGGCAGACCACCCCCAGTGCCTACGTCTAATACCCGCGTCCCCCCCATCAATTTCAAGTGACGTGTAATGGCCAAACAATGCGCCAAATGACGTTGCTCCAAAGAGTCGATATCCTTACGCGAAATCAAATTGATCTTCTGATTCCACTCTCGCATGGCCTCCGCCCACAGCGCCAATCGCTCCCACGTCGCTGCATCAATATCTGGAAAAGTGACCTTTAAATCCTGCATATTTTGAATGCAAAGCACTTTCTTTAAGCATGGCTAGCTAAATTACGATAGCGTGGCAGGTTGATTGACCTAGCAACTCTAAAAACAGAAAACGTCTGGCTACGCTGGAAACACAACGACACTA
>CAWVTP010000162.1:0-3754 GCA_963933035.1 uncultured Puniceicoccaceae bacterium | reverse complement strand
AAGAATCGCTGACATCTAGCCACAACTCAATTTACAGACAATTTGTTGCACTACCCAAAGAAAATCGTTATGCGTGCTGTTGATAATTCTATTTTTCGATTTTCCTATATGCAGGACGTCAGGATTATACCTAAATGACGGTCGATTTATCCTATCCTAGACGTCCAAACGATGCTATTGTGTACTCTCAATAACAGGGGGAATATAGACCATCAGTTTTGTTGGGTGCAATGCGACCATTGCTGGCTGACGAGGTGAGTCTAATAGATCCAATTTAACAAACAAATATACGAAGATCAGTAAGTTATGATAGAGCATACAGAAATGAATCGACGCGCGTTCCTGAAGAAAGCTGCCATCGCCGGCGGCTCCGTGGCGGCTCCGATGATTGTTCCTAGCTCAGTTTTGGGCATGGGCGGTGCTGTTGCACCGAGCGAGCGTATCACGCTAGGTGGTATCGGTATGGGCGGCCGTGGCAAGGGTGATTTACGTGCCTTTCTGGGACAAAAAGGCGTCGAGGTCTTGGCGGTCTGCGATGTGCAGAAGCGCAACTGTGAGCAAGCGGCTGCGAACGTTAATAAACACCGTGGTGATCAGAGTTGCGCTATGTATCGCGACTTACGAGATATCATCGCTCGTAAGGATATCGATGCCATGCTCATCGCGACGGGCGACCGTTGACATGCGGCTGCTGCGGTGATGGCCATGCGTGCGGGCAAGGATGTGTATTGCGAAAAGCCAGGGGCGCTGACGATTGCCGAGGGGCAGGCATTAGTTCAAGCGGAACAGCGCTATGGCCGAATCTTTCAGACTGGGGCGCAACGGGCCAGTGAGCGGAATTTCGTGATTGCGGGTGAGTTGGTGCGCTCAGGTTTATTAGGTGAGGTCAAGTTGGCGTATGCACATATTGGATACTTGCCGAATTTTCCGCAGAAGAATTATTACGCGCCTGCGCAGCCGGAGCCTGACAAGGAGGAGATGGATTGGGATCTCTGGTTGGGCTCGGCACCATGGCGGGATTATAACCCCGCCTATCTGCGGTCATGGGTTGTACCTGGTTGGTATACGCAAAAGGATTTTGCAACGGGCATGGCGATGTGGGGATCGCATACGATCTTGCAGTGTCAATTGGACTTGGATTTGGCGGATACTTCAGCGGTGGACTATACCTATACGGATGAATTCAACTCCAATGCCGGGCGTCCTCCCTGGCTGCGTAGTAAGGAGGTTACCGATGGCATGCACATTCGTTATGACAATGGCGTTGAAATTATTGCCAGTTTGCAGGGCTGGAGTGGCCCCTGTGGTGTTCGTTATGTCGGAACCGAGGGCTGGGTTTCGGTTGCCGATGGTTACGGTAAGCCGGAAGTTTCGTCGTCGCATTTGGAACAGGAGTTCAATCGCTTGGTGCGGGCGTATACAGTGCGCACGCAGCGTCCGCTGGATCACGTCGCTGACTTCCTCAATTGCGTGCGCACGCGTCGCACGCCGGTGACTCCGGCGACTGTAGCGCATCGCACGATGACGACGAATTTAAATATGGATACTTGCTTGGACTTACAGCGTGACCTCAAGTGGAATCCGAAGACGGAATCGTTTGTGGATGATGCGCAGGCGAATGGTTTGCGCTCACGCCCGAGTCGCAAGGAATGGATGGCTATTTAATACGAAAACTCAGGATGTTTACGAAAATGAAACTTAGAGCATTTTTAGGCGCAGTCGTGGGGCTGCTTATTGTAGGAGTTGCGACGGCAGAGCAGCAGTCTCTGTTTAACGGCAAGGACCTGACTGGATGGGAGGGAGAGCTCAGTTGGTGGTATGTGGAAGACGGTGCAATCACCGCTGAAAGCACGCCTGACAAAGTTTGTCATCGGGCAACGTATTTGATTTGGAAAGGAGGCGAGCCGAGTGACTTTGAACTGACGCTCGAGTTCAAGTTGAGTCCGAACATTAACAAATCGAATTCGGGCGTGCAGATTCGCTCAGAGCGACGTCCGAACTGGGACGTGTTCGGTTATCAGGCCGACATGACGGCGACGGGGGCTTTGTCCGGTTTCGTCTATCATCACGCGCGCGGTTTAATCGCTGCTCGTGGTGAGCGTGTGCACATTGATGCGGAGGGAACACGCATAGCGGAGCCCTTGCCGCAGATTGAGGCGATTCACGCAGCTTTCAAAGTCGGTGAGTGGAATCAGTATCGCATCCTCTGCGACGGCCCCATGATTCGTTTATTTTTGAACGATGTGACCGTCTGTGAATTTACCGATGAGGATCGCAAACAGGCACGGCGCAAGGGAATCCTCGCACTGCAAATGCACCCGGGCCCACCGATGAAGGTGCAATTTAAAAATATTCAGTTGAGACTTCTGAGTAACGAGACTGTGAGCGACTCCTCTCTTGGGGACTTAAAGGAGGCTGAGCGCTTGATGGAGGAGGGCAAGATGCAGGAGGCAGAAGACCGGTATAGGACACTGTTGGATTCAGAGACGAGCGAGCAGTCTGTCAGAGAGGCCGCTTTGAGCGGTGCGGTGTTAACGGGTGGAGCGCGCGGGCGACAGCTGTGGTTGGAGACTTTGCAGGCTCAGGATTTTGAAGCGGCACGGTTTGCCGTGCGTATTGCCTTAGAGATGAACCGTGCGCAAGCTGCAGCGGACTTAGCGGATTTATTGGATGCTGTGGATGCTCGTCGAAAAGTCTTGTTTATTGGCATTTTGGCTGAATTGGGACGTGTCGAAGCCTTGCCGAAATTAGAGGAATATACGCGTGCCGGGGAGTCTATCGTGCGTCTGGCTGCGGTCCGCGCACTTGGCCGACTCGCAGGGGCTGGAACCGCTGAGCTCTATTTAGAACTGCTACAAGATCCAGACACACAGATTGCTCAGTTGGCGGCCGAAGAGCTGTCAGGTTTGGAGACTGTGGATGTCGACAGAGTTGTCGTCGATGGCTTGAATGGTGCGGATGCTGCCTTAACGGCTAAGCTGGTAGACATTGTTGCTCAGCGGCGACTGAAGGCTGCGCGGCCTACTTTGCAGGCGATGATGGACAGCTCTGACGCCAAGGTGCGTCTCGCTGCGATCAAGAGCTATGGCGAATTGGCAGATATTGAGCAATTGCCGGTCCTGTTGGAAGTCATTCAAACCCGCACCGATAGAGCCGACATCCAGGTGCTGGGCAAAGCGATCGCACAGGTCTGTATCCTAGCGAATGCACCGGAGGTATGCCTGCCACTGTTGAAGGCTGCAGAGGCTACAGCGGTTCCTGAAGCCAAGCCGATGCTTGGTAAAGTTATCCGTCGGATCGGAGGGAATTCTTAATAATCGAATACAGGGCACCTCTGAAAACCTTCCCGGTTTTAGCGGGTTGCTTAAGGCTGGGGAGAACACGGTAGAGGTGCTGGTCTACAATACCCTGTCAAACCACTATCAGACTATTCCTTCGACCTACCGTGGAGATCCGGTGTCCGGCCTGTTCGGTCCTGTGAGAATTTTAAAGCACAAATAAGGAGGGTACGACACAAACACATAGGTAACACTTAACACAAGTACATCGGTTACATTAAAATGGCTTTTATGCCATGGAATGAAATTGATGTAATGACCGAAAAAGAACGCTTTATAGCACTTGCCTAAACAGGGCGCTGCACGAAAACCGAGCTGTGTGCTGATTTTGGAATTAGTAGTAAAACAGGTCATAAATACCTTAGCCCATCTTTAACAATTCGCCTCTAAAACAAGCAAAAAATTGATTAATTTTG
>CAWVTP010000161.1:0-3786 GCA_963933035.1 uncultured Puniceicoccaceae bacterium | reverse complement strand
CGTTCGTCCGGTGGTGTGAGAGCTTGGGGCGGGCAACCGCCCCCGGCTACTCGATCATGATTTTATCGAGTCTTAGAATTTAAACTTGTCTATTCGGCATAAAGCGATTAGCGCATGAATTGGCTTATGAAATTTTAGGCGATGGCTCCTATGCATAAATGGTCAACAGTTATCGGCGCTCTAGCTGGCTCGCTTTTGTTGGCCAGCATCGCCTGTTTGATTCCTGCGCAGCTGGCTTCTGTCGATCGCGCTGTCATCGCGCAAGCCGGCATTTTGGGGCCTTCCAATGCAGCGCAGCTTGAGACTGCCCTGAGGCTCAGACAGGTGGGACTGGCCCGGCGCCTAAATCGTGCGACTCAAAGCAATCAGGGGGACTTCTCATCGCTGATTGAACACATTCGAGTAGAAGAGCCGCTGCTGTATGCTGCTGGCGCCCCTGACCCTTTTTATGCTCAATTTTTAGCCGGCTTGCCATACGGTATGGCGGTCGAAGCGCGTACGCTCAGTCAGGTTTTTGAGCCGACCCTGCTGCGGCAAGTCTTGCCGCGTCAAGGACGGACTGAATTGTTGGATCGACTGCGGCGTTCAAATTCCCCCACCGTGCGCTCTTTGCTGGAGCTGCGGACGGTAAATGGCTTGCAGCGACTCTACCCAGCAGACCATGCTGCAGGAGCGCCCTATGAGGCGGGCTTATTGTTGCTCGCTAGTTTACTCGAGGGGGGGCACTTTAAAGAGAATGTTCAGGTGAGCATTGCCACGGTAGCGCTGGCGGCCGTTTCGCAACAAAGGGATGCAGTTCGCCAGCTTGAAGCATGGGTATCGGCAAATCTAAGTTTAGCGACTCAGCTAGATTATGGCTCATTGCTGTCATTGGCCAGGCTGGTGGATTCTATGGAGGATTGGTTGGCGATGGCAGCCTTATTTCGTGAGCAAAAAAAAGAAGCCAATCAAATCTATGCGGCCTTGATCTACACCCAAGCGCCTGTGAGTGTGGCCGAGTATTTAAACAAACATCCCGATTCCGCCATTGCGGATCTGGAATATGCTCTGCGTTTAGGGCCAGGGGCGGTGCGGTTTTTAATTGAATCACAGCAGCCTATCTACCAAGCCGAGCCTATTCCCGCGTTTTTTCTGGATGGAGTCGCCCAAATTCGTCCAGCGTTTTTGAACACATTTGTGGTAAAAGCTGGGCAGTGGGCCTTGCTGTTAAAATTGGGCGCTCTAATTTTGTCAGCTTGGTATGGGCTGCAAGCTGTAGCCTATGCGTTCCGTACGGCATCCGATCCAGGTACGCTAAAATTGCAGCCCTTAGGTGTGGGAGGATTCTGTAAAATTTTGAGCACTGGTTTTGTGGCCGTTATGGTTTGCGTTTTTTTGGAGCCTGATCTATTGCATGCAAGCGTAGTTTCTAGTGAAAGTCTTAGCGGGCTTTCATTTGTCCCTGAAGGGGCTGAATTAACGCACACACCACCCGTTACTATGGAAGAATTTAATCGAATTACGCTGCTAATTTTAGCGCTATTTTTCATCCTGCAGTTGGTCATTTACAGCTTTTGTTTGATCAAAATTCGGGAAATTCAGGCTAAAGAATTGAGCTCTGCCACCAAGCTAAAATTATTGGACAATGAAGAGCACCTGTTTGACTTCGGCTTGTATGTGGGCTTGGGGGGCACTGTATTGTCGCTGATATGTTTAGCGATGGGCATTGTGGAGAGCAGTTTGATGGCTGCCTATGCTTCGACTTTATTTGGGATTTTATTCACCGCTTTACTCAAGGTTCAACATTTGCGGCCTTTTCGGGGTCGTCTGTTATTGGAGGCGGACCGGCTTTAATTTGCATGGAGTCCAACTTCTAAAAGGAGACATCCTAAAATAGGCTTTGATTCAAAGGGCGCTCGCAAAGTATGAACAAGACGCTGTTACTGGTCACCTCTGACTTTCTGTTGCTGAGTATGTTGGCGCTGGCTCGCTTTGACTTGCCGTCCGAGAACACCGATGAGCAGACAGTTGAAGTTGCGCGCCCAGCCCCATCCAATTCAGAGGTCGAGTTGATTCGTTTGCTAGAAGATTCGCTGGAGTTTGAATTGGCTGCACGTGCGCAGATCAAAGAAACGCTGGCACAAGCGCAGAGCCAATTTCAAGAAAGTTCGCTTGATTTGGCTAAAAGTGAACAAGCATTGAGCAGTGCCCAGAAAAAACTGGCCCAAAATACTGCTAAAATTTCGGAGCTGCAAGCGGCCCAAACGGAGAGCCACATCAAAAACGCACAGTTGGTCGATGAAAACGCGCGTGTGGCAGCCGAGCGCACACAATTGGCGATCGAGTATGCGGCAACGCGTGCATCCTTGGAAGATTCACAACGTGTCCGGATTCAACTCATGGAGGAGGTCGGTCAATCGCGTTTGGAGGCGGCGCAATTAAAGGAACGCGTCCGCCAAGGGGATCAAATACTTGATCAACGAGAGCAGCAACTGAGTCGTACATTTTCCGAAAAAGAAGCGCTGTTGCAGCGCCAACAAACATTAGAACAAAAATTGCAGGTGACTTTGGCGGAACGCCGCCTGTATGCGGAAAGTTTGCAAGCGGCAAAGGGTGAGCAGGCGCGGGTACTGGCCCATGTGGATCGGCTGACTCAAGATCCCAGTGCGGGTGAGCGCCTGAGGCAGGCTGAAAAAGCTCTGACCATTCGTGAAGTGGAATTGAAACAGCGAGAAATTGAGCTGCAAGCGGCCATGGAGCAAGCCCAGCAACAACGTGAGCAAAGTCAGCAACTGAGCCGTCAGCTGGATGTTGTTTTAGCCGAACGCGCGCTGTTAGAAAAGCGACTGGGAAGTGAACAGTTGGAGAAAGCACAAGTGCTGGAACATGCCAATCGACTATCGGAAAGTCTCTCCGAGTTTGAAACTGGCTTCAGTCAGGTAGAGCAGGAAGTTTCGCAGTTGGGAAGTGGAGTGATCACGCTACAAAACAGTGCGGATCAAATCATGGACGAGATCGATGCCAACCGGCCACGGACTCTGAGCGAACTGTACACTCGTTTTCAAGCCAACCGAGTGGATCTTAGATTCACCACAATGGAGCCCACATTGATTGGGGAAATGGTGCCCAAAAATTATAGCAGTCAAAGTGTGCTGGTGGAAGATCAAGATGCATATTACGTCTTGATGCATACCGCCGACAGCCCCTTCCCGCTAAGCAAAGGGCCAAATGCGATGCATGCATTGTCTCTAGAGCTCGTTTTGGGGCAGCAGCGTTTTGCTCCGCAAAAAGTTTCCTTTTTAGCCAGCGATCCGCGCTTAATTTTTATTCAGGTACCCAGTGCGCTGGTAACTGCCTCAGGCCTCCAGCCATTCAAGCTGGCAACCTGGCCACTGCGGCAGGAAGACTCGATCCTGATCAAAAATGATGCGTCTAATTTTGGAACTGTGCAGTTTCGTCCGGTGCCCAGTCAGCCGCAATTTTTGAAAATGGATCGTCCAGCCTTTGGCAATGTATTTGCTGAGTTTGCCTCTAGTCGTGGTGACCTCGCTTTTGATCGTGGGAGTCATTTGATCGGTTTAATGGCGGATAATCGGCATGCACATGTGCTCGCTTCTTTTGCCGAAAGTGCATGGGTCGCTATTGGCAGGCAGTATGATCCGGAAGCATTTGTCAGCACTTGGCGTACAGTCAAAAATCGAAAAGTTCAAAATTAAGTTCACCTCGATCAATTAAGGGCACCTCTGAAAACTTACCAAGACCGAGACGAATACAATTTTGATTTTGAGCAAGGCGATTCTGTGCACA
>CAWVTP010000160.1:0-3867 GCA_963933035.1 uncultured Puniceicoccaceae bacterium | reverse complement strand
AAATTATTCGATACAGTTATTATTGACCCACCTAGATCTGGTGCAGAAGTTCAAATCAATGAGATTGCTACTTCAAGCATAACTCGTGTGTCATCGGTATCTTGTAATCCAAAAACCTTTTCCCGAGATGCCAGGATACTTATTGATAGTGGCTTTACTCTTGATTGGGTTCAGCCAATTGATCAATTTTTATGGTCTTCACACATTGAAATTGTGTCTCAGTTTTCTCGTTAAAGTAGTTTCAAATTGCTTTTTCTATTTACCTAAAAGCTCAATGACTTTGGCTTTAATATGGGTAGAGCTAAGACACGCGGTATCATACATTTCTTCAGGTGTAGCTTGATCAATGAAAAAATCTGGAAAAGTCATTGATCTATACTTTAGGCCAGTATCAAAGATTCCTTTTTCAAAAAGAAATTGGGCTACATGGCTGCCAAACCCTCCGATTACACCTTCTTCTATTGTGATTAAAGCCTCATGATTCCTGGCGATATCAAAGATCAGTTTTTCATCTAAAGGTTTAGCGAAGCGAGCATCAACTATTGTAACTTTTATATCTAAATCTCTAAGTTCCTCAGCCGCTTTTTGAACTTCAAATAGCCTGGCTCCAAACGATAGAATAGCAATATTATTACCTTGGGATATTAATCTACCCTTGCCAATTTCAATACTTTCTTTGAAATCTGGTAGCTCTACACCTAGACCGCTACCACGAGGAAATCTTACTGCGCTAGGTTGGTCATTTATATCTACTGTTGTTGATATCATTTTCATTAGTTCTGCTTCATCAGAAGGAGCCATGACAATCATACCTGGGAGATTTGTCATAAAAGAAATATCAAATGCTCCAGCATGTGTTGCCCCATCTTCTCCAACAAATCCAGCTCTATCGATAATAAATCTAACTGGCAAACTTTGAATGGCGACATCATGCACGACTTGATCATAGCCACGTTGCAAAAATGTTGAATAGATCGCACAATATGGTTTCATTCCAGCTGACGCCAAACCTGCAGAATATGTAACAGCATGCTGTTCAGCAATTCCGACATCAAAACATCGGCTTGGGAAGCTTTTATTAAATAAATCTAATCCCGTACCATCTGGCATTGCTGCGGTAATAGCTACTATTTTATCATCTTTTTTTGCTGCCTCTATTAACGCATTAGAGAAAATACTGGTATATGTGGGAGCATTTGATACTTTTTTTTCAGCTTTTCCAGTTACCACATCAAACTTTGATATAGCGTGCCCTTTATCACTAGACTTTTCTGCGGGTGGATAACCTTTACCTTTTTTTGTGATAATATGTATCAATGTAGGTCCATCGGCGCGATCTTTTAGCGTACGTAATACGTCAAGAAGCTGCTCTAAGTTGTGCCCATCGATAGGCCCTACATATGAAAAGCCAAATTCTTCAAATAATGTTCCTCCTACAGCAAAACCTTTTAAAGCATCTTTCGCTCTCTTTGCTCCCTCTTGGAATGGCTCAGGTAGAAACGATACGGCTCCCTTGGCAACCGATTTCAACTCTTGAAAGGGCTGCCCGCTATATAACCTAGTAAGATACGAGGACATCGCTCCAACAGGGGGCGCAATCGACATATCATTATCATTTAGAACTACAAAAAGTCGTTTTTTTAAGTGCCCAGCATTATTCATGGCTTCATAAGCCATACCCGCACTCATTGCCCCATCACCAATTACAGCAATACAATCGCCTATATTAGCTTTTGAACTTTCACTTAGATCTTTTGCTACAACCATCCCTAATGCTGCTGAAATAGAAGTTGAGCTATGTGCTGTTCCAAAGGGATCGTAAATACTTTCTGATCTTTTAGTAAAACCGCTTATTCCACCTTTCCTTCTAAGAGTATCCATACGATCTCTTCGTCCAGTTAAGATTTTATGAGGGTAGCTTTGATGACTTACATCCCAAATCAATTTATCTTTCGGGGTATCAAATGTTGCGTGCAAGGCAACTGTAAGTTCAATTACCCCAAGTCCAGCGCCAAGATGTCCACCAGTTCGAGCAACTGTCGCAATAGTCTCTTCTCTTAATTCACGCGTTAATATCTTGAGCTCTCGATCAGACAATTTTTTAAGATCTGACGGATCATTTATTAAGTCAAGATAAGGCGTTTCAAGTTTTTTTTTCATAAAGGCTTTTCCAAATCCCTACACTTCACGCGAGATAACAAATTGTGCCAGGGCCTTCAAGTTCTCAGAAGACTTACCAAAGGTATCCAATTCTGCAATAGCTTCCTCTATTAATAATCTAGCTTTTTTCTTTGCATCACTTAAACCCAAAAAGCTTACGAAGGTAGCCTTACCGGCTAAATGGTCTTTTCGAAGTCTTTTACCAACTACTTTCATCTCACCTTCAACATCCAGAATATCATCTTGTATCTGGAAGGCTAAACCGAGCAACTCCGCATATTTCTTTAATGGCGTATTATCTACCCCAGCCATTAAAGGCCCAGATAGTGCCGACCACTCTATTAGCGCTCCAGTTTTTCTATTTTGCAGCTTCATAATTGCAGCTAAGTCAAAAACTTTTTCTTGTCGTTCTGCTTCCATATCTAGAAATTGTCCATAAACCATTCCCTTTGCTCCGATGGCCTTTGACAATGTGGAAATAAGTGCTAGCCGCACTAACGGATCGTTTGAAGTTTTCTCTTCAGACAAAATTTCAAATGATAACGACTGAAGTGCGTCTCCAATTAAAACTGCTACGGACTCCTGCCACTTTATATGAAGAGTCGGCTTTCCTCGTCGAAAATTATCATTGTCCATGCATGGCAAATCATCATGTATTAATGAATATGCATGAATTGCTTCTACTGCCGCACCCACGCGAACGGCTTGACATTCCGCAACTCCATAAATCTTTGCACTCTCAATAGCTAAAAAAGCTCTGATGCATTTTCCACCTGAGACGGCGTATAAAATAGGTTCAGATAGTCGATAATCAAATTTGATAGTTATTTTCTCAAAAATAGTTTGAACTTTACTCTGAGTATCTGCAAGAACGGCGTCCAACACTATTAGCTACTTTCACCTTCTGAGCCATACCCGAGAGAATTACCATCTTTATCTAAAGTTATATTTTTAACCTTCTGCTCAGCTTCTTTCAATTTAGCCTCACATATTTTTTTTAGCTCGGCTCCCCGTTCATATAGCTTAATAGAATCTTCTAGAGGTACTTCTCCATATTCTAACTTATTAATAACTTCCTCAAGCTCAGCCATAGCTTTTTCAAAAGATATTTCAGATATATTTTCTTCAGACATTGCGCCCCCTATCTAACAAGGTTTTTAAGTGGTTTGTTACACACTTTGCAAGCGCATCAAGATCATACCCACCCTCTAATGTCGAGACTAAACGTCCATTACAGTGCTTATCAGCCAAATCACATAAACGACCGGTGACCCAGGCAAAATCCTCTTCAGCAAGATTTATGTTAGCTAGTGGATCAGAAGCATGTGCGTCAAAACCAGCAGATACTAATAATAGATCAGGAGAAAACTTTTCTAACGCTGGAAAAACTTTGTTTTCGTACAAATATCTAAAGTCTTTGCCCATGGTGTTTGGAGGTAAGGGAATATTCAAGATATTATTTTCTATCCCGATCTCATTTTCTTTACCTGTTCCCGGATACAACGGCATTTGATGAGACGAAATAAATAATGACCTTTTTTCGTTCCATAAAATATCTTGAGTTCCATTTCCATGGTGGACATCAAAATCAACAACGGCAACTTTAGGTAGCTTATGATGATCTAATGCGTATTTAGCCGCAATAGATACATTACCAAAAAGACAAAACCCCATCGAGGTTTCTTTTTCAGCATGATGCCCAGGGGG
>CAWVTP010000159.1:0-3899 GCA_963933035.1 uncultured Puniceicoccaceae bacterium | reverse complement strand
CTTTGCCTTCAGTTGCCGAGCACCGTGCTCAGCCTATTGCATAATTAGGGTTTAAATAAACATCATAGCGATTACTTTTACCCAACACCTGAAAATCTGGTTTTTGTTCAGCCAAAAAAGGTGCAATTTTGGGCCGTTTGACCACCACTCGCTTTTGAGCGTAATTCCGCGCCCGATCCAAAAGCAGATCGGCATCCGAATCGGCACCGACGAGCGCCTGCAATACCTGCATCTCCTTTTTGACGAGCGAGCGTTTGCGCGGCTCAGGAAACATAGGGTCCAAGTAAACAATTTCAGGCCGAATGCCCACCAGCTGCTCCAGATACTGATGCGAACAGGCATTTACTATCTGCATGCGTTTTAAAGTGACGCTGAGCGCGGGATCACTGCGATCCGCATAGGCCTGAGCTTCGCTCAGCGCAGCCTGCAAAAGACAACGAATTTCGGGGACACGCTCCAACATGCGCAGCTGACAGCCCAAGCTGGCCAGTACAAATGCATCGGCTCCTAAGCCCGCAGTCGCATCCAGTACCCGTGGCGCATAGCCGGACTTCAGCCCCAATGCTTTAGCAATCAGCTCATTTCGTCCCCCACCTTTCTCGCGACGATAGCGCACAGAGGAACGATGAAAATCTGCCCGGATCGCCATTTGCTTGTCAGTCTCGATTAGGCTCAAGTGCAAACCCATCTCGTCCAGTACGAAAACGAAAAACGGGGCCGCCTGCCGACACAAAGCGCGCAGTGCTCTCCAGTACTGCTGCCCCTTCAGCACCTGCAAATGCTGTCCATCATAAAGGGGTACTAAAAATTGCTGCGCCAAGGACTGCGCTTGGTGCAGCCGATCTGCTTGTTTATAAACGACCGCCGAAAGTCTCATAGCAGCAGACGCAGTTCCCCGGTTTGACTCAAACTCCAGGCTCACAGCCCAGTTGAATCGAATATTGCATCGAATCACTTAAGGCCTCCCATGCGGCGGCAATGATATTGTCGCTGGCGCCGACAGTCCCCCAAACCTGCTGACCGTCAGTTGACTCAATCAAAACACGGATAATCGATGCCGCACCATTTTGCCCTTCCAAAATGCGCACATTAAAGTCCACCAACTCGACCGCTTGGATTTGCGGGAATGCTGGCCGTAATGCCTTACGCAAGGCCGCGTCGAGCGCAGCAACGGGTCCATTTGCTTCGGCCACAGTATGCTGCACTTGATCACCGATCTGGATCTGAACTGTGGCTTCAGACAAAGTCTGCTCACTAGCTGACGATTGGCTCACCATAACGCGGTAGCCAATTAATTCGAAGTCATTTTTTTTCTGTTTGAGAAAGCGATCCAATAAAAGTTTGAAAGAGGCATCGGCCGCCTCATAGCCGTAGCCGCGATACTCCAATGCTTTCAGCTCTTGCAAAAATTCCTTCATGACCGGAGAACGCGGGTCTAAGTCCACTCCAATCTCTTTGGCCTTCATCATAATGCTACTACGCCCCGACATATCCGAGACCAAAACACGCGTTCGATTGCCCACCAGCGCGGGATCCATATGCTCGTAGCTATGCTTCACTTTCGCAGCGGCATCCGCATGTACGCCCCCCTTATGGGCAAAAGCACTCGCACCGACGAAGGGTGCTGCGATCTGTGGACTGCGGTTGGCAATTTCATCCACAAACAATGACAGTTCCCGCAACTGCTGCAAATTGGCAGCACAATTCATAGAATAACCCATCTTGAGCGCCAAATTGGGAATGATACTGGTCAAATTAGAATTTCCAACGCGCTCACCCACTCCGTTGATGGTTCCTTGAACCAGACAAGCCCCCGCATCCACACCCGCCAAGGCCAGCGCAACTCCTAAGCCACAATCGTCGTGACAATGCACGCCAATTTTGACGCTCGGCAAATGCTGCTTTACCTCGCTAACGATTTGAGCCAACTGGTGAACAAGTCGTCCTCCATTGGTATCGCACAGAGTCAAATAGGCTGCCCCCCCACGATGCGCGGCCTGCAAACTAGCCAATGCGTATTCTGGATTATCTAGATAGCCATCAAAAAAATGCTCGGCATCATAAATCACTTCCCGGCCCTGCTGCGCCAAAAAGCGAACAGAGTCTTCAATCATTTTTAAATTTTCCTCTGCGGTGGTGCGCAGTATTTCGGTGATGTGCAGGAGCCAAGTTTTGCCAAAAATAGTGATCACCGGCGTTTCCGCTTCCAGTAGCAGGCGTAGTTGTGGATCCTCCTCGGCGCTCAGGCTCGCTCGCCGCGTCGAACCAAATGCAACCAATTTAGCATGCTGAAACTCAACTTTTTTAGCCTCGTCAAAAAAGGCCATATCTCTAGGATTAGAGCCCGGCCAACCTCCTTCGATGTAATCAATCCCAAAGGCATCTAATTGCTGGGCGACACGAAGCTTACCGGCTACGGTAAAGGAAACCCCCTCCCCCTGTGTGCCATCTCTTAGGGTTGTATCGTAGATCTGTATGCTCGGCTTCATGCTGAATCGGTAATGTAAAGATTCCGATTCACAAGCGAATCATCCTGAATAGCAACTAAAAATATAGACTGCGATCGTCGATGAGAATGCTCAAGGACTGAACACTGTGACCACTGCGCTCATCATACTGTAGCACTCGCGACCATCCACCCACAGCTTACTCAAGCCCTAAAAATAGATGACTCATCTCAACATTTGCCGAGTGTTCGTCCAGTATGCCCCAAATACTAGACTTGCTAGCGCCAACCCGCCTTATTGAGAAGTTTAACGGCAGCTACGTTGTTTTCGCCTAATAAACTGAGGGGCATCGAATCCGCCTTAAATGCACCCCAGTTCGCGTGCAGCTTCGATAGTGGAGCGTCCTTCAGTACACTATACTCGTAAGTCGCAGCCGGAAAAGTCGCTTGAGCCTGCGCAGAAACTAAGAATTCTAACAACTGCACCGCCTGCTCGGGCTGACGAGATGATTTCGTCACTCCAGCGCCACTGATATTGATGTGGGTACCGCGTCCAGCTTGATTGGGAAAGAAAATCTTTAATTTTTCAGCCACATCGCGATCTGCTGATAAGCTAGAATTCTTCAACAAGCCTAAATAGTAAGTATTTACAATCGCGACATCAGCTAAGCCCTTGGCCACGGCACGCATTTGATCACGATCACTCCCCTGCGGAGGCCGTGCCATGTTCGACACCAACCCCTGCGCCCACTTTAAAGCTGATTCAGGACCATTCGCGACAATCATCGCAGCCATCAGTGATTGATTGTACACATTTGAAGATGAACGCACCAACAGACGTCCCTTCCATTCGGGTTCTGCCAAGGCTTCGTAAGTACTCAACTCACTTGGACGAACTCGATCAGGATGATACACCAACACACGAGCACGCTGAGTAAAACCAAACCACTTATTATCAGGATCTCTTAAATGCGCAGGCACCCTTTCACGCAATAGCAGCGATTCGACTGGCTGCAACAAATCAGCCCGATCAGCCGCTGCTAAACGCGAAGCGTCTGAAGTGATCAGTACATCTGCATTGGAATTCATCCCCTCAGCTTTCAAGCGCTCCAAAAGCGTATCTGCTTTCGCCTTAACGACCTTCACAGGAATGCCCGTCTTTTGGGTAAATAACTCAAAAAGCCGCTGATCGCTCTCGTAATGCCGATAACTGTATACTGTCAACGCATTCGCTAACAAGGGTGTCAAACATAGAGTTAAAATTAAAATGTAATGCATCTTACTGTCCTAAATAATAATGAGACTCAATTGCAACAAAAAATCACACCAAGCTAAATTAGATAAATTAAAATGCTTTAAACAGCTCCCAGGAAAGTTTAACCGAGGGGAAAACCTTTAAAGGGCACCTCTGGAAACCTCCCATGTGCCGAGATTGCCGATTTGCTGTGATGCA
>CAWVTP010000158.1:0-3956 GCA_963933035.1 uncultured Puniceicoccaceae bacterium | reverse complement strand
TTTACATTTAAAGCCCCCATAATAGGCTGTTTTTACCTTTTTCAGGAAGCCCTAAATAATCATACAATTTTTGTGGACGGTGTATAGTCGGCCCTATTTTGCTGCTGCAACGGACAAAGGTCATAATCAGTATTCATAGCACATACTGACTAGTCCTGAACTAAGGAACCTACACGACAGGCCCCGAACGTTATTCACCAAGCTAAAGTGCCCGGTAGTCAGCTAGCCGCAACGGGCTTGCCAATACTCAATACGGGCAGCCACTTGCTTTTGTCCAGGCATACCGACTTTTTCGCGACCTGTCATCGCAAGCGGCAGATCAAATACCTGTACCCAATCAGGTTCCAAACTGGGATGCACTTCGGCAACCGCCTCATAAGGTAATTGATTCAGCGGTAAGGCGCGCTTTTCAGCCAAGCCAACGAGCTCGCCTACAATATGATGTGCCTGACGAAAGGGTACCTTCTTTTTAACCAAATAATCGACGACATCCGTGGCCAGTAAAGCGGGATCTGCCACCGCTGCGGCACAACGATCCGGGTTGGCCACCACTCCACTTAGGGTCGCGCTGACGCATTGCAGCAAGAGTGCGGTTTGGTCGAATGAATCAAATACAGGCGGTTTATCCTCCTGTAAATCCCGATTGTAGGTCAATGGAAGGCCTTTTACCAAGGTCAGTAAAGTTTGCAAATTACCGGTCAATCGCGCCGATTTTCCACGAACGAGCTCGAAGGCATCAGGATTCTTTTTCTGGGGCATCAGGCTGGATCCAGTGGTGAAGGTATCAGGAAGCTCTACAAAACCAAACTCAGCACTGCTCCATAAAATGAAATCTTCACTCATGCGCGAAAGATGCACTCCAATCGATGCACAGGCTGCCGCAAAATCAATAAATGCGTCACGATCACTGACGGCATCCATGCTATTTTGGGTACACAGCGCCTTACCTGCAGCGTCCACAAAGCCTAATTCTTTCGCCACAAATTCACGATCGATCGGCAAGGTGGTGCCGGCAATGGCCCCCGAACCTAAGGGGCAGCGATTGACTTGTTGCTGAACTGCGAGTAAACGCTGCTGATCGCGTGCACACATTTCAACGTAGGCGAGCAAATGGTGCGCCATTGATACCGGCTGTGCTCGCTGTAAATGTGTGTAGCCAGGGATGTAGACTGCTTGCGTTTTTTTCGCTAAGTCGACCAAGGCTGCCATCTGTTGTTGTAAAAGTGCGCATAATTGCTGACAGGCATCTTTAAACCACAAACGCATATCGGTGGCCACTTGATCGTTACGACTGCGCGCCGTGTGTAGTTTGGCCGCAGCGGGAGCCAACTCTGTGAGCGCTTGCTCGATATTCATATGTACGTCTTCTAGCGCGATCGACCACTCAAAGCTGCCCGCATCAATACGGGATTGGATCACATCCAATCCCTCTGAAATTTCCGTCAATTCCTGATCGGAAATCAGCCCTACGTGAGCAAGCATTCGAGCATGCGCGCGGCTACCACGAATATCAAAGCTGGCCAATCGTTTATCGAAGGATACCGATTCTCCAATGTGCAGCATTAAGTCATCCGGCCCAGCTGAAAAACGGCCACCCCAGGTTGCTTGCTTATTTTGCTCAGTCATTTCACAAATAAGCAAGTGAACGATCCTGTATGGCAATGCAAAATCGCATTATTTCCATACGGATACTGCTGACTGGATGCCAGTGCACGCTATTCAGGCTGCTGCGATCAGTCAGCCTGATCGAGTAAAGCCGCCGCACCAAGAACGGCAGCCTCTCCAGGTGGAAGCGCCGACTCGATAATCTGTATGCTGTTTTTGTAAGTGGGAACCAAATGACTTTCAAAAGCATGCCGCAACGGATCTAATAAAATAGAGCCTGCCTGCACCGGGCCTCCAAATAAGAAAAATGCTGCTGGACTGGTGAACAAAGCAAACGAAGCCAGTGCCTCTCCAAGTAAAGTCCCTGTCAACTGCATGGTTTCTTGGGCGGTGGCATCGCCCGCCTGAGCGGCCTCCGCAATTAATTTAGCCGTGATGGCGGCCAGTGGCATGTGATCTAAGGATGTCGCCGATCCGCGTTCTGCCATTCTTTCAAAAAAAGTACGACGAATCCCATTAGCGGAGCAATAATTCTCTAAACTACCACGGCGACCAAAACCACAATAACGTCCATTGGGCACCACTGTCATGTGGCCAAGCTCGCCTGCCATACCGTTATTTCCGTAGACCAATTTATTGTGCAAAAATACGCCGCTACCGAGTCCGGTGCCCAGAGTAATCATAATAAAATCAGAGTACGTCTGCGCCGCTCCATAAACATGCTCCCCCACCGCCGCTGCATTTGCATCATTGGTCAGCACAATAGACTCCAAATCTAGGCGCTCATGTAGCATCGCCACCAGTGGCGTGGTCCCTTTGAACTTTAAATTCGGGGGATCGACAATTGATCCATTCAAGAAATTGCCATTGGGAGCGCCCACACCTAGGCCTTGCCAGCAAATTGACTCCGATTTTAAGGAAGTTTCCGTCAATTGAATCAAATTTCGAACGCTGGCAGCCAGCGCATCCGCGTATGCAGCTGCGTCCTGGTAATCTGCCGTTGGAAAGTGCTCCTTGTACAAAACTTGTCCATTGGAATCCACCACTCCCGCACAGGTGTTCGTCCCACCAATATCAACTCCTAATCGTAAATTCATGCTGTATAAAAATCGTATAGTAGGGCTATATCGAGGTTTTATCCGCCCAAAAAGCAAGTGTATAAAAGCAGATATATGGCACAGGATTGAGCCAGTGCTCAGAAACTGCAAGCGAGGGAGCGTATACACTTAGATGACTGCTGGCCTGACAGGCAACTCTGTGCCTTGCTCGCCTAAGTTGCCAGCAAATGCGACAAGATCGGATGTAGAGCAGACTGGACCACTTTTTGAGCAGCCTCTTGGTCAGCCACATGTCTAATGCAATGCATTAGACATGTGGCTGTTATAAGGGCACTTACAATCATAATACTCAAAAAATCCGTTTGCATAGTTCGGTTTCCATCCAAACGAATGCCTCCCCATCAAGTTGTCTTCCAACTGACGACATGTTTTTGTTTGTCAGCGCGCCCAGGATCGAACAGCTATGTTAGTGAATTATCATAACTATGAGTACAGCACACTCCATTCGGCCTGACGGTCGCCAACACGATCAACTGCGTCCAGTAAACTTTGAGCCCCATATAGCACCCCATGCCGATGGCTCGGTACTGGTCAGCTTTGGGCAGACCCGCGTAATTTGCGGCGCTACTTTTGAGAAGAAAGTCCCGGGCTGGATGCGCGCGCAAAAAGTTGAGGGCGGTTGGATGACCGCTGAGTACTCGATGCTCCCCTACAGCACACACGATCGCAAAACTAGAGATAGCAGCCGCGGAAAAGTCGACGGGCGCACCGTTGAAATTCAACGCTTAATTGGACGTTCTTTGCGCGCGGTCGTCGATCTCAAAAAAATGCCCGGTCAAACCTTGTGGATTGATTGCGATGTCCTACAAGCAGACGGGGGCACACGTACCGCCGCGATTACGGGCGCCTATGTTGCAGCACAATTAGCCGTCAAAAAACAAATCAAATTGGGAAATTTAAGTGAAAATCCCTTCAACGATTCGGTGGCCGCAATTTCCGCGGGGATTTACCAAGGAGTCCCCTTACTAGACCTCAATTATCAAGAAGATAAAGCTGCGACAGTCGATGCCAACCTGGTGATGACGGGCAGTCAGCGATTTGTCGAAGTCCAAAGTTCTGGCGAAGAGGCCAGCTTCTCTCAAGCTGAGTTCGATCAATTAGTCCAATTAGCCAAATTGGGAATTGCAGACCTACATGCACAGCAAATCGCTCTGATCGAAACGACCGACTGTATTATCTAAGGGCACCTCTGGAAACCTCCCATGTGTCGAGATTACCGATTTGCTGTGATGC
>CAWVTP010000157.1:0-3979 GCA_963933035.1 uncultured Puniceicoccaceae bacterium | reverse complement strand
ACATGGCTGCCTAGCAGGCCAGCAGTCACGTATGTTTATACGCTCCCTTTGCCTTCAGTTGCCGAGCACCGTGCTCAGCCTATTGCATAATTCGGGTTAACCCAAATCACCCGACAGCAATGCCAACCTACACCTACCAAGAATATTTACCTGATGGCCGCAAAGGAGCAGTGTTTGAGTACATTCAATCGATGTCGGAACCACCACTGAAGACCCACCCAGAGACTGGGAATCCAGTGCGCAAGATCTTCAATCCACCAAATGTTGCCCATCAATACAGTGATCAAACAATGCAATCAGGCTTAAATAATGAGCAAATCGAAAAAGGCGGCTTCTCACGCTACGAACGCGACCCCTTAACGGGGCGCTACCATAAGACTGCTGGTAAAACGCCCGCAGCTCCGGATGTTATCGACCCACAAAAGCTGGACGACGCAACAAGCGACTAGTAGCGATAATGCTCAGGCTTGTAAGGCCCTTCGGATTTGACCCCGATATAAGCGGCTTGTTGCTCGGATAGTTGAGTCAACTTACAGCCAATTTTTTCTAAGTGTAAGCGGGCCACTTCTTCATCGATGTGCTTTGGTAGAATATACACGCCCGGAGTGTACTTCTCGACTTGTTGCCAGAGTTCAATTTGCGCCAGCGCTTGATTGGTGAAACTGTTGGACATCACAAATGATGGATGCCCGGTCGCACACCCAAGGTTGACCAAGCGGCCTTTAGCCAGAAGATAAATACTGTTGCCACCGGGGAAGGTATATTTGTCCACCGCGCCCGCCTCATCCGGCTTGATGGCTTCCACCTCCACACCAGGGCGATCATTTAATGCATCTACTTCAATCTCATTATCGAAGTGTCCAATATTACACACGATGGCTTGGTCTTTCATTTGCGCCATTTGGTCGGCCGTAATGATGCCGTAATTTCCCGTCGTCGTAACGTAGATATCGCCCCAACCCAAGGTGTCCTCTACTGTTAATACACGATAGCCTTCCATGGCTGCCTGGAGCGCGCAAATAGGATCTACCTCGGTCACAACAACCTGAGCGCCCATACCTTTTAATGCTGCTGCGCAACCTTTACCAACATCGCCATAGCCACAAACCACCCCAACTTTACCGGAGATCATGACATCTGTGGCGCGCTTAATCCCATCCAACAAGGATTCACGACACCCGTAGAGATTATCAAATTTGGACTTGGTGACCGAATCGTTTACATTGATCGCAGGCACCAGTAGTTGGCCCTTGTTGTGCATTTCATACAGACGGTGTACACCAGTAGTCGTCTCTTCCGAAACCCCCTTCCAGTCTTCCACCACGGCATGCCAGTGGTTGGGCTTTTGTGCGTTAATTTTTTTAAGTAGGCTCTTGATAACCGCCTCTTCCATACTACTGGAGTCAGAGTTGATCCATTCGCTGCCATTTTCTAGCTCAAAGCCTTTGTGAATGAGCAAAGTCGCATCCCCGCCATCGTCGACGATCAGTTGCGGACCGGAGCCATCTGGCCAAGTCAAAGCTTGCTCCGTGCACCACCAATACTCTTCCAAGGTTTCCCCTTTCCAAGCAAATACCGGAACAGAAAGATTTTTAGCCACGTATGCGGCCGCATGGTCTTGGGTGGAAAAGATATTACACGAACACCAACGAACGTCCGCTCCCAGAACTTGCAAGGTTTCAATCAAAACGGCGGTTTGCACCGTCATGTGCAAGGAACCCATGATGCGGACACCCTTCAAAGGTTGTTCCCCCGCAAATTTTTCGCGCGTCGCCATCAGACCCGGCATTTCAAATTGTGCGATTTCAACCTCTTTACGGCCAAAATCAGCTAAATTAATGTCTTTAACCTTAAAGTCAGTTTGGGTTTCGGTTAATGTACTCATAATTCAATATTATCCTGTGGTTTTAAAGGGCTGTGGCTGCTGCTCGCAGAGCGTCGACTCGACTACAAACTTCCCAAGGCAAATGGCTTTTCGCAAAATGTCCATAATGTGTGGAGCTGCGATAAATGGGACGCAATAAATCCAACTGCTCAACGATATCAGCCGGTTTAAAACTAAAAACTTGCTGCACAATCTGGGCAATTTGCGGATCACTCAATTGCCCCGTACCAAAGGTGTCGACATGCACACTAGTCGGATATGGATGGCCGATTGCGTAGGCTACCTGCAGCTCGCACTGATCAGCTAAACCAGCCGCCACCACATTTTTCGCCACCCAACGCGTAAAATAAGCCGCCGAACGGTCCACCTTAGATGGATCCTTGCCAGAAAATGCCCCTCCCCCGTGGCGGGCCCAGCCACCATAGGTGTCCACGATAATTTTGCGGCCGGTCAAGCCAGCATCGCCTTGGGGTCCACCAATCACAAAATTACCAGTCGGATTGATCAAAAATTCAGTTTCGTCTGTCAGCAATTCAGCGGGAAGCACCTTGCGAATAACCTCATTGATGCAAAAGTCACGAATGGTCGTATGGGCAAGCCCGGCCACGTGCTGGGTTGAAATCACCACATTTTTGATTGCGTGAATGTGCCCATCCACATACTCGACGGCCACCTGACTCTTTACGTCTGGACGCAACCAATCAATGCCACCCTCCTTACGCAAACGCGCCATTTCACGCAATAAGCGATGCGAGAACATTACTGGCGCAGGCATCAACTCAGGCGTTTGATTACAGGCATAGCCAAACATGATCCCCTGATCACCCGCCCCCTGCTCTTCTGTTGCTTTACCCTCAGCAGCTGCGGTGTCCACACCCTGCGCAATATCTGCCGATTGCGTCGTCAAGGCATTGGTCACGAACACGCGGTCTGCGTGAAAAACATCGTCATCATTCACATAACCAATTTCACGAATGGCAGCGCGCACAATTGCATCAATGTCGATCTGCGCCTGCGTCGAAAGCTCACCAGCCACAAAAACACAATTACTTTTCACCAGCACCTCACAAGCGACACGGCTAGCAGGATCCTGCTGCAAGCAAGCATCTAGGATACTGTCAGAAATCGAGTCCGCAACCTTGTCAGGATGCCCCTCACCGACGGACTCTGAAGAAAATATAAACGAATCATGCATACTCGCAACTTGTAGAGGCATTTTAAAAATGCAAGCTCACATCAACGCATCACGATAAAAAGATGCGAAGTGTCGCCTTCCCCCAGAACAAATTCCCTGCTAGCGCACAGAATCACCAGCATTCAGTGCAGCTGTCCCGATGACTAGACACGGCTTTGTTTCTAACACATGGCACAAGCGAGGACAATAATTTGCATCTAAGGCTGAGGCCTGCCTGCAACTGCATCGCTATTTGCCAAGCGCACTCACTTCAGAACCATGCTCTCCGATACGCCAATTGGCTAGGCGACGATCCTCCATGACAAAGTTTTGTATAAAATCAACGAAATCGCCAAGCGTACACTGACTACTAAACTGCTGAGGCAGTGTGCACGCAGAGTCCACTTTATAGCGATTTTTTCGTCCAATTCGCTCGCGTGTGATATAACCTTCCTGCTCCAAATCACTCAAAATTCCCTGCACCGATCGCTCGGTTATGCCCAAGGATAAAGCAATTTGCCGCACCGACAAATTTGATGACAATGCCACCTTGAGTAAAACATTGGCATGATTCGTAAGAAAAGAACAGGACTTAGCCATAAATTGGAATAAAAATTCGAGTTTAATAACAATGTGAACAATTTATATCTGCTCGTCTTACGCAAATAATGTGCACTTCATAACCGGATCTACTGGTGGATTCCTATTGGCATGCGTCTTCAAATGAGGTAATATTATGACCTGAGTCTTTGTGATACTCGATCCCTCGCAGTTTTACTGTGTCGACTATGCCAAAATCCCAATCTTCTTTTGATCTATAACCCTTATCATTAGGAAATTTGGTATGAATATTATAATATATTCGACCTTTTAAATACTCTTTGAGCTGTGGGTTAATATTCTCCTTTTGTATTACAGAT
>CAWVTP010000156.1:0-3984 GCA_963933035.1 uncultured Puniceicoccaceae bacterium | reverse complement strand
CACTTAGCACGCTATGATGACAAGTACTTCTAGTCATCCATACGCTCTACGATCAGCAGCTGCGGCACGATGCAGTGATCTCACTCTCCTCTGAGCATGATGAAGTGGATTCACGTTGCAGAGATCACAGCCTAAACTTTTTCAGGAAGCCCTAAAGAGCGATCCTGTGTCAAATTGGAAAAACAGGCTTGATCGACTTCCAGTCCATTGATCTACAGCAGGTATGCAGTATCCACTGCGAGGAAGCATTTGCTTTCTGCAGTGCCATCTAGGTGAATTTTATTACGGAAACTAACCCAATGCTTTACCGGGTAAAAAGAATCATGTAAGCAGATCTATTTCGCAATAGGTTTGGTCCCCTATTATACCCCTACAGGTACATAGCTTACTTGAATATAAGAGCTATTGTTTAGAGGGCTTAAAATAGTTCTATTGGAGCACCTTTGGCTAAGCGGGAAGCTTCTGCAGCAAAGCCGATACGATGGCTCTCAATGCTTTTTTCTAAGGTACCATCTGGGTCATCTGAGGTCACCAAGTCATATAAAGATTGAGCCAGGCCAAAGTCTCCGCCACCATGCCCTGCGTAACCTTCGCACTGGACGTCTTCGATTTTCACATTTTCAACTTCGCGGGACAAATGATGGCGCACAACTAGATCTGTGTTGAAATTATGCCTGAGTGCATCTCCAGCTCGCAAGGACGCTTTTGTTCCATAAATATCGAGTGTCCTGCCTTCGTCAAACGCTGTCATGGTCAGTGCCGCAGTGGCTCCATTTTCAAACTCCATGTTGACGACTTGATGGTCAACGACATCATTGTCACATGAAAAAACATTACGGCCCCATTTTGAATTCGCTAGCCACTGTTTAACTTTTTCCGTGTCTTCAATGCCTTCAGGGTCTGGATAAATTATACTGAGCCAGTGCTTGTTTTCTTCCTTGAAGTAGTTTTTTGCAGAATATTCGCATTCCTCAGCACCGTCTGCAGCGTCAAAACACCGATCTGGATGAGCTGGGTTTTTATTTTCTGGGTGGAAATAAGAGAGTGAACCAAAAGAGGACACACGGCGGCAACGTTGCCCCATCATCCAAGCAATAATATCAAGGTCATGTGTGCACTTAGAAATAATCATAGGTGTACATTCGTCTGACTGATTCCAATGGCCACGAACATAGGAGTGTGCTTGGTGCCATGCTCCGACGCCCTCGGAGGCACGCAGTGAGATGATTTGCCCCAATTTTCCTGAGTCGACGATTTCTTTAACTTTTCTATAGAGGTTTGTGTAACGTAGAACAAAACATAAAATTACACGTCTCTGGTGAATTTTCGCGAGTTCTGCTAATTCTAAGGATTCCTCTAATGTTTGGCCTGCAGGCTTTTCCAATAACAAGTGATAGCCTTTTAGCAGCGCCTGCTTGGCAGGTTCATAATGGTAGTTGTCTTGAGTCGCGATAATAACGATGTCAGCCAATTTCGGTGCTGACAGTAGTTCCTTGTCAGATTCAAAAGATTGAAAATTTGGGTTGTTGGAAATGCGACGTACGGCATCCACACGAGCAGCTGTCGGGTCTGCGCCAGCAACAATTTCCCATTGATCGGTAAATTTTGCAATGATGGATAAATAGACTCGGGCTCTAGCGCCACATCCGATAGTCGCGATTTTTAGTTTTTGCATAATAGTTTAGTAATTGGTTTTATTGGATTTATAAGATCAAAAATGATTATTTTTCAATATGAAAGCGTTAATTTTAATGGAGTGCTTATGGGTCTGGGTTGTTGGCACTGATTAGAGCAGCGCTCACTTTAAGCAGCAGATCGATTCTTGGTCGGTTTTATCGATCCCATATCCCGAATAGCGCTTGATTTCACCTAGCTTGCTGTAAGGGGGCAGGTTTGATCGTTGATTTCGTAAAATGTAAGATTGATACACGAGGAAAGCCATCCGCGGTAAGATTGCCATTGTTGTGGGCAATAAAGGTTAGGCGTTTATTAGGACGTACCTGGAAGCGGTTGGAGTAGATAATCCGGTTTTCAGGGTTGTTGACAGCAATTTTAAGAGAGGATTTTTATTTGTGTCTTCAATTGCAACTTTCTGGACTCGCACTTGGTTCGCCATTTGCAGCGGATCGGATTGATCGAAATCGTTCCCGTAAATGAGGACTTCATCGTTTGCACTTATCGAAAGGTCTCGGGCGCTTATTGTATTGGAGTCGCCAGAGACTAACCAGCCTAAAAATCGATTATCACTGCCGTCGCGTCGGGCATCATCGTTATAATAGGCATTTGTGGTATCGAGACGGTCATTCAAATGAGAGAGCCCGGGATCGGAGTCCCATACACCAACCCAGTGTGGATGGGTAACGCCTTCTATTTGATGAGTGCTGGTATCCGTATCGAAAATTGCTGCGGAGGCCGTTATTCTTTGGTCCGCTCCACTCAGGCGCTGCAGATTGCCTAGAGCGACATATAGGCTCAATCGTGCATTTTGCTTTGCCAGTAAATTCGCATTGCGGGCAATGTTCGCTTGTGTTTCTATTTGAGTTATTGCTGTGATCGATAACAACAATAATAGGATAAATGCCATGAGCGATAAGGCAATGACGAGTGCAAAACCTTGATGATTAGCTGGGCGTTGCAGATTCGTACGATTGTTCTCAAGAGTATCGTTTTTAGGTGTACACCTTATTTTTTGAGAGCGTTGCTTAAATGGTTTCACTAAATTAGACACAATGGGGTTAGGGGGCTGTCGTTTTAATTTGAACCTGCATGAATCGATCTATATTATATCAGTATTGCTGGATCAAATCCACTATTTACTAGGGACTGATTTGATCAATAAATTGACTATTTTGACCATGACTGAGGTTCCTTTCACCACTCCCTTATTGAATGCAGACAAATTATTGGAAATTTCAGCTTCCATCCCTGAACCAAATGACTATTTTCTGGGCGAGAGCGATGATAGCGCAGTACTTCCGATAAATATTTTGTTGTTTAATCGCCGGTCCCTTTCGGATGCGCACCGTCATGATAATGTGCATCATCGTTATGTATTGCTGTGTTGTTTAGCTACAGATGGTTGCGTTTTTATAGATGGGGTGATCCACCATTATAAGAGCGGGCAGGCAGTGCTGATTTTTCCCGACCAATTGCATCATTTTGTGATTCCTGATGAAGAGATTAATTGGCTATTTATTAGCTTTGATTTGCCCAAAACTAGATGGCTTCAACCCATGCTGAACCAGGTGCTGCATATATGCGCTTGGGGAAAGGCATTTTTATACCATCTCGTGGAAGACAGTCTGTCGAATCATCCATTAAAGGTCAATGGATTGACTCATGGATTGGGCTATTTATTATCTTTGCTTGCTAAGGGTGCAAATCATCAAAAGGCGCAAATGATCGGTTCCAGCGCCATTCAGCAAAATCGCTCAATTAAAATTATGCATCAGGTGAACAATTTTATTTATGCCAACATTTCAAAGAGTATTGCTATCGATGAGCTTGCGCTAGAGGTCGGGTTGTCGGCTAGCCATCTGCGGCGTATAGTTTTTGAGCAGATTGGTATAGGTTTAGGGCTTTATATTCGACGCATACGTATAAACTTCGCTAAAAATAAATTATTAGAAACGGATTACTCGATAAAGCATATTGCCTATGATTGCGGATTCAATTCGCCACAAAGTTTTGCACGTGCTTTTCGTATGACTGTGGGGCAATCTCCCTACGAATATCGAACTGTATGTGCTAAAAATTAATACAGTTTTTAGATGCCCCCGTATTACTTTCAATCAATCGAGAGCTCCCCAACAAAGCATAGGCTCTCGCAAGCACCTAACTCACCTTAGCTGCTCTCTTGCAGTTCAGAGTTGAATGCGCTTCTTAAAGACATTTGCGAAGCCATTTTCTGAAGCTATTTCATTAAACCCTAATTAGGGCTTCCTGAAAAAGTCAGAGCTAAAAAGTCGTCATAATTTCTCGTAT
>CAWVTP010000155.1:0-4005 GCA_963933035.1 uncultured Puniceicoccaceae bacterium | reverse complement strand
AGTAAAAGCTTCACAGGCAGGCACAATAGAGATCCCTTTTTTCTCACACGGACCTAATTCGCTAGACTATAGAATTCGCAGCCAGCAGGGCGGACTGGTACGCTATCAAATTGTAGCCGCACGTAAATGGTTTGGCTTACTGCCCACCCAAAAGCGCGCTTATACACTCTATGTTGATGGACAAGCCGTTCAATTGCAGGTGCCGCTCGACTTTAATTTGGACGACGTCATTCGCCGTCGCTTTTTTCCAGATGCCCCAAACTTAGCTGATGCGCTACATAATCTGCATCGTAGTGGGGCGCTCAATCTCGCGCAATCGAAGCCGCTATTGAGAACCGATCAAACCGTCGCTGCTGGGCAGCCAGTGCTCGCATTTGACATTACACTGGGCGATGCCTTGTTTGTAGATCGCCTGAGTTACCATTTCAAACGTCCCCAAGTGGGGGATCCATTTGTCTTCCGTACCCGTAACATCCCTGGAATCGAAGGGGGCGTCGATAAGTACTATATTAAGCGAATTGGAGGCGCTGGAGGTGAATCCATCGAGATTAAAGAGGGCGCGATCTACGCTGATGGAAAGCTGCGCGACGAGGTGCCCGCATTTGTAAAAAACGCCAATAAAGAAGGCGATTATGAGGGCTACCTGAATCTGAAATTATTGGCAAAAGGCCAAGAACTTCATTTACCCGAAGACAAATTTATCGCTTTAGGAGATAATTCCGACAACAGCCTCGACAGTCGAAGTTGGGGCTTTGTGCCCGATCGCTCGGTTATTGGGAAAGCCATTTTTATATACTATCCCTTTACCCCGCGCTGGGGCGTAGCTCAATAGCTGGTCATTGATACAATCGGGATAGTCGCATACCTCACGATTGACAATCGATCGCGTAAGTTAATGAAAGCAGATTACTATCCACCCACGAAGCAGAGGCGCGTGGCGGTAATTGGGGGCGGTCCGGCAGGTTTGATGGCGGCCGAAGTTGCCGCCGAAAATGGTGCCGCAGTATGCGTATTTGAGGCTCAACGAGCCCTAGGGCGCAAATTCCTAATTGCGGGTAAAAGTGGGCTAAACTTAAGCCATCAGTCATCACCAGCAAGCTTTGCGCAGCAATACAGCGGCACAGATTTTCCGCTAACTGCCTGGCGCCAGAACTTGGAGTCCTTTACGGCGAAAAAAGTATGTGATTGGGCTAGAAAACTCGGAATTGAAACCTTTAGCAGTCAGGGTGGAAAAATCTTTCCAGTTGGTAAAAAGGCCGCCCCCTTATTAAAACGCTGGATCGATAAACTCAAATCCCTCGGCATTGGGTTATATTTAAATCATCGCTGCTTAGATTTTGTGCCTAAGCAGGAGAGCTATCAGTTGCGATTTCAGTATGCCGCTGAGTCGATCTCCGTCGAAGTCGATGCCATCATTTTTGCCATGGGAGGTGCCTCATGGCCGCAAACTGGATCAGATGGAAACTGGGTGGAATGCTTTCAAAAAAAAGCGATCCCGCTAAAACCCTTCGCCGCAGCCAATTGTGGATGGCAGTGTAATTGGAAGCCAGAAACTGTAGCCTGTGCCGAAGGGCAACCGCTTCATCATTTGCAGGTCTGCGCTGGGGATCGTTACGAAACGGGTGAGTTGATGGTGACCCGCTATGGCTTGGAAGGGACGCCCATTTACCGATTAGGGCCCACACTTAGAAAAATGGATGCTGCGACAATCGAAATCAACTTTAAGCCGGTATTCAGCAGTGAGCATATCTTAAGAAAAATGGAATCCGTCCGTAAAAACTGGTATCAAGAAATTCAAACACGCTTAAAGCTCAGTCCCGCCATGTGCGCTATTATAAGACAGTTTATGCCTGCAATTATAGATCATGCCACCTGCCTCAAAGCCATCCAACACTGCGTGATTCCTTTGCAGTCACCACGGCCGATCGCGGAAGCCATCTCGACGGCCGGAGGCGTGGCTTGGCCAGCGCTCAAGCACAATTACCAATTGCGAGCCTATCCAAATGTGTATGTGACGGGCGAAATGATGGACTGGGAAGCACCGTCCGGTGGTTATTTGATCCATGCAGCCATGATGACGGGCGCAATTGCCGGGGTCGCCGCCGCTAAAAATTAAGACCCATTTTTCGCACAATATATATTATGTCTAATCTTTTTGATTTTAAATTGTCCACTCTCTAAAAATGACGACTCTCAATCCCCCGCTTTTCGATTGGCTGCAAACTCGCAGTTCCGGTGTATTATTGCACATGAGTTCGCTGCCATCATCCACTGGCATTGGCAACTTGGGAGCTGGCGCCTATGCCCATATAGATTTTATGCAGTCTGCAGGTCTGCGCATCTGGCAGCTTTGTCCCTTGGGCCCGACTGGTTATGGAGACTCGCCCTATCAATCCTTTTCCTCGTTCGCGGGCAATCCTTACTTCATTGATCTGGATCCACTGCTAAAAGCCGGACTGCTCGCTGCTGAAGAAATCGCTGATCTGGAGCGACTGCCTAGAGACCAGGTTGACTATGGTCAACTGTACACGGATTTTTATCCCGTATTGGCCAAGGCCCATAAACGCTTTATGCTGAGCCCCAAAGATACTGTATTAAACTATGGAAGCTTTGCGGACTTTTTGGCAGCGGAATCTGATTGGTTAAAGCCCTTTGCTCGCTTTACAACTTTCAAAGCTAAATTCAAGAGTACCTGCTGGCAGCAGTGGCCTGCCGAGTATCAAGATTCGCGGCAGGGTTTGCAGATTGAGCTACAAGGAGACGACTTAGACTATTATCAGGCGACTTGCTTTTATCAGTATTTATTTTTCGCACAATTTTATCAGCTGAAGGCCTATGCTCATAAAAAAGGAGTCGAGCTTATGGGCGACATTCCCATATTTGTGGCTTACGACAGCGCTGATGTGTGGGCACATCCTCAGTTATTTCAACTAAAGCCTGATGGTTTGCCGTCAGCTGTCGCCGGGGTTCCGCCCGACTATTTTTCTGAGGATGGTCAAAAATGGGGTAATCCTCTCTACGACTGGCCAATCCATGAGAAGACGCACTTTAGCTGGTGGCTGGCGCGGATAGAATCGCATTTAAAGTTGTATGATCTATTACGGATCGATCATTTTCGTGGATTTGAGGCCTACTGGTCGATCCCTGCCCAGCAAGCAACCGCCAAAAATGGGCAATGGCTCCCCTCGCCTGGTTTTGAGTTTTTTAAAGCGCTGAAGCATGCCTTTCCTGAGGCGAAAATTATAGCGGAGGACTTGGGGGAAATCACCCCGCAGGTAGAGGAATTATTAGATTACACCGGACTACCGCGTATGTTGGTTCTGCAATTTGCTTTTGATGGAGACAGTCAAAATGGCTATCTGCCGCACAATTATTCAGCGAATTCTGTTGTTTACAGCGGTACTCACGACAACGACACCACCCATGGTTGGTTTCACTCTCTGAATTCCGCTGAGCGAGATTTTTTACGTCAGTATCTAGCAGTACACGGTGATTCAATTGCATGGGATTTAATTCGCGCAGCGTTAAAGTCGGTGTCCAAACTGGCCATTATTCCGATGCAAGATTTATTGAATTTAGGCAGTGAGGCACGTCTCAATACTCCCGGCCAAGCCAGCGGTAATTGGCAATGGCGCATGAGCGCTCAGCAGCTCCATTCGCTACAACAAGAAAGTGCGAGCTATCTGAGGCAACTGCTAGAAGTGTACGGGCGTCTCTCGGAAAGTGCTTAGGGCAGCTCTGTAAAAATGCGCCGCATTTAACCCGAACCATACAGATCCAATTCTTGGGGCAGTTAGCTTTCTATTTGTAAGTGACTCTATGTTCGTCGCATTAAGGGCACCTCTGAAAACGAATCCCAATAGAGATCAGCTGTCATCAAGATGCTCGGCAAATAATGCACCCGCGACGCAATCGCAGATGAAGACTCTTCAGACCAGCAGTCATTTATGTTTATACGCTCCCTTTGCCTTCAGTTGCCGAGCACCATGCTCAGCCTATTGCATA
>CAWVTP010000154.1:0-4012 GCA_963933035.1 uncultured Puniceicoccaceae bacterium | reverse complement strand
GCTCAAAATCAAAATTGTATTCGTCTCGGTCTTGGTAGGTTTTCAGAGGTGCCCTTAAGTACGTGGGACTAACCACAGCACCTGATAAGGACTCAGGGTGATCCCTTTGCGCCCCGATCCATAAGTGCGACAACCGAGTATATCATAAAAGTGTTTGGCCTTGCGCAACAATTCCGAGCTCGCAGGGTTGGTAATTTTTTTCTGCTGATCAGAAAAATTATAAATACAAAACACAATTTCATCGGATTGATGTGACATCCGAGAATGCACGAATAACTGGGGATCGATATCGTAAATTATTTGCTCAGCATCTGGATGAAAGGCCGGGTGATTGGCCCGTCGCCGCAGCATGCGCAGGTAACGATTGAAAACTTGCTTGGCCGAGCCTGAACTCAAATGCGCTTCCAATTCAGGCAATGCCCATTTACGCCGATTGATACGACGGTTCTCGCCACTCGCCTCCACACCTTCCGTGTGGTTGAGGGTCGCACTCAAGCTATGAATATAAATACCAGGAATACCACGCAGCGACAGCGATAATGCTTGAGAGCACAGAAAACGTTGCGCACTCAAATCAGGGTCTCCGGCGACTTCAAGGGCGGAGTAATAGGTGATATTCAGTTCGTAAGGGGCACGCTCACCGTCCGGCAAAGCACGCCAATTAATTTTGCCGCCCGCGGACTCGACGTGCTCTATTAAGCGGTCTTTTTCTGCCTGCGGCAAGATTCCCTCAATAGGCCGCAAGCCGATCCCATCATGACTGGCGGTAAAATTAAAATACGTACAACCAGCTGGCGGTGGGTCCAATTGCTGCGCCCACTGGGTCAAAAAGCGCGCATTTTGGGTGCACAAACCATGTAAGATCAGCGGTGGCAAACTAAACTGATAGACCAAATGCGCTTCATCTCCACGGCCAAAGTAGCTAATATTCTCCGCATGCGGGACATTGGTCTCCGTCATTAACAAAACCTCCGGGGCCACAATCTCCATGATGTCACGCAATAGCTTAATAATCTCATGCGTTTGGGGCAAATGAATACAGTTTGTACCCATAGTCTTCCAAATAAAGGCCACCGCATCCAAGCGAGCGATTCGCATCCCCTTCGACACATAGAGCATCAAGATGTCGATAAACTCAAAAAGCACTTCTGGATTTTGCCAGTTAAGATCGACTTGATCAGCCGAGAAAGTGGTCCACACATGGGCATTGCCATCGCGAGTCCGCGTCTTTGTCAGCAAGGGGGAGGTGCGCGGGCGCACGACCTGACTAAAGTCCAAGTTGGGGTCCATCGGTAAGAAATAGTGCCGGGCTGGCTCGATACCCGCCACAAAATCCTTAAACCAACTACTGCTGGCCGAACAGTGATTCAGGACGACATCAAACATCAATTGAAAATTATTTTTCAATTCCTCCACCGCCTGCCAATCACCGTTCTCCTGCGCGACCGCTCGATAGTCGACGACGGAAAATCCGTCGTCAGAAGTCCAAGGACAAAAAGGCAGTAAATGAATGGTTCGAATGGCACCGACCAAATGTTTATCCGCGAATTTCCCGAGCGTTTGAAGGGGCGTGCGCTCATTGCTAGGGTCTTGCAGACTGTCTGCATAGGTGATCAGAATACTGTCATGTTCATTCCAAGCATGATCGGGTTGAACCGGATCAAGTCCGACCCCATAGCGACCAATCATCATGGCGAAGCGTTCCAATAAATGTTCCGCCTCACTGCCGTAAAGATAGGTTAAGCGCTTTCTTACCGACCGCAGTTGTTCCTTAGAGACTGTCTTGATCATGACATGTGCTAATTGAGTTAATTCACGTTAGGGTTGACATTTTTCCAGATGACTTGCGCCCATAAAACTTTGAGAACAATCTACGCATGCTCCCTGGAATTGCTAAAAATTGTAATGGTGCTGACATGCTGGCAAAGACTGGTACGCAAGGCGCTCTCATGAACTAGCTCTCTGGAGGGGATTCTCCCGTGAGGGCCGTAATGTGATAGCGCAGCAGATTCCGCAAGGTAGTGTAACTGTAGTACTGACTCGCCACCCGATAGTTGTGATCCACTAACTTTTTTTTGTAAGCGCTATCCTCGATAACACGGCGTACATACTCCACCAGTTGGGGTGTAATAAAGCCATCCATTTCCAATAATTTGAAGCCTTTCGGTTCGATATCTTGCACATAGATCGAATATCGATTGATCACAACGGGAACTCGAAAATAGATCGCCTCCAATAAGGCATTGCCGAAACCTTCATAGGTACTCGGATAGGTCATTAAATCGGCATGTTTGTAAATATCCCAAAGGGTATAAATCTTGTTGCCAGCATGGTCCACTTGACGAATTTCCCCAATGCGAGCCGCAAAGAAACGCAAGTCGACGCCCTCTTGATCTGCCAAATCCTGCAGGCGTTGCTTGTACTCAAGCCCTTCATCTCCCGCGTCGTGGGAAATCACCAGCTTGTAACGCGGATCGTTGAGCATACCGACCAGTTTGATGGCATGCTCGATGCCCTTGCGCGGAACGATACGCGTGGGTTGTAGAATCAAAATATCATCATCACGAATGCCAATCTCTTCACGAATGTCAGCCGTATAATCATCACGATCAATACGAGGGGGATGATCAAAATCAAATACATTCGGCATTAAAGATGACGTGACCCCTTTTCTCAAGGCCAGCTGCTCGGTGGCCGCCTGATTGATGGTAATGTGGTGCAGATTCGGTAAATTTGCAGGAAAGGCCATGTCTAGGTAGTCTTTGACCGCACCCACCGAAAAACGAGTCCGCTCCCAATAGAAATCATGGTGATGCGCAATCGCCGGCATTTGGGTTTCCGCCAAGAACTCGGTCACCGCAATTCCCAGCGGAACGTGCATGGGAATTGCCAAAACATTTTGGGGAATCAGCAAATCAATTTGATAATGCTCCACAAAACGATAGAGGGTTTGCTTTAAATAGTCGGCCAATTCACGAATGCGCAAACTGACACTTTGATTTCGCTTGGATTGCCCCCAGATATGCTCATTGATCCAGAGATTTTCTGGATGTCCAAAATAAGCTTCCGGCACACAATAACTACACCCAGGATCACGATCATTGCGTCCACTGTACCAAAAACTTACATGCTGATCAGACCATAGGACTTCAGCCCATTTTGAACTTTCTAACGATACACCATCAGAGCCCGCAAAACGAGTTGAAATAAAGCCAATTTTTTTAGACATGGATACGTCTCATTTAGTCGATCGGTTACATTAATTAAGGAGCTTGTACTACAATAGCAAAGGTTCAGCCAAACTGAACACTTGCTACAAATCCTTACAGCTTTTTTGCAAGGCAAGCGAATTCTTAAGCTAAAGTTTTAACATAATGTGACAACCACCACCTGACTGCGCATGGACACAGCCAAAGCTTCGCACTAGTGAGCGCTCCCCAACAACGATTTCCATCATGAATTGCTTTGTAGGGGGGACCTAAGTAGGCACAAAAAAAGCTCACCAGCGGTGAGCTTTTCGATTAAATTAAGTCATGTGTCTACGAACGACGTCCAAACTTAGACTTGAACTTCTCAACACGGCCGGCGGTGTCCACAAAACGCTTTTCACCCGTAAAGGCAGGATGCGAATCAGCCGTGATGTCACAAATAACAACTTGATGCTCAACACCATCAATCGCCTCTGTTTTACTGCCACGCATGGTGGAGCGAGTTAAAAACTTTGTTCCAGTCGAGACGTCAACAAAGGCGACTGGATTTAATTTAGGATGAATGTTTGATTTCACGGGACTGTAAATTTTAAGGATAACTACCCTTGGCGCGCTTTGAAGCGAGGATTCGTTTTGCAAATGACATAAACACGTCCCTTGCGACGCACAACTTGGCAGTCAGGGTGACGGTTCTTCAAAGATTTAAGTGAGGATACAACTTTCATGGCGATCAATAAAAACGCTGCATCATCCAACATCTCAGGTCACTGTCAACGACAAAGCGGAGTTTATTGTATAAAAGA
>CAWVTP010000153.1:0-4135 GCA_963933035.1 uncultured Puniceicoccaceae bacterium | reverse complement strand
GGCGCTGTCATCCCAGATCCACGTCACATAGCCGTTGGTGTAAAAGATGATCGGTCGCTGCCCGTGCATCGCTTCGAGACAGTCTGCGTAAAGCTTCGCTTGTTGCTGGCCGACCTTGGGATCGGCAGTGGTGCGCTTTGCCTCCACCACTGCGAGCGGCTTGCCATCATCGCCCCAGAGCACGTAGTCCACATAGCCGACGCCTTTTTTGTTCGGCATCCCCGTGACTTCGTATTCGCGGTCGCGCTTTTGATCGAGCGGCCAGCCTGCGCGTTGCAGGTCCACGTCGATCAGATAGGTGCGTGTTTCCGCTTCCGAATAGTCGTGCGTGTCGGGCGCTTCCTCATTCGCGGCGCGGGCTTCCGCGAGTTGTTGCTTGAGGATTTTTAGGTCTTCGTCGAGCGCATCGACCTCCTGCTGGCGCTTCAGTTCCTGTTGCTTGCTAGACTCTAGTTCCTTTTCGAGTCGTTCTAGCTCGGACTGAGGGACGGGCGCAAGCGTAATAGCCGGACGCGGGACTTTGTTGCCATCCCATTCGACCATGCCCAAGGGCGCAGCGCCTGGTCGTGTGTAGGTGCGAGCGACCCAATAGAGGATATGTTGCAGTTCTTTGACCAGTTGCAGCGCATCAAATTGACGGATCGGCTTCTGACTGTGCACTGCCTGATTGCCCACCTTCTGGATGGTGCGTGCCTTCTGGAAGATCGCCTCTGGCACGCGTCGTTGAAAACTCGGAGCGTGGAGCAGGGCTCCCAAGCTCTGATCGTAAGGCATCTCTAAGCTTTGATCATAGCGATAGAGCCAGTGCACTGCGGTCTCTAAGGCGAACCGTGCATGAAAGCAGGCCCCACGCGCATCGCTGAATACATGCGACTCCGCCGTCTTGGCGGCTTCGGCGAGTGAGCGGTAATCAGCGGGGAGGAAAGTAAAGTTACTCATTAATTCTGGTTAGCTTGTGTCTCAATTGCTTTGAGGGAATTCAAAACTGCATCAAAATGAGGCGGGTCGCCCATGAAGAAATCGCGCATATTCTGATAGTCTTGTTCTAATTCATTCTTCCTCGGTCCTTCCGGCACAATTTTGAGGTCGCCTGAATAAGCTTGTTCGTAATCGACTCCAGCTTGTGGGTAAAAGAATGCCTTGTGCTTGGCGACGCGCTCTAACAATTCGATCTCTTCGAGTGCTGTTTTGCCAACTGCCGAAGTCATCAGCTGGTGGAGGTCGTAAGCATGTCGAGCGAGTCGTGGTGGCATTGGTTCATCGTTGGGCCGCGTGGACTCCGCATGTAGGATAGTGGCTTTCTCCCAAAAAGTGCGCTTCGCTGCTAGGATCTTGATCGGAGTGTCGGCGCTTTCAAAGAGCTGCTCAAATTGCTCTACGATGTAGGGACGAACTGAGCGGACTTCAGCAGGCTCATGTTCTGCCCGTGCGCTGATTTCAATTTGTATATAGGGCCGAGCATAGCGCAGCTGTTCCCCATCGGTGCTGACCTTCGGGTATTGGAACCGTAGTATATGGAAATCTTTCTTCACCTCTCTGAGTTTCAGGCTCCACTTTAAATCCCCAAGGCTTGCCGCTAGCTGCTGCGTTAGCTCTGCGATCAATGTGCCTTCGATGAACAGGCGAGCTGCTCGATAGAGTGATTTGATGCGATTGTCGCCTTGGCTTTTGGAGAGTTCTGAGAAGTTGGATTCAATCTCCACACCAAACACTGAGGCATGAACGGATAGGTCGATGTCTTCGGAGAATCGTTCAATGACTCCATAGCCTTTGCTCAGTGAGGAGCCACCCTTAAAGATGAGATGGTCTTTCACGCAGCTGAGGTTGAACAGTTCGCGCAGCAACCAGCAGACCCCAAAGTCCTTCTCCACGGGCGTGGGGTGAAGCTGCATACGAGCGGCAGTTTCCCGGATGGCTCGTTCTCGTTGCTCGACAGTATAGGTGAGGAACTTATCCATTGGCCGACTCCTTCGTCACTTCTCTGATGATGCTGTGCATCCATGCAGGCGCATGGGGCAAGTCCTTGAGCACTATGCCTCTGTCTTCCCGTTGGAGTGTGTCTTTGAGTTGTTCGATGATACGCTCGGTGATGTGCTCTTTACCGATTGCACGCAGTGCTTCAAATACGAGACCGCTGAGTCGTCCTGCTAGCTGCATTCGTTTTGGGCTGGCTTTACGAAGCTCAAGGGTTTGATGGCCGATTTGAGCTGTTTTGCTCGATCCATCTGTCAGAAATACGACCTTCATCGGCACCTGCTCGCTAAGGTGGAGGCGGTTGGCCGCATAAGCGCCTGTTGGTTGTAGGCGGATGCCGTCGCGGCCTGCCATGGCCTTTGCGACTTTATCGAGGTTGGGACTGAGTTCGCCTAAGAGCTCATCGACTTTGGGGTATTCATACAGTCCACGCGCAATCCGTTTGAGCTTTCCATTTTTCGCCAGGCGGGAGAGAGCATTGTCGATATGGCTGCGGCTGCCGAGGTCGATAAAGTCATTCTGGGTGCTTACATGACCCCTGCCGTTTCCGTAAAAACGGCTTAATATCTTTTCATCAATGGCTTGCATCTGCTTTGGCGCGTTGGATTAGTGAGAAAAAATACCCTTTTTTTCTCACTAATCAAGGTTCAATTTCAACGAGCTTCGTGCTGTCAGTCGATGCCAGAAGCACTCTGGCTTGCATGTTCAACAGGGGCGTTTTTCTGACTAATTCAGCAATCCAATTTGGAGGGACACCTGCAGTCGAACGAGCCAGTGTAGTCGGCACTGTCTAGTCCCGCATCCTTGATTTTGTCGCCCAGCGCGTCGAGTTGTGCCCGTTGGGTCGTGTCGGCCTTTGCACTGCCTTTATCCATGGCAATGGGGAAGGTTCTTGCCTCGTATGCTTCGATTGATTCAGCCAGCCCTGTCAGTTCGTCGCTCTCGGGGCTGCCCAATGTTGGTGCTGCATCCATCAGCGCACTCAACCTTTCCATCGCGGCGGTATGTTCGGCTGGTGTTTGAATGTTCATTGCTGATTTTCTACGTCTTAATCATGCGTCCGATCACAGCTCCCAGTCCATGGCCTCCGCCACACAGTCCACAAAGCGAGGTAGCACCACTGTGAATTTAGCAAGACGTTCTTTTGGGGACTGCTCATATTTGGCAGCAGCATCATATAGACGCGATATCACCAACTCTGGCTTCATTTCAAAAAGAGAAATGAGATAGTCCTGTGGATGCTTTGATTCGATACCCCACTGCGCAAGGTGCTCGTCTTTAAAGTCTTTGAGATTGAAGGTGACGATTAATTCGACGCGCCCGGCAATCGCCGCTGCAACGACGTGTCGATCTTTCTCATCGTTGGTCATACAAGGGATCACGGATTCAAACCCCGTGACGATTGCTTCGGGAAATGCGTCACTGACCGCCTCGCGCCATGAGTCGGCCATATCCTCACCCCAGCCGATTTTTTCAACGTGCGTGCGGTGCACCTCCTTCAGAATCATTTTGGAAAAGACCGGTGTATAGATGCGAGGTCGCTCCGCGAGTCTCAGGAGCAAATCGCTGACAGTATAGTTAGCCAGTACGCAGGCGTCGATGCAGACTCGATAATCGGCCAACATAATCAGCCAGTGTAGTTGGCACTGTCTAAGCCAGCAGCCTTCACCTTGTCGGCGAGTGCATCCAGCTTCATGCGGCGTTGTGCGTCGCGCTGAGCTTCAAATGCCTTCAAGTCCTTCATGTAGATGCGGCGATGCGTGCCTACGTGGTGAAAATTGATGGCACCTTCTTCTAGCAGTTTTACCAGATGGGGGCGCGACATGCCTAAATAGTTCGCAGCTGCTTGCGTCGTAAATGCTTCATTCTCAGAAAGCAGCATGATAGCCTGACCGCTCGCCATCATCCGTACGGCCTTAGTTAAGACATGAAAGAGCGGCTCTGGAAATTGAATATTCGCCCCCTCACGACCGAGTAATACAGGACGTTCATTACCATCAATAACATCTTTCAACTTCTCGAGCAACTCACGGTCATGCTCTGAGATTTGTGGCACTGGCACTGAACTATTTTTTTCCATTACCTATCAAATAAACGAAACAATCGAAACAAACGCAATACCATAATACATTTCTTCGCGAAATTTTCGATTCCTTTACAG
>CAWVTP010000152.1:0-4169 GCA_963933035.1 uncultured Puniceicoccaceae bacterium | reverse complement strand
CAGCAAACGCTACTTGAAGCACCTATAGTGTCATACCTTTTTTAAGTTGGTATTAGGGACGAGAGCCCGCGAAACAGCGGGTTTGACGGAGTATTTTCAGGCAAGGATTTGCCGCCCGGAAAATATGTAGATGGCGTAGCAGTCCGGCATCTCTATATAATGCCGTCTCTGCGCATGAGAGCCTCAGGTTCTGGCACCCGTTGCATAAAGTCTTTGAAGAGTTCAATGGCGGGCTTAGAATTACCTTGAGCGAGGATGCAGTCTCTAAATGCGCGCCCAGTATTTGGGTTGAGTATGCCTTCTTTTTGGAAGCGAGTAAAGGCGTCTGCATCGAGCACCTCGGCCCACTTGTAGCTGTAGTATCCGGCTGAGTAAGCTACGGATCCGCTAAAGAGGTGGCTGAAATTAAATACGTTGGAAGGGGCTTCTGTTTTGTATTCGGGGTGGTAGCCTTGCAACTGTGTTTTGATATAGCTCTCCAGTGATGACGCGTTTGCGTTGGGCCAATCGCTGTGGAGGACTAGGTCCATTTTACCAAATGAGAGTTGGCGCATAGTGGCACTGGCTTTGCGGTAATTACGGGCAGCCAGCATTTTTTGGAATAGATCTTCTGGAATGAGAGCACCAGTTTCATAATGATGCGCAAACAGGTCCAGACTGGTGCGTTCCCAGCACCAGTTTTCCATAATTTGTGAGGGAAGTTCTACGAAGTCCCATGCAACGTTGACTCCATTGAGCGCTTTGACTTCGACTTCACCGCAAATATGGTGCAGCAGATGTCCAAATTCATGGAAGATCGTTTCGACTTCACGGTGGGTTAACAACGCTGGCTGGCCGTCAATGCCTGGGGTGAGATTGCCGCAAATAAGTCCTAAGTGCGGACTCCGTGCTTGTTTTGGATCGCGGTTGCCTGTGATCAAATAATTCATCCAAGCGCCGCCGCGTTTGGATTCTCGCGGATGCCAATCAGCGAAGAAGGCACCGATCATTTCTCGACTGTCCGTGTCAATAACCTCGTAGTATTGTACATCTGAATGCCAGACTTCAATTTGATCATTCCCTTTTGCTTCTGATTGATCTGGATGCCAGGTCTTCCGTTCCTGAATCTTCAAGCCGAAAAGCGTTTCCGCCAGCTGAAATAAGCCGGGGATAACACGATTGATGGCAAAGTAGGGGCGTAGCGCCTCTTCATCAAAGGCGTACTCTGCTTGGCGTTGTTGCTCACTCCAGTAAGCGACTTCCCACGGCTCTAGTGGCTGGTTTTCAGCGCTGTGCGTCTTGCTGGCTTTGAAGGCTTGCAGGGCTTGGTTCTCTAACTTAAACGCCTGCTGGATTTTCTCGTGTAGGTCGCTCCCAAAGGCTAGGGCAGTCGCGCCTGAGCCCGCCATCCTTCGCTGAGTCACATGGTTGGCCCAATGTGATTGCCCGAGCAACTGAGCCAATTCATGACGTAAGCTAAGGATGTCTAAGACTAATTCTTGATTGCTGTTAGGGGCTTCTCGGCCGATGGCTGAGTAGGCCTTCCAGACGGTCTTGCGCAAGTCTGGGTCCTGCGCGTACGTGAGGACCGCAATTAAGGAGGGAGCATGCAAGTTAAAGCGCCATGTCGGTTGATCACTGGAGGTAGAACTCTGTTTGAGCGCGGCCTCGCGGGCGGCTGCTACGGCCGATTTCGGTAGTCCTGCCAGTCGACTTTCGTCGGTGATGGTGAGCTCCCATGCATTGCAGGCATCCAAGCAGTTTTCCGAATACTTTTGGGTGGTTTGCGCCAGTTGACTTAACAGCTCTTTGGCTCGAGATTTTTGACTAGGAGCCAAGTCAGCACCTTGGTCGCGAAAATCGGCGATAGTTTCCTGCAAGTACCTTTGCTTACAGGGTGACAGCGTGCTTGCTGCAGCACTTTCACTAAAGGTTTTGATGACGGTCCATAGCTCCGCATTGAGCGGAATGCTGGATTGAAATTCAGAGACCGTCGGCAGCAATTTGTTGTAGACGCTGCGCAATTTTGGCTCATTGCATACGGAATCGAGGTGGTTGACCAGTCCCCAAGCATGGCTCAAGGGCTCGAGTGCTTGATCGAGCGCAGCGATTGTGTTTTCATAGTTGAGTGTGTCTGGGCTCTGATCTTTGAGCGCGCAGATTGTCTGTATTGTAGCCTGGGCACTTTCAATGGCGCGGGGGATGTCGGCTTCAATGGCGCTTGCAGTGAGTTGTGACCAAGGAATGGTAAATTCTGTGCTTAAAAAAGGCTGTTGCATGGCATTCAATCGGTTTCGCGAGTCTTTATTTTTATTGGTTGGGGGACTTGATCGCCTCGTAGAAGCGACAAATGGCGGAAAAGTCAGCCTCGGGCGTCCCCGTTAAAATACAATGATCATAGTGAGTGGCTTGCTTAATTTCATGCGCAGCGACGGCCATGCGACCCGCTATGGCGGCGGCATCTTCAGTTCCCCTTTTTTCAAGCCGAGTTTGTAGGACATCTAAGTTTTCTGGACGGATAAATAGACTGTGGATGCATTCTGCCAGTTCCGAGTCGTGATGGGCTTCTTGGCGAAAGCTAGCGGCTCCTTGTACATCTATATTCAAGAGTAGATCTGTGCCTGATTTAAGTTGAGATTGGACGGGTTCCTTGAGTGTGCCATACCAATTTTTATGAACGCGAGCATACTCGTAGAAGGCCCCTTCAGCTATTTTGGTTTCAAATTCGCTATGGGATAAAAAATAGTAATCGATGCCGTCTAGTTCACCGCTTCTGGGGGGGCGCGTGGTGGCGGTGATGACGCGTTTGATGGCGCCATAGTGCTGCATCATCTTGTCGCAAAGAGTGGTTTTTCCACTGCCAGCAGGGCCAGATATCAGGATGAGTTTTCCGCTCACGGGTATTTGAGGCATTTCGTGCGCTTAATAAAATAGTGTCGTTAGTGCCAGCAAGACTCCGTAGAGGGCGATACTAAGACCCAGCAGACGACTGCGCTGTGGCTTGCGATAGAGCCAATCGAAAAAGTCTCGCAGCTTATAGGGTGCCGCACCCAGAATAATAGCCAGCACGATGCAGAGGTAGACGAAGCTAACCAAAAAGAGCCGGGATTGCGGCACTTGCATGTAGGCGGCATCCAATAAGACTCCTGAGATGAGTAGAGTTAAACCCGCTAAACCACGAACCGCCAAAAAATCGGGGGCGTAGTAAAATGATCCAATCGCAGTCACTAAAAAGATTCCAAAGAGTTGAGTGCGGTACTGCCCAAAATCAGAAGGGCCCAGTTGCAGGACTAAATATAGAAACCAGCTGGCCGCGCTGCCCATTAGAATGTAGGCCGCCGTTTTGGAGCGAGGGAAGGCTTTAAGCTGTTGCTCAGTACGTGCGCCGTGCCAGAGCAGGTGCCCGCCAGTAGCGAGTAAAACCAGCGCAGTGGCGAGAGTGGCTTGAAATAATGTCATGGTGTGTTTCTCGGATAGTAAAGCCATGCAGTGCATCGCTCAACCAATCAGTAAAAAGAGCGAAACAAGCGCAATACATTTTTATGGGGCGCCCCTACATTGCATACAAACATTTGAGTATACCGTTTTGAAAGACTTGCCGCTTGCTGTGCGCTGGCGGCGTTGCTCTCGCCAAGGCAGGGCTTCCAGCCCAACCGTTGGCGAGAGAGCCTTGCCTGCATCACAGCAAATCGGCAATCTCGGCACATGGGAGGTTTCCAGAGGTGCCCTTAGTTGAGTGACTTCGAAATTTTAGCATTGAAGGGCTGATAACGGGATCGATTGCTTGACATCTGAGCTTACAAGCGTTGCGGTACCTATTTATTTAAATATTATTTATTATGTCGAATTCAATCCTAGAGCTGGATCAAACTAACTTCGCTGATTTTATTAAAAATTCAGACAAGACCGTGCTTGTCGATTTTTGGGCTCCATGGTGTGGCCCGTGCAAAGCAATTGCGCCCATACTCGAAGAGCTTGCACAGGAGATCGGTGATCAAGTGCAAATCTGTAAGGTTAATATCGACAACAATAGTGCGATCGCGAATGAATATTCGATACGGGCTATCCCAACTATCTTAATTTTTAAAGATGGAGCAGTGGCTGAGACACTCGTTGGTTTGACTTCCAAAGAAGACCTCAAGGCCAAATTGGTCTAGTGAGTTGTAGCACGGCGGAGGATTTCGTTGTGC
>CAWVTP010000151.1:0-4322 GCA_963933035.1 uncultured Puniceicoccaceae bacterium | reverse complement strand
CCTCAAGGCCAAATTGGTCTAGTGAGTTGTAGCACGGCGGAGGATTTCGTTGTGCTTAGCGGCTGCCAGCGCTTTCGCTATTGGACCTCTTTAATTGATGGTCTAAATGTTGCCAATTTTGAGGCACTATTTAGCTATCGGGTATGAGTTTGTTTTTGTGAGCACGCAGAGTGTACTGAAATTATCCTGCTAAAACTACTGAGATTTAGCACCTGATGCGGCTTGCAGTATTCGATTGCATCCGCTACTTTGTAAGCGTTTTAGCGGCAGCCAATACGGAGTCTTTTAGTTTGCGATCAGGGATGGAACCACGGGCAAAATTGGCTTTCCCTCCTCCTTTGCCTGTAAAAGCCTTCGTCAATGCCTGCACCGTATTACCGGCGTGCTGTTCCGTTGCGCTGCCGGAATAGGCTGCAATTAGTAGCTGATTACCGTCATCGACGATACAACATGCGTGTTGTTGATAATTTTGCTGTTTTAAATGATTGATGAGCTCGTTGATCAGTGCAGCTGGGCCTGCTGTTGACAGGGCAATTGACCTTGAGAGATCTTGTTCCGAGAGTAATGTTTTTGCGAACTGGCTGGCCCGGCTAGCTTGCATTTTTTTCAATGCTTTGTCAGCGATCACCACGCATTCTTTAATGGCTGCAGAATCCGCATCTTCAGGAACTGAGTAGCGCTCAGCTTCCAGTTCAATAAGTGCTTGGTTGATTTTAGATAATCTTTCCAGTGCGATTTTTCGCGCGGCCAATTCTAGGGCTTTTTGAGCTTCTAAGTAGTCTTTAGCAGCCTGCCCACATAGAGCCTCTATGCGACGTACACCAGCGGCAATCGCCGATTCAGACTTGATTTTAAAGAGCTCAATTTCAGCCGTATTACGTACATGTGTACCTCCACAGAGCTCCATGGAATAACCATTGAGTCTTTCATCTTGGCCTCCAATTTGGACAACACGTACGGTTTCGCCATACTTGTCGCCAAAAAATTGCATGATGTCGGGGCGATGACTAATTTCGCTGTAGGCGAGTTCTGCCCAATTGATGGCATCCTTGTTGTGGATACAGCGATTAACCTGTGCTTCAATTTCGTCGATTTGCTGAACACTGAGTGCCGATGCGTTGAAGTCGAAGCGCAGGCGATCAGCAGTAACACTTGATCCTTGCTGGCTGGTGTCAGGTGAGACCACTTGGTGTAGGGCCCAGTGCAATAAGTGGGTCGCACTGTGATGCATTTCGATCGCCTTACGGCGATCCGTATTGATTTTTAGGGTCACAATGCTATCGATTGGCCAATCTGCCGGCGCGCTTGCATCCATGCAGTGAGCGGTCGCAGTCCCGATCGTGATGACTTTCTCAACTGTAAATTCTTTTCCGTTGATCAGTAACTTGCCAACGTCGCCAGCTTGACCTCCCATTTCTGTAAAAAAAACGGTTTGGTCGGTTATCACGAGCATCTGATTGCCTTGTTGATGGACTTCTAAAATCTTAGCATTGCAATGGGGTTGATCAAAACCAATGAATGTTGTCACGGCCTCAGTTTTCAGCTCAAGCGCTTTAACCTGAGATTTTTTTTGAGCTCCACGTGAGCGTTCGCGGGCGGCATCTAGATAGCCTTCAACCGCTGTTTCGTCTAATGTGAATCCCCCTTCGCGGCATAGTAGTGCGGTGAGATCAATCGGAAAGCCATAGGTATCGTAGAGTTTAAAGGCTTCCTCTGGAGGGAAGGCATTTTTATTTTTTGGAACAGATTCAAATAATTGTAAGCCCCGATCGAGAGTTTTATTGAAGCTAGCTTCTTCTTCACTAAGCACTGATTTGATACGCTTAGCATTTTGTGTGAGTTCCGGAAAAACTTCAGAAAATTGTTCAACCACTGTGTCCACCAATTCAGGCATAAAGGCGGACTGACCTGTAAAGCCAAGAGCGCGCCCGTATTTAACCGCCCGACGCAGAATACGCCTTAAGACATAGTTGCGCCCAGTGTTGCCAGGTCGAATTCCATCGGCAATTGAAAAAGACAAGGTGCGTATGTGATCCGCAATTACGCGAAATGCAATGGCTTGCTCCAAACGTGTTTTGTCTGAACTGGATGAAGTGGAGGCCGTATGGGGATAAATGTCGTTATAGGCGAGCTCACTGAGTGCTTCTAGACGGCTAAAAATTTTACGGAAAACATCACTGGAGTAGTTGGTCGGTTTTTGTGAGAAGTCAGTAAAGCCATGTGTGTTCTGAATTAAAGAACACACGCGCTCAAAGCCCATTCCAGTATCGACATGTTTAGCTGGTAAATCGATGAAACTGCCGTCGGCTTCAGCGTTATATTGAATAAAGACAAGGTTCCAAATTTCGATACACAGATCAGAGTCTTTGTTGACCAAGCGGCCCTCGGAGTCTCCATTCGGAGTGAGGTCAACATGCAATTCAGAGCAGGGGCCGCATGGGCCTGTTTCTCCCATCATCCAGAAGTTGTCTTTGACATCGCCGTGAATAATGTGGCGATTAGGGTCGAGTCCTTTTTTTTCAAAAAGGATTTTCCAGTTATCGTAGGCTTCTTGGTCAAAGCAAGACGGGTCTTCTGGGCCGGGTGCGTAGACGGTGGCATATAGGCGGCTTGCCGGAACGCCCCATACATCGACGAGTAATTCCCATGCCCATTCGATTGCTTCTTTTTTGAAGTAATTACCGAAGGACCAGTTGCCGAGCATCTCGAAAAAAGTATGATGGTAGCTGTCATATCCGACATCATCCAAATCATTATGCTTCCCGCCCGCACGAATACATTTTTGGGTGTCTGCAGCCCGCGCCGGCTTATAGGGTATGGCTTCTGTACCCAAAAAGTAGGGTACAAATTGATTCATGCCAGCATTGGTAAACAATAAGCCTGGAGACTGTGGTAGGAGAGAGGCTGAAGGAACAATGCTATGCTGCTTGTGAGCAAAAAAATCGAGGAATGATTTTCGGATTTCAGCGGATGTCATGGCAGGTCGGGTGTGGAAAGTGTGAGAGATTCAGATGACCTCGATATTCAGCTAAAGATTTCTGGCTGGCGAGGCCGAAGACTAAAGTTGTTCAAAAATGGAATCTCCCATTTTTGATGTGGATACCGGCTCGATACCGAAGGCAATGTCCCCGGTGCGAGCGCCGCTGGTTACGGCTTTTTGTACAGCATTTTCAATCGCTGTAGCCGCCTCATTCTCGCCAAAGCTATAGCGCAACATGAGTGCCGCTGAAAGTATCTGGGCGCAGGGGTTGGCGATTCCCTTCCCTGCGATGTCAGGGGCAGTCCCCCCCGAGGGCTCATATAAACCAAAAGGATGCCCTAGCTTATTTTTTTGAGCGCCTAGGCTTGCGGAGGCTAACATGCCCAAAGAGCCGCAGATGACCCCCATCTCGTCCGATAAAATATCTCCAAACATGTTTTCGGTGAACAAGACGTCAAATTGATTTGGGTCGCGCGCTAACTGCATTGCTGCGTTATCTACGTAGAGGTGACTGAGCTCGATTTCAGGGGCTTCTTTTGCAAAATAGGCACTCACCACTTTGCGCCACAGTACAGAGGTCTCCAGCACATTGGCTTTGTCGACCGAACAAACACGACGGCCACGTGCGCGGGCTGTGTCAATGGCGACTTGGGCAATTCGTTCAATCTCACTGGTCTTGTAGACCATGGTGTCAATTGCTTGCTCCTCGCCGTTTTCGAGTAAGGTCGTCGCTTTAGGTTGCCCAAAGTAAATGCCCCCAGTTAGTTCGCGAATGCAGACGATATCAATGCCCGAGGGGATGCGTGACTGTTTGAGAGGGGAGGCCTCTGTTAGCTCTGGGTATAGCAAGCCGGGACGTACATTCGCATAGAGAGAAAATGCCTTACGGATCGGAAGTAAAGCGGCACGTTCAGGCTGCTCCTTGGGGGGTAAGGATTCCCATTTAGGGCCGCCCACGGAGCCGAACAAAATAGCATCTGCAGCGGCGCAAATGGCATGCGTACTATCTGGAAATGCGACCCCGTGGCGATCGATGGCAACGCCTCCAATGTCGGCTTTTTCGTAATCGAGCTTCAAATTAAATTGTTGGGCAACTTGATTTAATACGCGGAGCGCTACCTCCATGACTTCGGGGCCGATGCCATCACCTGGCAGTACTGCAAATTTGATTGTTTTCATTCGGTACGATTATTTTTTGTTCAGCCCAAGGTAAATAATCAGCTGGCAACGGCTTCAAGTTTATTCGATCAATACTGTGAGTCCTCAGCTTTTTTCGCAGATCTTATTATGGGCACCTCTGGAAATCTACCATGACCGAGACGAAAGCAATTTTGATTTTGAG
>CAWVTP010000150.1:0-4336 GCA_963933035.1 uncultured Puniceicoccaceae bacterium | reverse complement strand
TGTGTGGCACGGATTGGGGGGGATCTAACCACGATTCAAGGCCCCAGGCAGCAGGTGTTTGGCTAACTTTTTCGATCGGGGAGTTCTAGCAATGCAGATTGTTTTCTCGTTGTTAAGAATTAGTATGAAAAGCTCAGGGACAGCTATCAGCGGCGGTGCTTGAATCTTACGTGTTCACGACGTGGTTCGTGCTTGAATCATCCACAATAGTCGTATTATTAATACGACTATTGTGGATGATCGAATCAAAATGCTGCAGTTGAATTTTCCGAGAGGTGCACCTATTGGGAGTGCTTGCTTGCGCCGCAGTAGTATTTCGAATGATTTATCTGCTCAGTATGTGCGTTCTGGATGGATTCAGCGACTGGGTCGTGGCGTGTTTATGCATGCGGGCGATAAATTGCAATTAGACCCAACGTTGGTGTTTTTAGAATCCAAAATCGCGGGGCTACATGTCGCGGCGAAGTCGGCACTGGCGCGTCATGGGTATCGTCAAAATCTTTCTGCCTCTGAACCGGTTATCCTTTGGGGCGCCCCGAAAGCGAGGCTTCCGGATTGGTTTGTGGGGCGTTTTGCGGGGCGCTATAATCGCACGCAGCTTTTTTCATCGCCAGAGTCGGCAGGGCTTTGCCGTCTTCCGGAATCACCGAATGGGCCACTCGTTTCGGAGCCAGAGCTGGCTTTGTTGGAAATGTTGAGCGAAGTGGGTCTTTCTCAAGAATTGAATGAAGCCCGGGCGATCATGGAGGGCATGCGGCAAATCCGAGTCAAACGGCTATTGCAGTGGATACAGTGCTGTAAGATGGTCAAAGCAGTTCGGCTGTGCGCCTATTGGTCGCGGGAATTGGAGCTGCCATGGGCTGAGCGCGTGATTGATGGCATACCAGATGCGATGCTTCGGCATCGATGGACAGGGAGGCTGGCGAATGGCGACACGCTGAACTTACCGGCAATGCTGCATGATTAAGGTAAATAGGGATGAATGCTGATTATTTAAATACCGTGCGCTTGTTGCTTAAGGTGGCACCGGTCGCTTTGGGGAGCGAGGTGTTTGCATTGAAGGGCGGCACCGCGATCAATCTCTTCGTGCGTGATTTACCCAGGCTGTCGGTGGATTTAGATTTGGTCTATCGAATGCACTCAGATGCACGTGACGTCGCTTTGGCAACCATCCAGTCTGAGATAGGTCAGATGGCGTCTCAATTAACTGCGATGGGGTTGCTGGTTGAGGCTGCCAAAAATCCTCAAGGGGATGAAGTGAAGCTTTTTGTTCGTGAGGGGCAGTATCGCATCAAAGTAGAAATTAACTACGTTTTTAGAGGCACGATTTGCCCTGTTGAGTTCAGCGACTTAAGTCCTGCTGTAGAAGATCAGTTTTTTACGGAACTGGCGCTGCCTTTGCTCGCTAGCGAGGAGTTATATGGAAGTAAGCTTGTGGCCGCGATGGACAGGCAACACCCGAGGGATTTATTCGATGTTATTGGCCTCTATGAGTCTGTTGGGTTGAGTGAGGCTGTGGTTGAATGTTTTGTCTGTTACCTTGCTGGGCACAATCGGCCAGTGCATGAAGTATTGTTCGCGAGTGAAGTGGATCTTGAAAGTGCCTATGAGAATGAGTTTCAGGGGATGACGAGTGCTCCGGTTGCTTTGTCTGATCTGATTGAAGTGAGGCGACGTCTATTCGAAGATTTGCCCCGAGCGTTGACCTCGTCGCACCGAAATTTTTTAATGAGCCTGATTCAAGCAGAACCGAAGTGGGAACTCATGTCGTGTTCGCATTTAAGGGAGCTGCCTGCGCTCAAATGGAAACTGCGTAATATTGAACGACTTAGGTCGAGTGATTCTGGAGAATTTGAGCAGCAGGCGAAGGAACTGGAGGCTAGATTTGAGATATTATGAATAGCAGTAAAAAATGTTCTGTGGCCGCAGTCGTCAGAGCCCTGAACTGTCCCGTGTCTATGAAAATTAAATTTTGGTCCTCTACGGAAGGCTTTCTTTAGGGGCTGATGCGCGAATTAAGCGAGCCAAAGAAGGCTTGCGTAAAATGATCTGGCAGGTGGCGGCTTTCTCCGGAGTTGAAGTGCTGACTTACTGTGTCATGGGTAACCATTTGGGCCGGTCTTCAGCCTCTGGCTGAATCCAGTCTTGTCAGCCAGGAATACGTGCGCAGTTTTACCGATGTCTGGCAAATTAAGAAGGGTCGAAAGCATCCCCCGAAGGTTAATCGCTTGCGCGGTGCAAATTGGCAGGGCTTAGCCTGTATTCAAGGATTGCGACGCTCCGTTTTTAAATAGTTCGGCGCGCAATGTTCCTGCAGGAAGCAAACTGGATCTTTGGAATTATAATTCCTGGGTGAGGATGGTTGCGATTGAGCAAAATCCTGTGAGTCCAAAAACGGCAGGGGGGTATTGTGGTATTCAGGAAATAATTTTGGTACCCAGAGTGGGGGTCGAACCCACACTCCCGAAGGAACCAGATTTTGAGTCTAGCGCGTCTGCCAATTCCGCCATCTGGGCACAAAATAATAGTAAAAAGAGTATTTTGGGGTGAAAGCAAGCCTCGACTGCAACAAAAAGCGCAACTGCTCTTTGAGTTCTTGTTTTGACATTTGTTTGCGAGTTGCGCTTAAATGAGCCGCAATGCAGTATGCCAATTTCAAGAGTTTAAGTTTTGCCGGGCTGTTCTTGTTGATCGGTTTGAGTGCGTCCGCCCAGTCGGGAGCCGTTCGTGTAGAAATCGCCAATGTTCAACAGGATGTGGCAGCGCTGGCGCAACAGATGAAGGTCTTGCGTTTGGAAATGGAAGCCTTGCAGCGGGAGAATCAACGGCTGCGCAGCCAAGTTCAAGCCGCGCAATCGAATCCTGCGCTGAAGAGTCAAATGGCGAGTCTTTCCCAAGCCGTGGCCAAGCTGCGGCAAGAGTATCAGACCGCTGACCGAGTGCAACGGGAGCAAATTATTGGGGATGTCACCCGACAAATCGAGGCTTGGGGGAAAGAGACGAACCAAGTCTTGCAGGCCTTAAATCAGTCGATGGCTGCTGAACCCAGCATTTCAATTCCGCAGCAGTTTTCGGAAGATTATCCTCAGACGGGCGTGAGTTACGAAGTGCGCTCGGGTGATACATTGAGCGGGATTGCACGTGCTCAGGGCTCGACGATCAAATGGATTCAAAATGCGAACAAAATTGCCAACCCTGCTCGTGATTTGCAGGTGGGGCAAACGATCTTTATTCCTTTAAAAAAGTAAATAATGGCGAACCATAAAAGTAGACTGGGGCGTGGGCTCGGTGCCTTGATCAATAATGCGGGTAGCGAACCATCACCCCAGCGCACGCAGAAAACGAATGCTCCTAGTGCCCAGCAGTCTGAACCAGTCGTCACGGCTGAAGCGTCTGCCCAAGCTGGGGTCTACCAATCATTGCAGCTGGATTCCATTCAGTCCAATCCTTATCAGCCTCGCCGTGATTTTGACGAGTCAGCGATTGCCGATTTGGCAAAGAGCATTGAGTCTGAGGGTTTGTTGCAACCAATTGTGGTTCGTGCCAAAGGCGATCAGTATGAATTGATTGCTGGGGAGCGTCGTTTTCGCGCGGTGCAGCAGTTAGGCCATGCGACCATTGTCGCGCGCGTCATGGAGGTCAGTGATGCCTCCTCAGCTTCCTTAGCCTTAATTGAAAATTTACAGCGAGAGGATTTGAATCCGATCGACGAGGCTCTCGGCTTTGCCAGTCTGTTGCGCGATTTTGACCTCACGCAAGAGGCCGCTGCTGAGCGGGTCGGTAAAGGGCGTGCCACTGTGGCAAATGCGATGCGTTTGCTGACCTTAGAGCCGGAGGTGCAAGAGTTGTTGCGTCAGCGCTCGATCAGCTCGGGGCATGCTAAAGTGTTGTTGGGCTTGAGTAGTCGGGTGGAGCAAAAGCGCTTAGCGCAAGAAATTGTGGAGCAAGGCTTAAGTGTACGAGCTGCCGAAGAGCGCGTGCGCCAGGCCAAACAGGGCCTATTGGATACCAAGCAACAGGAGCGCAGCGCCTCGCGTATAGCTCCGGTCGAGCAATCTGTAATCAAAGAGCTCGAAAAAAGACTGGGTACGCACTTGGACACCCGGGTTGTGTTGAAACATGGCCAGAAAAAAGGTCGCTTGACGATTGAATACGCGGGTAATCAGGACTTGGAGCGGATTCTAGACAAGTTGCAATTGCCAGTTGTTTGAGCCTTACCCGCTTTCGTCTTGAGAGACAAGGCTTCGTAGGATGATTTCATTGGATAAAGCCTTGTTGAAGTTTGCTTTAGCTAGTTGTTGTGCTCGCACTTATTTAGCCCTTTTTTAAAGCATTG
>CAWVTP010000149.1:0-4350 GCA_963933035.1 uncultured Puniceicoccaceae bacterium | reverse complement strand
ATATGCCTTTTATTTCTGTTTTTATTTGGCTGAAAAATGTAAAGACCCCATGTATCACATTTCCGGTTGACGATTGGGGTGAGATTGAAACTGACCTTGAGAAGAGAACTTAATCTAGGTGATAAGGAAAGACGCTGAGTAATGTCTAAAAGTAGTCCGAGAACCGATTTCCTTTCTTCTCAGACCAAACTTAACTGTTTTGGCCTTATTTCCTCAGTGCATATGATAAGTAGACATAGGCTAAGGCTGGCAAACCGTACGGGTTTTTCATAATTACTTAAATGGTTTAAGTTTTTGGAGGATGGTAATGGACAAACAGCAACGAAGCGAAGTGTTGAAAGCATACGAAGCATATTTAAAGGCTTTTATTGCCAGCGATATGGCAACCATAAATTCCTTAGTTCAGTATCCTTTCACTCACATTGGCGAAGGCTCGGTAAATACTTTCGACCATTTTCCGATAAAACCCTCGGAAATGAGGGAAATGAAAGGATGGGCTACGAGTGAGGGCTTTGAAATTGATATTGTTGCGGTAAGTGAAACTAAAGCACATGTCATAATGCGAAACACGCGAAGAATACGGGATGATGGTTCCTTAATTGAGGAAGCCAGTGCGTTTTATGCGTATACGAAAACCACAGATGGTTGGAAAATGTTTGCTGCATCTGACATCATTCTACCTGCCTGAAAACGGAATTTGGAAAGAGTATTTTCGCAGTTTAAGTCGCAGGCAGTAGTATTTTCTGTGCTGAACACTATGGAAAAAAATCTTTTTGGTGGTGGAAAAAATCAATGTATTTAAGATCGCCGCTGTTTTTTCATTAAACGAGCAATTGGCGCATCCTGTATTTAGAGGATTTTAACGTTGCTGGATCAATTATCCTGTCTCCAAATCAAGTTTGGCACCAAACGCGACAATTGGCTCAACTGCATGAAGAAATTCGGGCGTACCGCACGCAAAACGAAGCTTTGATGAAAGGTCTGTGGTGCTCCAATCTACAGTACTATGAATGCCAACTTCATTAAGTATCGGAAGTGCTGCCATTAGATCCCAGGTCGACTCACCGATACCCAAATACCCATCGACTTGGCCAAGGCCTACTTCGATAAGAGACAGCGTCGCAGAACCACAGCAACGAAATGACATGCCCGCGTCTTGAATAACGAAGCGCAGTGTCTCCAGTCGCAAATCAACCGGAATGATTGGATGAAACCCCACGCCGCAAGAGGCGCGCGAGGTATCAAGGCCACTACGCTGAGCAATCAATTCACCATTAAGAGTGCTTTGCAGCCCCACTCCACCCACAAGAAGTTGCTCTCTTAGCGGAACAAAAATTACTCCGAAGATAGGTTGCGCAGACTCATAAAGACCGATTGAAATGGCCCATTGATCGCCACCCCGCACAAAATTGAATGTGCCATCAATTGGGTCAATGACCCAGGTACGACCACTGTTGCCTTGATGTGCAGCACCCTCTTCACCAAAGATACCGTCATTAGGAAAAATCTTTACCAGCCCTTCAGTTAAAAAACGCTCGACATCCTGATCTGCGGCTGTGACCAAATCTAAGTGTCCCTTTGACTCAACTGGAACGCTGCCCAACGCTTTAAAATGACTCAAGGCTAAGGCCCCGGCTTCGCGAGCGAGGAGTTTAACAGCAGAAATACTGTGCATTTTAAGTGGCGGGGTCAAAGTTCAACATACCGTGTGTGAACAGTCATGGTGGCAGTCTCCTCAATTTTATGGATGAAGTATGAAAAGGGCTCCTTAGCTTCTAATGGCTCCGGTGCGTCTCGGTCCATCGTTAGAGCATGTTGGAAAGAGGGACCACCACTTACAGCACACCAGACACCATTCCAAAGTGTTTGATACGGACGATGAATATGGCCCGATAAAATTCTAAGTGGGCGAGTGAAGCTCGATATCAGTTTCTCAAACTTTGAATACCCATCTTGCAAAGCCATTTGATCCAGCTTCGTAATGGCGGAAGGAAATGCCGGATGGTGCATCAATATTACTGTAAGAAGATCAGTCGTTTCAGCCAAAAGTGCGGCAAGCCAACTAATTTGCTCATCATCCAAGCCTCCGTAAATCTGACCTTCAATCAGGGTATCGAGTGCGATGATCCGAACATTGCCGCAGATTGTCACATAGTCTAATTTTGGTCCTGACAGGAAAGGCAGCTTATTTTTGAAAGCTTTTTGAAATCCAATTCGTGCATCATGGTTACCGGGAACGGCGAAGATTGGAACTTTAATGGGCGATAGAATGTCTTTAACAAGCTCATAGTCTTCCGTGGAGCCTCCATCTGCTAAGTCACCCGTGATCATCACTGCATCGATGTGTGGTGAAAACGTAACCATGTCGTCAACAACCTTTCGCGCTGCGTCAGCGGCATCAGGACGAACCAGTGAGGTTTCGGGTTTATTTGCAAAAATGTGAAAGTCGGATGTATGGGCAATTAACAAATCCAGGCCCTCTCTGTGTAAATTAGCATTTGAGATGACATCATTTAATACCAGCGCGCATGAAGTTGGCAACGAACTGGCGTTGGAAAATAATGAAGGCTATTATTAGGGGTGCAGTAGTCATCAAAGTGGCCGCATTCACCAACGACCATTCTACCCCACTATCAACTGTGGCAAAAACGCTTAGGCCGACAGTCAAGGGGCGTACTTCTGGTGAGTTGGTGATAATCAAGGGCCAAAGGAAATTGTTCCAATGAAAACTAACCGATACCAAAGAATAGGCTAAATACACTGGCCAAGATAGCGGCACATAGACATTCCACAAGATCCGCCAGGTACTGGCACCTTCAATCTGAGCCGCTTCATCCAATGATTTGGGCACAGTTAGAAAAGTTTGGCGGAGTAAAAAAATACCAAATGCGGACGTCAAATATGGCAAGGCGATGCCGATTATTGTATCGGTTAACCCAACGCGCGACAACGTCAGATAATTTTCTACGATCAAGATTTCAGGTGAAATTAAAAGCTGCACCATAATAAAAGCAAAGAGAAATCCAGCCCACCGAAATTTGTATCGCACAAAAGCATAAGCAACGAGTGTGCAAAGAACCAGGTTTGCTATTAATACGATGGTGATCAAAATGATTGTGTTTGCAAAGTAGAGCGAGAAAGGGGCCGCTTGCCACGCTACAAAGAAGTTTTCTAATGTCCAGGGAGCGCTAAATTGAAAGTTTGCGGAATACTTTTCTTCGTGAAATGCAGTCCAGACAGAATACGCAAAAGGTAAGGCCCAAATTGCAGCCAGCACGATTGCGAGTGTCGAGAACAGAATTCTATTTAGTCCTTGTTTCATTGATAATGCGCCTTTCTGTTCAATAACCAGAACTGGGTAATTGCCAGCAATCCAAGTATAAAGACCATTAGAACGGTTAACGTCGCACCGTAGGCAAAATCTCTTTGACGAAAAGTCACTTCATAGATGTAGTAAAGTAATAGCGAGCTGGAATTGTTTGGCCCGCCTTCCGTCATGACAATAACATGATCAACCAGCCTGAATGCATTTATGAGTGCATTAACTGCCACAAAGATCGTTGTGGGCCGCAGCAGAGGCAAAACAATGTCTAGAAATACTCGGCCCGAGCTTGCTCCTTCTAATCTAGCGGCGTCTTTCAGGTTTGTCGGTACAGCTTGCAAAGCCGCTAGATAGAATATCATGAAAAGCCCTGCCTCTTTCCACACGGCAACAAACATCATTGAAGCAAGCGATGTATCAGTGCGACCAAGGAAGTTTATGGAGGGTAACCCAAAAATTTCGAGAATTTGTGAGGCTAGGCCGATACCGGGTGCATAAAAAAATAACCAGATATTCGCAACGGCTATCATGGGCAGCATCGTTGGCATGAAGAACGAAAGGCGCATCAAAGCTGTACCTGGTAGGCGTGAATTTACCAACAATGCCATTCCAATTGCTAAACCGATTGCTAACGGGATGGTGCCAATTGCGTAAATTGTACTATTGAAAAGCACTTGCATCAGCCGGTCGTCTTCTATCAGCGTTAAATAATTGTCGGTACCAACGAAACGGGATGGACGTCGCGAACTACCATTATTCCAAAATGAATTGATCATCGCCTGTATCGCAGGATAGTGCGTGAACGTGACCAGCAAAGAGCATGGAATGACCAGCATTATCAAAGCCAATCGAAATGAAAGTTTCATGTTCATTGCCAAGGACCTTATTAGGGGCGCGTCAATCAGGATTATTTTGCTCTGCGCAAAGATGCGGATATGCGCAGAGCGAGCTTTGGACCAGCTTACTTATAATCGCTAAGAACCTTATCTGCACCCTTTTGTGCTTTCGAAAGGGCCTCTTCCGGGTTC
>CAWVTP010000148.1:0-4375 GCA_963933035.1 uncultured Puniceicoccaceae bacterium | reverse complement strand
CTAGAAGTATTTTGCATAGGCTAGATTCAAAAAGCGCACCCAGCTCCGTGCCTGATTGTCTCCAATGAGCTCGCCTGCAAATGGTCGACAGCACTCAGTAAAAAGGAATTGCCATAAAGCATGCTTTCGCCAATTGTGTACACATGTATGGACTGCACTCAGTATTTTTTATACACTCGAAATCGACCAGATAGAGCATCCATCAAAATGGAATGGATCGAGCACGCAGTCAAACATCCAGAAAAAGAAGTTATTCAAACAGACGGACGCATAAAGAGGTGGGCTTACATACAAGACAAAAAGAACTATCTAAGAGTCATTTTACTGCCTGACGGCAAAACTCTGCACAATGCATTTTTTGATAGAAGGTTTAAAGGAATACAATGAAAGTAAATTATTTTTCAGATACGGATACCGCTTTAATTGAATTCAGCCCAGCTGAAATCTTTGAAACCAAAGAAATCAACGAGAATATCCAAATTGATTTAGATGAGAGTGGAAATCTCGTGAGTATGACCATCGAACATGCCAAAGAAAAGGCGTCCATGTCTGAACTCGCCTTTCATCAGATTGAAGGATTAGCGATCTAAGCCGATTGCGCTAAATCTGGGATCAATCCCCCAGCTCCGTGCCTGATTGTCTCCAGTGGCATCAGGCATCAGGCCTCGGCTGCTGAATGCCAGATCCTCGTTTTCGCTCCTCTGTTTTCTAGCTTGTGCTTGCGCAAATGCCAGTCCATGTTTTGGCGCGATTCATCGCCTGCACCTATGACGCCTCCAACCATCCCGGCCTTTGAGCACACTTTAGCGCAGCATGCCTTACCGCTAACCCGCAGCCGTCCGCGGGTCTTGCAAATTAATTTGGGTAAACTCTGCAATCTGACCTGTGTGCACTGCCACGTCAATGCCGGGCCCCATCGCACAGAAATCATGCACAGCGATTGCGTGGATCACATCTTGGACTGGCTCACCGACAGCCCGATTGAAAGCCTAGATCTGACCGGTGGGACACCCGAGATGATTCCCGATTTTCGTCGTTTGGTGATCGCAGCGCGCCAAATGGGCAAAAGAGTGATGAATCGCTGTAATCTGACCATTCTCAACGAGCCCGACTACGAATGGGTGGCCGACTTTCACCGTGAGCAGCAGGTGCACTTGATCGCCTCTATGCCCTGCTACAGTCCTGACAACGTCAACGCACAACGGGGCGAGGGCGTCTTTGACTCTAGCATTCAAGCACTCCAAACTTTGAATGCACTCGGCTATGGTCAACAAGCGGATCTGCAACTGGATTTGGTCTACAATCCGGTGGGGGCGAGCCTACCACCGAATCAAGCTGAACTGGAAGCCGACTACAAACGTGAGTTGCAAAAGCACTTTGGCTTAGTCTTTAACCAGCTCTTTGCCATCACCAACATGCCGATCGCGCGCTTTGCCTCTTACCTCAAGCGTCAGGGGCACTACCAAGCCTACCAACAATTGCTACTGGAAAACTTCAACCCGGCCTCCATTGAGGGCCTAATGTGCCGCGATACCATCAGTGTCGACTGGGAGGGCCGCGTCTACGACTGCGATTTCAATCAGCAACTCGGCCTGCAACAAAAAGTACAAGGTCAGCCACTCTATGTTTGGCAGTTAGAGGAGGACAACTGGCAACAACGACCCATTCTGCTGGGCCAGCACTGTTATGGCTGCACCGCGGGTCAAGGCTCCAGCTGCGGGGGCGCCACCACCTAAAACATGCGAAGGCTGGGGACCATCAAGATTTGGGGACTGGCCGCGCTACTGTTGGCGCTGAACAGCGCCCATGCCAGCGCAGAGCGCTACGCGCAACTACTGCAACTCTATGTCCACAGCGATGGGGTGGATTATGCCGGCTGGCAGGCAAACGCAGCCGATCGCGAAAAACTCGACCAAGTGGTCCGCTGGCTGGGGGAGCTGCCCGCCGATGCCAGTCCCGCACAGCAGAAGGCACACTTGATCAACCTGTACAATGCGGCCATGCTGCAAGCGGTGCTAAAGCACTTCCCCATCGACTCCGTGCGCAGTATCGGCTTGCTGCCCTTCAGTATTTTTAAGCGAAAATTCATCCGCTGGCAGGGGGCATCTCTCAGTCTGGACCAGATAGAAAAAGAGCGCTTGCTGAAAACCTTCCCAGATCCACGCATCCACTTTGCCGTCAACTGTGCCAGCAGGAGTTGCCCCCCACTGCGCAACACCCCTTTCAACGCAGGCCAGCTGGAGCAACAACTGGATGAGCAGACCCGCCTGTTCGCCCACAGCCAAGATGCGGTGGAGCTAGAACTCGCGAATGACAGCAGCGCCTTCTCCAAGCTATTCAAATGGTACGCTGCTGATTTTGCCCCCGATCATCCGGCAGACTATTTGAACCGCTACCGCACAGATTTACTGCCGGTGCACCCGCACTATGACTGGATTGCCTACGACTGGTCACTAAATGTCAGCAGCCAGCAGTCGACCGCTAGAAAGCCTTAACTCACCGATTGTAACATGCTCAGCCTCGTCAAACGCTACAGCCACTGGCTCCACACACAATGGCCCGCCGGCCCGGTCGAAAAAGGCCCTGCCATCTCCGAGGGCGGCAGCACGCCGCTCAAAGGTGTGCGCATCGTGGGCGATTTGACGGGCGTCCCATTGCTCAAATTCTCCGCTGATAGCGGGGCCAAAGCCGTCCAAGCAATCCTGCAAGAGCCCGACTTCACAGCGCAGGATCATCCTAAAGGGCAAGATTACGACTTGGTGATCATCGGTGCCGGGGTATCGGGGATTTCAGCCGCCATCGAAGCCAAAAAAGCCGGCCTACACACGGTGCTCTACGAGGCGGACGAAAGTTTCTCCACCCTGCACAACTTTCCCCGCAAGAAGCCGATCTACACCTATCCCAGCGAAATGCAAGCAGCAGGCGAGCTGACATTTAGTGCAGCGATCAAAGAAGATCTGATCGCAGAGCTGCAAGCCCAACAAGCCGCGCATGGCATACAAATCACCCGCGCCCGGGTGGATTTTATTCAGCAAAAGCGTCAGCGGCTACAACTACAACTCGCGGACGGGAGCCAGACCACGGCCCAACGCGTGATTGTCGCCATCGGTCGCACCGGGAACTTTCGTAAACTCAATGTGCCCGGGGAAAATTTGGACAAAGTCTCCAATCGTTTGATCGATGCCACAGAGTATGCCGGACAAGCGGTCCTGGTCGTGGGTGGGGGCGACTCCGCGCTGGAAGCCGCTATCGCCTTGAGCGAGGCGGGTGCGCAGGTGAGCCTCAGCTATCGCAAACAACAATTCACACGCGCCAAACCAGAAAACGTCGCTCAAGTCGAAAATCTGGCTGCCCAGCAGGCGCTAGACTTACGCATGGGCAGTCAAGTGCAGAGCATCGATCCGCAAACGGTGACCCTGTGCGATGCGGATCAAACAGACAGCCAGCTGGCCAACCATGCGGTGCTAACCTTGATTGGCCGCGAACCACCACTGGATTTCTTTCGCAAATCAAAGCTTCCGATTGTGGGCGAATGGACCCCCAAAGTGTGGCTGGGTCTGATTGCCTTTTTCATCGCTTTCACCGCCTTCTATCACTGGCAAAAGGGGTTGGCCCTACAATCCATCCAGACCCAAGGCGTGGCCTGGTGGCTCAGCTCGCTAGGCGGTCTGCTGCAGGCGCAGGTGGACAGCCCCCGCAACTTTTTGTACCACTTGCGAGGGGCACTCAACCAACCCGGATTTTATTATTCATTGGCCTACTGCATTTGCGTGGTGATCTTCGGCATCCGCCGCGTACGGCGACGGCGTACGCCCTACGTCAAAGTGCAAACCCTGACGCTGGCCGCCTTTCAAATTATTCCACTGTTCTTACTCCCCTGGCTGCTGCTGCCTTGGACTGGGGCTTTAGGCTGGTGGCAGAGCGGATTGGGCGGCTGGATTGGTGAGGCACTGTGGCCCAATGGCGAGTACTGGCGCGCCTTTGGACTGATCTTGGCCTGGCCCTTATTCGTCTACAATTGGTTTACCGCCGAGCCCCTCTGGGGCTGGCTGATCTTGGGATTTTTACAAACCTTTGTCCTGATCCCCTTCTTGGTCTGGAAATGGGGTAAGGGCGCCTACTGCGGATGGATTTGTAGCTGCGGGGCACTGGCGGAAACGCTGGGTGACACCCAGCGCCACAAGATGCCTCATGGCCCTGGCTGGAATCGCTTGAACTTACTGGGGCAAGGGATTCTGGCGCTGGCATTCATCATGATGTTGCTGCGCATCTTGGGCTGGGTGCTGCCGGATGGCAATCTTTGCGAGCGCGGCTTTGAAGCCTTGTTTACTGGACTGCCACTATTGAATTGGAAATACGCCGTCGATGTGTGGCT
>CAWVTP010000147.1:0-4502 GCA_963933035.1 uncultured Puniceicoccaceae bacterium | reverse complement strand
GACCGACTTTGAGCCCGAACGATACAAACGAAGTGCATCGTATTCGAATGGGCTGATCCCAAAACTCACCGAGCGACAAGGTCAGTATCCACATGGGCGATTAAAGTCGCCTTGAGACAAGGCTCATATTATGTATCTAGCTGCTCAACAAAACATGCAGGTTGATGCTGACTTAAGCAATGCAAAGCACCGCCCTCGCGCAGCAGCAGACTGCAGTCAAAGCCGTGGACGGCTCGATCCGGAAAATACGCTTGGAATCGCTGTAAGGCTGCCTGATCATTGTCGGGCTGGGAAAAAGTGGGCACGATCACCGCTCCATTAAAAAAAATGAAATTTAAATAACTCGCTGGCAATTGTTCGCCTTGATGAAAGATCGGATCTGGCAGCGGTAGCGATAAGCGCTCAATCTCGCGTCCATCGAGGGTTTTGAAGTCTGCAGCCCGCTCAAAATTCTTCTGCAAGCCTTGCCGATTGCGTCCCAACTGGCTGCAATCTTGCGCGAGTAAGAGTCGGTCTTCAGCGCAAAAACGAGCCACATTGTCCACATGACCATCGGTATCGTCGTTGTACAAACCCTGTGGCAAAGAGTACAATTTTTGAGCCGACAGACTTTGCAGCAAGGCTTGATCGATCGCTTCAAGGCTCCATCCCACGTTACGGTTCGCATTGTACAGTACGGGCTTCGTGCTCAGTACGATACCCGCCCCATTGCTCTCGACGGCCCCACCCTCTAGGATGAAACTGGAAGCCGAGCGCTCCAGCTTTAGCTGCTGTGCCAGCCATTGTCCACAAGCGTCGTCGCGCTGGTAAGCCTCGAACTTTTCGCCCCAAGCGTTAAAGCGCCAATCACACAGTCGCAGCTTCGGCTGAGTGCGATGCTGCAAAAAAATAGGAATAAAATCCCGACACCAAACATCATCCGTCTGATAATCAAAAAAATGAATATTCCCGGCGACTTCCGATGACTGTAAGCGTGCGCGACAATCGGCCTGCAAGGCCTTGGGGCACAGCACATGGACCGCTTGAAATTGCGCGGCTAATTGGTAGAGCTGTACCAGTTGCTCGCGCACTTGCTCGATTGCGCCCGACCACAAATCATCACGACAAGGCCATGCAAACCAGATGGCTGCTTGTGGCTCCCACTCCGCTGGCCAGCGATAATCGTCTGCGGACCCCGGTTCGATCAAGGCACTCATTGACACAAAAGCGCGGGTCAATCTGAGGACGATTGCATACGAACAGCAATAGGGTCCAAGGAGCGATGCTGCAGATTGGCATAGCTATCGATCTGGCGATCGCGCAAAAAAGGCCAGGTCTGACGCGTACTTTCCAGCGCACGCAAGTCGCAATCGGCATAGAGGATGGTCTCCTCGGCCACCGAAGCGCGCTGTAGCACTTGGCCATAGGGGTCAGCGATAAAAGACTGCCCCCAAAATTCAATGGCCCCCTCGACGCCGACCCGATTGGCGGTGGCAATGTAGCAGCCATTGGCAACAGCGTGGCCCCGCTGCACGGTTTCCCAAGCGCTATGTTGCACTGCTCCCTCGTCGGCCTTTTCGGCGGCCAACCAGCCAATTGCCGTCGGATAAAAAATAATTTCGGCGCCTGCGAGCGCCATCAAGCGAGCGGCCTCTGGGTACCACTGATCCCAACAAATCAAGACGCCAATCGTCCCAAAACGAGTCTGCCACACTGGGTAGCCTAGATCCCCGGGGGTAAAGTAAAACTTCTCCTCAAAATAGGGATCCTGCGGGATGTGTTGCTTGCGATACTTTCCCAAATAGCGGCCATCGGCGTCGATGACGACCGCGGTATTGTAATAAAGCCCGGCGGCCACACGCTCAAAAAGCGAAGCAATCAGGACGACACCCAATTCGCCAGCTAAGGCCTGCAAATCTTGAGTTGTTTGTCCCGGAATCGCTTCCGCGTATTGAAAAGCTTCCAGCCCCTGCGTTTGGCAAAAATAGTCGGTCTTGAAGAGCTCTTGGGTACAAATAATCTGCGCACCATCGCCAGCAGCAGCCCGAATCTGCTTGCAGGTAGACTGCCAGTTGTCCGCTACACCGCCAAGAGAGCGCGCTTGGATCACGGCAATGCGGACCCCCTCAGCCTGAGTTGATGCACGCGACATGAGCTCGAAAATTAGTAGACCACTTTGTTGAGCGGATACTCGACAATCCCTTCGGCCCCCAATGCCTTTAGCTGAGGAATGATCTCCCGCACCACCTTCTCGTCGAGAATGGTATCAATCGCGACCCATGCCTCGTCAGCTAGGCGATTGACGGTAGGTTTCCGCATGGCCGGCAAAGTTTCCAGTACGGCATCTAAGTTGCTTTTTTGGATATTCAACTTTAAGCCGACCTTAGTTTTGGCCTCCAAGGCTGCCTGCAATAGAAGTGCGATGCTTTCAATCTTTTTGCGTTTGATAGGATCTTCCCAAGCCGCTTTATTGGCAATCAAGACGGTATTGGTGTAAATCAAAGTATCGACGATTCGGAGTTTGTTGGCCCGAATGGAGTTACCCGTTTCTGTTAGATCGACAATCGCATCCACCAGATCCGGAACTTTCACTTCTGTCGCACCCCAAGAAAATTCGACCTCCGCCTCGACGCCCTCTTTTTTCAAATAGTCTTGCGTAATATTGACCACCTCGGTGGCAATCCGCTTACCTGCCAAGTCCTGAACCGATTGCACCGGTGAATTTTCGGGCACGGCAATGATCCACTTAGAGCGGCGATTGGAGGCACGACTGTACACAAGACTGCACACCTCGACCACATCGGAACGATTTTCCAGCACCCAATCCTGGCCAGTCAGCCCACAATCGAAATAACCATGCTCCACGTAACGACTCACCTCTTGGGCGCGCACAAAGCGCCCGTCAAGTTCCGCATCATCGAAAGAGGGTCGATAAGAACGTGAACTTTTTGTGATCGTAAATCCAGCTTTAGCAAAAAGCTTAATCGTTGAGTCTTCCAGGCTGCCCTTGGGCAAACCAAGCATCAGAGTAGGTTTTGCTTCCATATTACGCAACTTGTACGGCTGAGCATTGGGCACAAGACAATTCTGTACCCAAATCGTGATCGCAGCATCCAATTCCCAGTGCGCAAGTCACTACCGAGGAATCTAAGCTGGCGAGTCATGCATCATCGAAGATTTTCCCTCGCTTTAATTTGCCAATATTGATAATTTAATGTAAAAAGTATTTATTTATTTCCCAGAACTGCCTAACGTTATTTATGCCAAGTCCACAACCACTCCAAGCTGGCGCATCTGCCCCGCCATTTAACTTTATAAGCGACAGCGGCAAACGCATTGACAGTACGGACTTAAACGGCCCAGCACTGCTCTACTTCTACCCCAAGGATGATACGCCTGGCTGTACCAAACAGGCTTGTGGTCTACGCGACCTGTGGCAAGAACTACAGGATGCCGGACTAGCCGTGATTGGTGTCAGCAAAGACTCAGAAGCCTCTCATGCCAAATTCCAAGTTAAGTACTCACTCCCCTTTCCCCTGATTGCAGACAGCGAACTACAACTGGCTCAAGCCTATGGAGTGTTTGGAGAAAAAAAGTTCATGGGACGCATCTATGACGGCGTGCACCGCATGTCTTTTTTGATCTCTGCTGACGGCCACATTCTAAAAACTTACGAAAAAGTGAAACCAGCCGAACACGCTGCACAAGTACTTCAGGATTTAAAAAGTTTATATGATGAAAACACAATCTGAAAAAAAACCACTGATCGTCATCATTGAAGATGACAAGGACCTGGCAGAACTCATTTCCAAATACTTAGAGAATTCTGGGATGCTGACGCAAATTTGTCATGATGGCGCGCATGTCGAGCGCTTTGTGAAGTCCAACTTCTCGAACCTACTGTTACTGGACATCAATTTACCCGACGGTTCAGGACTTCGACTGTTTAAGCAATTACGCGCGAATGGCGTCCAAACACCTGTCATATTTTTGACGGGCGAAAACTCTGAAAGCAAAAAAGTCAGTGCACTGGAAATGGGGGGAGATGATTACATCACCAAGCCCTTTGGCTTTCCCGAATTAGTGGCGCGAATTCACGCCGTCATTCGACGTGCAGGCACGGCGAACGATAGCAATGTGACCGCGAATGCGGGCGTGCTGGACTCCAAGTATCAATTTTGTGGTGCAGAAATCGACCCCCATTTACTCAAAGTACATTTTCCAAATGGGGTCGTGGAATCAATCGGGCGCAAAGAACTCGGCATTTTCAGCTACTTGGCTGAACATCCCGATGCCATTCTCACCCGAAAGAACTTAATCCATGCCGTCTGGGGTGTGCATGCGGACGTGACCAGCCGCTCACTGGATCAGTACATTGTAAAAATGCGCGATCTGTACAAACGTAATGGACTTAATTTGGATGCCTTTCAAACAGTTCATGGGATTGGTTTCATCTATCACCATGCCCACCGCGAATTGGCGATGGCCGAGTAAATCTCCCGAATTCTGCCAAAGCGTAGCCT
>CAWVTP010000146.1:0-4512 GCA_963933035.1 uncultured Puniceicoccaceae bacterium | reverse complement strand
AGCCCTCCTGTGCGCAGAGTCGCCTTGCTCAAAATCAAAATTGCTTTCGTCTCGGGCATGGTAGATTTCCAGAGGTACCCTGAAATGCACTTATGCTGTTTCTCGCCTATGCGTCGCACATGTATCATGCGCTACTAATTGAGGCTGAGTACTAAATCGCTGTGATACTTTTGTTAACGGCTTCGGAGAGATTTTGAAATTACTGGCAAGTATTTTCTTGCCACTGGTGAGGATAGTTGTGAACTTGCATGTTTAAGCGGGGGCTTAGCTCAGTTGGTTAGAGCGCATCCTTGACATGGATGAGGTCGCAGATTCGAATTCTGTAGCTCCCACCATTTAAGACCTTCTTCACGCATTGCTGTTTGTTGCTAGCGCGAAGGAGGTTTTTTTGCAGATGTAATCTGTTTATGGATATAACAGTTTGTTGTGTAGTCGTGTCGGCTTATCGGCCGCTTGCGCCCATGAAGCCACTGATTGTTTTTGCTGGAAATATATGAGTGTTGGGGGCGACGATTACCCCAGGATTCAGAACTGTGTTACAACCAATTTCCGCTCCGTCACCCAGCAGTGCTCCGAGTTTGCGCATGCCGGTTTGAATGCGCACATGCTGCTGGTTGGTGACGCAAATGGCTTTTTGATCCAATCTTAAATTGGAACAGATCACGCCAGCACCCAAGTGGCTGCGATTGCCTAAGATACTATCGCCCACATAACTGAAATGGGGGACTTGAACTTGGTCCAATAGCATACAATTTTTGAATTCACAGGCATTTCCCAATACGCAATTTTCGCCCACAATGACTTGGCCGCGGATGAAGACTCCTGGACGCAGTTGGCACTGAGCTCCTATGTAGCAAGGACCCTGGATCGAGCCGTAGGGAGGCAGCTTAACGCTGGGATGAATGTAAACGGGTCCGGTAATACTCAAGCCTGCTGGGATGGGGGTCTCTAACTTGGGAAATGAGGTTGACTCTAGAGCTTTTGCGATTTGCTGGACCCATTCCCATGGTGCTAGCGAATCTTTGAAAAACGCTTGAAAGGGCAGTGAGCTGGGAAGTGTAAATAGTTCATCGGCACGCATAAGTTCATAGTGCAATCGATCCCGCATGAGAGTGCCAGCGTAAATTATGCAAACTATTGAGTTGTGCTTTTAGCTATGCTAGCCTGCACTGAAACGTTTATTAATTAGAATGAGATCGCGTATTTAGAGTGCATGACGTAAAAGAAAAACCTAAGATGGTCGAGCGTGCCATGTTGATTGGCATCAAGTTGCCCGATCAAATTGAAACAACTACTCGCAGCTTATTGGATGAATTGAGGGAGCTTGTGCGCACCTTGGAAATCAGTATCGTCCACGAGCGGTTGGTCCCCATACGCAAGCCGCAAGCGAAGTATTTGATTGGTTCGGGCAAGGCCGAGGAGTTGGCGCAAGAGGTCAAAAAGCACAATTGTGATGTGTTGATTTTTGACAACGAATTACAGCCTGCCCAGCAACGAAATTGGGAAAAATTATTGAATGATACAGTGCTGGTGATTGATCGGCATGAAGTTATTCTGGATATTTTTGGGCGACGTGCGCAAACACGAGAGGCGGTGCTACAGGTTGAACTGGCGCGCCTAGAGTATAATATGCCGCGTCTGAAGCGAGCGTGGACGCACCTGAGTCGCCAGCGAGGTGGTGGTTCAACCCAACGCGATGCTGGTGAGACGCAGCTCGAGCTGGATCAACGGATGGTGCGGCAGCAAATTTCTCGCGTTAAAAGAGAGCTGGTGCAAGTGGTCAAACATCGCCAGGTGCAACGTAAAAAGCGGATGACTGTCCCGGTGCCGACCTGTGCCATTGTTGGCTATACCAACGCGGGGAAGTCTTCTCTGCTCAATCGGTTGACGGATTCGGCCATCTTGGCGGAGGATAAGTTGTTTGCTACTTTAGATCCCACTTCGCGTCGCTGTAAGCTGCCGAATGGTCAAACATTGGTACTAACAGATACGGTCGGGTTCGTGCGAAATTTGCCGCACCGCCTAGTTGATGCTTTTAAGGCCACGCTGGAAGAAGCGGTACTGGCCAATTTGTTGCTGCATGTGATCGATGTGACCAGTCCAGAAGTGGAGGCGCATTTGGACACCACTGCCTCGGTATTGAATGAACTCGGAGCGGGCGATAAGATTCGATTGATTGTATTTAACAAAGTCGATTCGCTGTGGGACCCGCAGGGGCAAACCGATCTAGCCCTGCAATATCCAGAGGCCTTTTTTGTCAGTGCACACTCGGGAGCAGGTATGGATGAATTGCTGCAAAAGATTGAAAGCATTTTGAATGATAGTCGCCAACAACAGAGTTATATGATTCCTCACCAGCGATATGATGTCGTCGCAAAGTTACATCGCGAAGGTGCCGTTTATTGTGAACGCGTCTGTGATGAAGGCATTTACTTGGAAGCATCTGTACCGTCCAGATTATTGCCGAGCGTAGAACCTTTCCATACGCCGATTCAATCCACTCAGACTAGTTAGGATTCACGGCTAGGTTGTGGCAGGTATAAGAGCAATAACAAGGGCAGTAGCAAGGCGATTGCACCCCAGGCATAGGCCTGAGTGGACCCTAGGCTAAAGTAAAGCCATGCGGCACTCAGCGGGCCGATGGCTCGCGCGAGAGAGCCAGCTGATCGAAAAGCGCCTAAACTGGCTCCTTGCTCGTCATCTTTAGCGAATAAAGAAACCAAGGCGTTGAGGGTGGGGGAGCATAGCCCAATACTAAAAGCCATTAAGCCCAGTCCTAAATAAAACGATGGCTCATTGGTGGCGATGGCAATGCAGAGGAAGGCGCTGATACCGAGTAAAAATCCGACCAGGGCTAGACGCTTTTCACCCACTGGCTTGGCTAAACGGCGAACCAAGCCACCTTGGACAAATACGAGTAGCAAACCTATATAAACAAACATCAAACCATTTTTTAGGGGAGAATACTGAAAGCGCTCGACTGCCAAAAAAGTGAGTGTAAATTCCATACCGCTAAATGCGATCATGTAGAATAAGTAGGTGAAATTTGTGCGCCGAATGTCTCGCTGTGAACTTTGAAATAGTCGCAAATAGGGAGATGCTTGTTTCTTAGCTCTGTTTTTGATCGCTAAAGTTTCATCGAATTTTGTGTAAACCCAGCCTAGATTTACTAGGCACAGGATGAAACTAATGGCGGCGGCAAATGAGAAGGGGTTCACACCAAATTTTTCAAGTGAGGGTGCCATTTCCAATAAGTTAACTTGGGTACTCAAGCCACCAATGGCGGGTCCGATGATGAAGCCCAAGCCAAAGGCGATCCCCACGATTGCGAGGCTGGCAGAGCGCTTTTCTCTGGAGCTGATGTCGGCAATCGCAGCCGTGGCTACGGAAAGATTGCCCCCCATGATACCCCCAATTACGCGCGCTAGGAGTAGTAGATAAAATGAACTCGCGAAGATCCACAAGGCATAACTGAGGGCGAGCCCGAGGATCGTTAGTAGGAGGATCGGGCGGCGACCATAGCGATCAGAGTAAGCCCCCCAGATGGGCGCAAATATAAATTGTAAAATCGAGTAGAGGGATCCCAGTAGGCCCCCGAAGAGGACCGTCGCCATAAAGTTTGGGTTGCTGGCACCACTCTGCTCAGACCAACTTACAAGAATTGCCATGATGTGACCCAGCCATGTAGAGTCGCCAACACCATTTGGCAGGTAGTACTCCAGCATAGCCGGAAACAGCGGAAAAATAATCGAAAACCCGACTAAATCCAAAAATAGCGTTAGAAATAGAATGGCAATACTGCGTTTGTTGGCGGGTGCGGAAGGGGAGCTCATGCGCATTAGTGGTTCTGGGCTAGTTTTTGTTTTAGAGCAGCATGCACATTCGCCGGGATGAGGTGCTTTTCTCGATCAGTAAATTGAAACACTTGCTTTATCAAACTGGAGCTGGTAAAAAAATAGCGCTCATTGGGGATGAGAAACACGGTCTCGATGGATTCGTCCAAATGGCGATTCATTTGGGCCATCTGAAATTCATGTTCAAAGTCGGACAAGACACGCATGCCACGAATCAGTGCGACGGCTTCTTTTTTTTTCGCTAGATCAACAATTAAGCCCTTAAAAGCCATTACCTCTGCGCGTGGATTGGTGGCAATATTCTCAGCGATGAGCTGTACTCTCTGCTCAGCAGAAAACATAGAGGATTTGCGAGGATTATTGGCCACCGCAACAATGACGTGATCAAATAAGCGAGCTGCCCGCTCAATGACATCTAAGTGCCCGTTGGTAATCGGATCAAAAGATCCAGGATAAATCGCAATTCTCATAAAATGGAGAATGAAGCAAGTACCAGCTTCGGATACAATCGTTTTGTTGTGACGATGGACTTTCTTTTGAAACTTTTGTGAACTCTACAGCTCGTTTCCCTCTATGTGTTTGAATCACGGGTGCATTCGGATAGGCGGTGCAACAAATTGTCTGTAAATTGTGTTTTGTCTAGATGTCAGCGATTCTT
>CAWVTP010000145.1:0-4562 GCA_963933035.1 uncultured Puniceicoccaceae bacterium | reverse complement strand
TTTTTTCTACGCCTGATGCAGACTCATCAAAGCTATTTAAATAAAGTTACCCTGCAGAGGTGCCCTAAAATCCGAATATTTGCTTGCAAGATAACTTAGCGACTACAGTGCAGCCATGTAATCTCGCGTGATGGAAGGATTACATAGCTGGACTACAGCGCCCTTGCTTTATATTTTTTTGATTGGTCCCGCGTGCGCACTTGTCTCAACTACAGCGTATTATTGAGACCCAAAAAACTGGCTAAACTAGAGGCCCCAGAACTGTGCCCTGGACTGCCAACTACTTGTTATTAGCTTTAATCAGCCATCACTGGCGTTTCTCAGCTTTCTGACTTTAAGGACGCGGAGTTTTGCTGAAAGGATTCTATCAAGCGCTTAGTTTCGTCGCGTTTGGCGCGAGCCTCTGCAAGTTGCTTGCGGGCGCCTGCGACCACTTTTTCAGGTGCACTCTTCATGAATTTTTCATTGCCGAGCTTCTTTTCTCCGATACTCACTTGCTGTTCCAATTTGGCTAAATCTTTGGTCAATCGTGCGGATTCTGCCGCCAAGTCCAGACTGCTACTCAAGTCCAAATACAGGGTTGCTAAGGGGGTGACGGTTGCCGGCATGCCGGAGGCGACTTTGGGGTCCAAAGCTGTGCACGATTTGAAGCCGGCTAGGCGATTGATCAGTGCTTGATTGTGCTCTAATGTTACTTGATCCGGGGCCTCTGCGGTGTAGTACACGACCACATCGCGCTTACTGGCTAGGCGGTATTGCGCTTTTAAGGCGCGACCTTGTGTGATCAGCGTTTGGAGTTGTGCCACCCGCTCGACAGCGCTGGCATCTGGGCGGAGGCTTTGTATGAGTTCTTGCGCTGGGCTCAGTAGCGCTTGATGAATATAGGTTTGGGGCTGAGCGTAGCCGAGTGCTTGCCAGAGTTCTTCTGTGATGTGCGGCATCACTGGGTGCGCCAACTGAAGGAATTGTCGGATAACCAAGTCTTGGATCGCGAGGCAGTTGTCGCGCAGTGCTTCTGAAGCCTGCAGCTTGGCCTTGGAAGCTTCAACATACCAGTCGCAAAAATCGCTCCAGAAAAAAGCGTACAAACGATGAGTGAGCGGTGCGATCTCATAGTCTTGGAAACCGCTTTCTAGCGATTGTGTCAAATCGCACAAGCGTTGTAGAATCCAGTGGTCAGGGTCGTCAAAAAGCGTGCGATCCAGTCTTTGCAGGATGCTGGCGAGGTCACTATTGTCCGACATGGGACCCGACATCTGTCTAAAACGCACGGCATTCCATAGTTTGTTGCAAAAGTTGCGCCCAATTTGGATGCGTTCTTCCGAGAATAAAATGTCAGAGCCTGAGGGCGCGATGTTACAAATTCCAAAGCGTAGACCGTCTGCCCCAAATTTTTGAATGAGGTCCAGTGGGTCGGGCGAATTGCCCAAGGATTTGGACATCTTGCGTCCTTTTTCATCCCGGATTAAGCCGTGAATAAAAATATTTTTAAAGGGCAAACGCTTGGCAATTTCTGCATCGCTTAAGACTTCCTGATCCTCCCCGTAGAGTTCAAGTGAGGCCATAATCATGCGTGCCACCCAGAAGAAAATGATATCGAAACCAGTGACTAAGGTAGTTGTTGGATACCAAAAATCGAGCTCTTTTTGCTGTTCTGGGTTCGGGTGCGGCCAGCCCAGATTTGCCATCGGCCATAAGTAGGAGGAGGCCCAAGTGTCGAGGACGTCGGATTCCTGTTCCCAGTTTTCTGGATCATTGGGGCCCTCAATAGAAACGTGCACATGCTTGGGGTTATCAAAGTCAAGTTCGCTGCGCGCTAAGCCCTTTTTGTACCAGACGGGGATACGGTGCCCCCACCAGAGTTGACGGCTGATACACCAATCTTGAATGCCGTCTAACCAGTGCAAGTAGGTTTTTTTCCAACGATCTGGATAAAAGCGGATGGCCCCGCTTTCGACCGCTCGTTTGGCGGCGGCTACTTTCGGATATTTTAGGAACCATTGCTCGGAGAGACGGGGCTCGATCGGGACGTGACCACGTTCAGAATAGCCCACATTGTTTTCGTAAGCTTCTCGAGCCACTAGTAGGCCCATGGTTTCCAGCTTTTTAGCGGCCCGTTTGCGTGCTTCGAAGCGCTCAACTCCGGCAAATTCTTCCCCAGCTTGTTCGTTCATGTACCCATCGGCACCAATGACTTCGATCAATTTCAAGTCGTGGCGCTGACCAATCTCAAAGTCATTTTTGTCATGTGCGGGGGTCACTTTTAAGCAGCCAGTTCCAAATTCACGGTCGACATAGCTGTCTCCAATGATGGGGATTTCCTCCCGAGGAAAGGGGCGCCACACTGTTTGACCAATCAGGTGTTGGTAGCGCGCATCTTCTGGATGGACTGCAACTGCGCTGTCGCCCATCAGCGTCTCTGGACGGGTGGTTGAGATTTCTAAGTGAGTCCGTTCGCCGTCCGGCTCGACCAACTCATAGCGCATTTTGTACAAGATGCCATTTTGCGCCCGCATGGTCACCTCTTCATCTGATAGGGCCGTTTGGGTGGCGGGGCACCAGTTGACCATTCGTTTGCCACGATAAATGTAGCCACGCTGGTAAAAGCGTACAAAGGCGGTCAGCACTGCTTTTGAGTAGTCCTCATCCAGCGTGAAGCTAGCTCGATCCCAATCGCAGGAAGCTCCAAGCTTTTGCAGCTGTTGTAAAATGACACCGCCCGATGCTTGCTTAAAGTCCCATACTTTTTCTAAAAAAGCTTCACGCCCCAAATCGTGTTTGCTCTGTCCCGTTGACTCAAGCAGCTGCTTTTCGACTTTTGTTTGAGTTGCAATGCCAGCGTGGTCGGTGCCCGGCTGCCACAAAACGGCTTTGCCTTCTTGCCGGGCCCGTCGAACAAAAATATCTTGCAGGGTATTATCTAAAACATGGCCCATGTGGAGACGTCCGGTAACGTTCGGGGGCGGAATCATGATCGCGTACGGTTGGCGTTTTGGGTCGGCGACAGCTTTGAAGCAACCTGCGGATAACCATTCGGCATACCAGCGATTTTCAACTGCTTCCGGTTCGTAAGCTTTAGAAATTTCAGACATAATAGATTAAGGTAAAGCTGATCAAGTTGAAGCCCCTGAGCATCCTTTCAAGCCAGAAAGCGTGTAATTATTTCTCGTCTTATCCGATTTAACTAAATGGATAGTGAAAAGAAAATCTTTGTTATTGGCGGCATTACCGGTGGAATTGGTCAAGCGCTGGCGGCTAAGCTGCATCAGTCCGGGCACGTAGTTGTCGGCTTTGCCCGCGATGCGGCTCGATTACAGACCCTCCAAGATCGCTGTGCTTATGATTTGCAGGCCTGTGATGCCAGTCAGCCAGCGGCGCTCAAAGCCCTACTCAGCGAGTGGCATGAGCGCTATGGACGTATTGACGGCTATGTGCATGCAATTGGATCGATTCTGTTAAAGCCGGCACATCTGACGAGTCCAGAGGCTTGGATTCAAACGATTGATACCAATTTGAATAGCGCATTTTACGCGCTGAGTTATTGCACTAAAATTATGAGTCGTCAAGGTGCGGGCAGTTGCCTGTTTTTTAGTACGGCCGCGGCTCAAGTCGGGCTGGCTAACCACGAGGCAATTGCGGCCGCCAAGGGCGGTATTGAGGCGATGGTGCGCTCAGCGGCTGCTACCTACAGCAATCGAGGCGTTCGGATCAACGCGATTGCCCCCAGCTTGACCGACACGACCTTGGCACAATCGATTGTGGGCAATCCGCAAAGTCTCAAAATCTCGCAGCAGATGCATCCATTGGGGCGCATCGGACATCCTGCGGAGGTGGCCAGCTTGGCCGAATGGCTCTTGAGTGAGCAGGCGGGCTTTGTCACCGGGCAAACGTATGTGATGGACGGTGGGCTTTCCAGCATCGTTCCTAAACCACGTGCCTGAAGCAAATGCGTTCGTTAAGTAGCGCTTGTTGGATGCGATCGCGCTAACTGCAGATCGCAGTGGCTACTTGTTCTGTGTACCTTTGTGGGTGGCTTCGGCGCAGCGCATACCATCGAGCGCAGCGCTGACGATGCCGCCAGCAAAGCCGGCCCCTTCACCGCAGGGGTAGAGCCCGACCACCTCAGGATGTTGTAATGTGGCAGCATCCCGCGGAATGCGTACGGGCGAACTGGTGCGGGTTTCAAAACCGATTAGATTGCACTCTTCTGTCAAATAGCCTTTCATTTGCCGTCCAAATAATTCCAGGCCTTGAGACAGCCGCTGCACAATCCAATCAGGCAGCAGCTGGTCGATACGTTGACTGCGAATGCCGGGGAAATAGCTCGTTTTGGGGAGGCTGGCAGATTCGCGTTGGGCTAAAAAGTCGGTAACGCGCTGTCCTGGTGCGACCTGACCACCACCGCCAGCTACTTTGGCGCTACGTTCGATGGCGGTTTGGAAGGCGATACCCGCGAGCACGCCATGTTCTTTCGAAAAGTGCCGGGTGTCCTCTGGTTCAACGCTGACGACCATCCCACTATTGGCAAAAGGGGAGTCTCGCCGCGATAAGCTCATGCCATT
>CAWVTP010000144.1:0-4584 GCA_963933035.1 uncultured Puniceicoccaceae bacterium | reverse complement strand
AAAATCAAAATTGTATTCGTCTCGGTCTTGGTAGGTTTTCAGAGGTGCCCTTAAAAGGGTAGGAAAACAATGCAGCAGTTCCATTTAAGCCGGGTTCAAAACGCTTAGATGGCTTTATCTGAATAATAACCACTAAGTCGACTCAGGGCCATTGGACTGATCTTTCATCGCTTGGAGCTCAATCTCTAAAGCCCGACCAGAGAGCTGGATTTCAAATAAGCAGTAGATTAAAGAGCTGAGCATACACAGCAAACTTATCACAAATAAGAGTTTACCCGAAAATGAAAATTCTAGAAAAAGTAGGATCACCGACAAAGTACAGGTCAATAAGCTGAGGACGCCTAAGGATTGGGTTTTGCGAATCAAACTCAATCGAGCGGTCAAATTTTCAATTTGTAGCCGAATGTTTTGTCCTCCTTCTTTTTGGTAGCGTGCATACAAATTACGAATAATCGCTGCAATGGCTAAAAAACGATTTGTATAAGCCAACAATAGTAAACTGACCGCTGGAAACAAAATAGAGGGGGTGCTCAATGCGAGTTCCATTAGCTTAAACAATCGATGGCCAACTCACGACAAATAGCTGCTTGTTCGTTTGGCCGCTCAAATAGTGCCTCAAATGCGTCGGAGAAAGCGAGTTGAAAATCGATCAATTTCTTTAAAGGCACCTTTTGGGCCAGCGTTAATAAGCGACTTAGGTAAAATGGGTTTTGGGTAAAAATGTTGAGATTACTTTTTTCATCCACACCATGATAGTGCTCACCAAATATGTTGGCGGCATTGAGCAGCTCATTTTTCGACAACGCGCGCGCGCCCTTTAAGCGGGTTTGGCCACTGTCCACCAGCGCACGAAGTTGAATCAACAAGCGATTACGCGATTGCAAACTACCCAATAAGGGGCGCGCTTCACTATTTGTGAAAAAATGACGATCCAGAGCGATTAAGGTCCGTTCCAAGTTTAAAGTATAAAAGGCGTCAGTAGCTTCAAAAAAGTCCGCCTCCCCAAAATTAGGCACCAATTCTGATACCATCTGTTCCTGAATGCTCTCACCGTTGGGCCCGATGTAATCGATCAGCTTACGAATTTCCTCCGCAGCCATCCGGGTATTTGCCTGAACACGTCCCAAAAGTAACTGAACGGCTTCACGCGTAATGATTACTTGAGCAGACTGGCATGCGGCTTGAACTAATTTGACACAAGCCTGAGTGGGATCTTTGCCACCAGCGATATTGACAAATTGTGTCTTTTTTTGCGCCCATTTATAAAAGTTACGGACCTTGTAGACAGGATAAGCGGTCAGTATAATCTCCAAACCCTCAGGATCTAGCGACCCAAGCAATGCCTTGAGGTTCTCGAGTAAGTCTAAAGTACCTTGCGCATTTCCAGTCTGATTATTGGCCAAAAAATTAATTTCTTTCAACCATACAACTTTGCGATCGCCAAACATGGGACGGGTCATCACTGCACTCGAGAACTGCGCTATAATGCGTTCGACTTCAGCAACATTGGCCGCACGACCATCGATGACTTCCATCGCGAGATCATCATCCAAATCTTGGCTGGCCGCCGCAAATAATTCGCGCCCTTTTTCCGCTACGAGATAATCATCATCTCCGCAAATAAACTGACAAATCGATTCCATATATCTATAGTAAACTGGGTCAGCTAGGAAAGTAAACTCAGATCAAAGGTCGCGCGTGGCATTTAATTTTTCCGGATCAAGCCCAACTGACCGCAACCGGCAGCCACATCGATCCCGCGCCGCTGCCTCACAGTAGAGGGAATCCCAGCTGCTTGAATAATGCTTTGAAAAGCTGCTACGCGCTCGGGACTGGGAGCCTCCCCGTCAAAGCCTGCAGTTGGATTCAAAGGAATTAAGTTCACATGTGCATCCATTCCGCGCAATAAATCCACCAGCCGGCGCGCTTGCGCATCGCTATCGTTGACGCCTCGAATCAGCGTCCATGCAAAAAATACACGAGCACGCTTGATTGCAGAATATTCACGACAAGCAGCCAATAAATCTGGCAAGGGCCAGCGCTTACCCAATGGCACAAGTGCATTCCGTTCTTCATCACTACTTCCATGAAGACTCACGGCCAAAGAGTAACGCTTCGGGTGGCGAGCCAGCTTTTGGATCCCTGGGATATAGCCTACAGTACTGATAGCCACTCTGGCTGGGCCAATATTCAGCCCACGCGTGTCGGTCAATAAGTCGAGTGCTGCCATCACTCGCTCAAAATTATGCAGCGGTTCTCCCATACCCATCATCACAATATTGCGCAGTCGACCACCATCCTTGCTGCGAATGGCTCGTTCCACGTGATAAGCCTGGGCAACGATTTCGTGTACCTCCAGTTGACGGCTATAGCCCATTTGACCGGTGGCACAAAATACACAACCCATGGCGCAGCCCACCTGACTGCTCAAACAAGCAGTGTAGCGTCCCGGAAATCCCATTTGAACCGCTTCAACTGAGCGTTTGTCGTCAAATTCCAGCAAATACTTCTGTGTCCACCCATCATCGCTAATCGATTCATCACTGGCCTTTATCCCGGTCCACACTGGCGCTTTTTCACACTTCAACCAACGTTCTAATGGGGGCAAAAAAGCATCTGGCTGTAGTTGCGAACACTGCAATAGTTCGCGATGAATTGCACGAAACAAGGGACGCGCATGCACCGGATTTACCCCGCTAGACGCCAGCAAATCCGTCATTTTCTGATAACTCATACCTTCGAAAAAAAGTTGCGAACTTACTGAACTCATCTTGCAGGCACTGATGCACAGAATTTGCTTACGAGTCCATAAACTTATTTCAAAAGCATCCGCAATGCGTCAATTAAACACTTACAGCGTTGACAGAGGGCTAGCAATTTGTGCTAAGAATGTCACTTCGACTCATGGACTTATCGCGCATCGTCATTACAGGCATCGGCCTCACCGCACCCAACGGGAATTCACTGGCAGACTATAGAAAAAATCTGCTCTCTGGCTGTGCCAACATACAAACCATCGATATGCGCTACATGGGCCAAGTGCCCGCAGGTGTCTGTAACTTCGACCCTAAAAAATACCAAACTCGTAAAGAGCTGCGTGTTGGGACACGTGCTGGAAGTATTGCAATCTACTGTGCCCATGAGGCCATCGCCAATAGTGGCCTCAACTTTGAAGCTTTCGACAAAAGCCGCTGTGGCGTCTACATTGGCACCACAGAGCATGGGAATGTGGAAACTGAAAACGAGGTCTACAATATTTCCAAATTTGAGTACGATACCCGTTACTGGACGCACCATCACAACCCACGCACGGTTGCCAACAATCCCGCCGGTGAAATCACCATTAATTTAGGTATCACCGGGCCACACTACGCGATTGGAGCGGCCTGTGCCGCAGGCAATGCGGGTCTCATTCAAGCATTACAGATGCTACGTTTGGGCGAAGTGGATTTTGCGCTGGCTGGCGGTGTGAGTGAAAGTATCCAATCTTTTGGCATTTTTGCCGGCTTTAAAAGTCAGGGCGCACTCGGCACGCACCCCACCGATCCCAACAAGACCAGTCGTCCATTTGATCAATCGCGCAATGGCATTGTTGTGAGTGAGGGCGGCTGCATTTACACCCTCGAGCGCCTAGAGGACGCTCAAGCACGCGGAGCAAAGATTTTGGCGGAAATAATTGGCTATAAAATCAATTCGGATGCAAGCGACTATGTTTTGCCCAACCCCATACGCCAAGCCGAGTGTATGCAAGCCGCACTCAAATCTGCCCAGATTAAGGCAAATGAAGTGGACATCGTGAATACCCATGCAACCTCAACACCGATGGGCGACATTCAAGAGTGTAAGGCGATCGAGGCCGTATTTGGTGACTGTCCGACCACTTATATCAACAATACCAAAAGCTTTATCGGACACTCCATGGGAGCTGCTGGGGCCCTAGAACTGGCGGGAAATATTCCTTCTTTTGAAGATAATATCATCCACCCCACCATTAATATTGAAGCTCTTGATCCCGAGTGTGCCTTAAAAAATCTAGTCATAAACGAAGCACGTAAGGTTGACGCGGTCAATGTTATCCTTAACAACTCATTTGGTATGTTAGGTATCAACTCCGCCCTCATTGTTAGAAAATACGAGGCTTAGCATATTCCTATTCAACACTATCCGCCCAAGCTTTAGGCTCGCTAAAGAACCCAAACTTTTAACATTAGTCTCATGACAGAAGAACAGGTACAACAAATCGTCATTGATATCATCAACGAAATAGCTCCCGATGAGGACACTTCTAATTTAGATCCTGCGGTCAGCCTGCGCGATCAAATGGACCTCGATTCCATGGACTTTTTAGACATCGTTATGGAGCTGCGCAAGCAACACGGTATTGAAGTTCCCGAAGCCGATTACCCGCAACTGGCCTCTCTCGCTAGCTGCGGAAGCTATTTGACGCCACTTTTCAACGCGAAATAGCTTGTAGGTACTGATAGCGATCCCAATCCGATCGTCTATGACTTTATCGGTCTCGTCAGCTAAATTAGCTTAGTCAAATGGCGACCTCTTCGCTGAACCATGAACGCTTTGAAGTCG
>CAWVTP010000143.1:0-4758 GCA_963933035.1 uncultured Puniceicoccaceae bacterium | reverse complement strand
CAGCCGCCAACAAGCGCTCAGCGAACAAGCCTTCGCCTCACTGGATTGTTTGTAGTTTTTTTGTGGAGGTGACGGTGAACGGTAGTTGCAGATGCGTAAATTTATTGTCGTCGAATAGGCCGCAAGAATTTTTGTTAGATTTCAAATTCAAACGCCTAACACGCCACTAAAATAGCTATGCCGTCTGCAACCCTAAAACTGTTTCTGGTATACGGAGACCCCAAGCGTTTGCGAACTGCCGAACTCTCTAATTGGATTGGAAAAGCAGTCGCAGGGCCCAGAAGTGAGTTTGAGAAATTATTGGAACGCGTCGAGTGCGCGAGCTCAGGCATTTACTTTTTAACAGGCATTGAACCCAGTACCAGTAAGAAGGCCATCTATGTTGGTGAAGCAGAGAACATCAAAAACAGAATTAAAGCCCACCTAACAAGAGACTTTTGGAATCAGATAACATTCTTTGTCTCTAAAGATGAAAACCTTACGAAGGCCCACATCAAATATCTAGAAGGACGACTGATTGAATTAGCAAAAGATTCAGGGCGAGCGACTGTGATGAATAACCAAGGTAGTGGCGCCAGGCTTCCAGAATCGGACAGGGAAGAGATGGAAATATTTCTCGAAAAAATGCAGCAAATGTTACCTGCATTAGACGTTGATGCTTTTGTTCCAGCAGTGGCAAAGCAATCCGAGGATCAGGTTAAGAAAGAGGTGCTATTTTGCAAAATTAAGAATGTTGTCGCAAAAGGTTACCAGACTCCAAATGGATTTATAGTTCTAAAGGACTCGCAGGCAGTCATGGATGAAAGAACCTCAGCAAAAAAATGGCCGACTGTTTTAGCCCAAAGAAATAACCTGATAGAAGAGGAAACATTAATACCTGTAGGTGATACTTACGTATTTACTCAAAATACAGAGTTCTCGAGTCCAAGCGCAGCCGCCGCGACTATTCACGGCGGCAGTGCTAATGGACTTTTAGCTTGGATAGACTCAAATGGAAAGAGCCTGAAGCAAATCGAGAAAGATGAGGCATAACAAAAATTTTACAGACTCGATAGAATTGTGAATCTTACAGAATAACCGATAGCTTGATGGAACTGGTGAGAAGACACTCGACCTCACCGAAACAAACCGTAAAGTTAACGATTTCTATGAAACAGCGTGGGATCGATTTTCTGCTTGCAGCCGTTTGGCTTGTCATGGGCCTCTACTGCAAGTTACTCGGTCAAGTGCCAAGGCACGAAGCAATCGTGGGATCTATACTGGGAGAATCCATAGCTACTTGGCTCACTCCCTTGATTGGAGCCGGGGAAGTGCTTTTAGGAATCGCTATTGCCACTGGACTTTACCGCAAACTGCTCGCTTCTATACAAATCCTTTTGGTCATCAGCATGAACATTCTCGAGTTCAACTTCGCGATAGACGACCTACTATGGGGGCCGCTAAACATAATCTTTGCCCTAACATTTTGCTTTGTCGTTTACTGGCATGGCTTTATTCTCAACAAACACGCTGATGTGGAATCGAATTAGCCAGCACCCTTTTCCTGTTAAGGCTTACTTTGATTACTCCCTTGTACTCACTTATGCGTATCCGCTACAAGCGCTACAGTCGCTTATACCCAGCTGCTTAGAGCTCGATACTTTTCAAGATAAATATGCATTCATCGCAGTCGCCATGGTGCAGACGCGTCAACTTCGCCCCAAAGGTTTTCCACGCTGGGCTGGCAATAATTTCTTTCTAGCCGGCTATCGCATCTTCGTCAGATACCAATCCGCTAAAGGACGCCGCTTGCGGGGACTCTACATCCTGCGCTCTGAAACGGATAAGACAAAAATGTGTCTCCTCGGGAACCTATTCACAAACTACAAGTACTCGAAAATTCGCGTTAGCGCCAATTACGAGTCTGGCCAGCAAGCTCGCATACAATCACCCAGCACCGGTATGGATATCACCGCCGACCTCAGTCTCGGAGATTCCACCCCATTAGCAGAGAATTCTCCTTTTAGTAGCTGGAAGGACGCTCGCATGTTTGCCGGTCCGATGCCATTTACCTTTAGCGTGAATTCCCAAGAAGTCGTCATTGTGGAAGGCAAGCGCTCACAATGGCAACCGCAGCCCGTTCGAATTGTTGAAGCGAAGGTTCCACAACTCAATCAATTCTCGAATACGGTCCCCCTGTTAGCGAACGCATTTGTCACCGAAAATATCCCCTACGAATGGAGCAGAGGACGAAGGGAGCCTCGTCGCTGAAATGCGTTTTAGAGGAGTCAGTCAAATTGTGCTATTTAATTGGCCATTCTTCGCCTGCGCCACATTGACCGTTTTGCTCGTGCTAGGGATCAACCCACTGCTTCCCGACAAGTTTCAGCTATGGGTTTGGGCTGCTGTCGCCATCGGCAGTGCGTCCGTCGTGCTATCGCTAATTGCCTCCTGGTATGCCTACGATCTAACGCAGCCTTATTCATTCAAATATATGAGCGGGCAACCTGCTCGCATCGCGAATATTCACGCTGGATTCGATGAATCATCACTCGCTCTAAAGCAAAGATTCCCAGGCAGCAGCATCGATACCTTCGACTTTTACGACCCTAAAAAGCACACCGAGGCCTCGATTCGCCGAGCGCGCAGCCGTTACCCGGCACCCGTGCCAACAACACGTATTTGCACAGACCACATATCAATTGGAGATGACAGCTTCGACGCCATATGCCTCATCTTCGCTGCCCACGAGATCCGAGATAGCGCCGAACGTATTGCGTTCTTCCAAGCACTCAAAACGGCAATGAAACCCATGGGGAATCTTTATGTTGTCGAACACCTGTTGGACTGGAGAAATGCGCTCGTCTATTCGATTGGTTCCCTACACTTTTACACTGAGAAAACTTGGGAAAATACATTCTCCCAAGCGGGCTGGCAAATCATCACTCGCAAACAGGTGAATGGCCTCGTTGTTTGTTACCAATTACAATGCAATTTCACCTAACAATAATTGGCATACTGCTAATCGCACTTGCGCTCCTGCATAGCATCTTCCCTCATTACTTTAGATGGAAGACAACAACTCAATCACTCGAATTGGTCACAAGGGAAGTATTGTACGCACATACCTTTTTCATTGCATTGACTGTTTTTATGATGGGCCTGCTATGCCTCAGCTCATCCGAACTCCTGCTTACAACAGAACTGGGTAATCGCATCTGTTCGGGAATGGCAGCATTCTGGAGCATTCGCCTAATATTTCAGTTCTTCGTCTACTCCCCCGAACTATGGAAAGGAAAAACTTTCGAAACCATTGTTCACATTTGTTTCAGTTGTCTTTGGCTGTACATCAGTGCGGTATTCTGGAAAGCTACGGTAAGTTTTTAGACCCAATCAATCTTCCGTTCATTGGGCCAGAAGATGCTGGTCATAGCTTATAATTAATGTAGACCTGCTTCTGCTACAGACAGTTGATCGTCGAGCCATTGGTAAAAGCAAGAGCAAGGAATGCATTGATTGCCGTTGGGCAAGGGAGCTCGCGCGGGCGCTTGACAAACCAGTAGCCCATCCGCTACGGAGAACGACGCCTTTGTTGCGATTTTCCTAAATTGATTCACCGTAGCCATGAACTCAGCTTTCGGCGTCGCACTGGATTTGATTTCAATCGGATAGAGACGCTGCCCAATTTGAATGATCAGGTCGACCTCCAAGCCATCATGAGAGCGCCAGAAGTACAGATTGGGATTGCTTGCCTCGGTTGCAAAATCACTTGACGGCTTCGGCCACGATAACTCCTTCAAAAAAGCTCTCGCCCATACTGCCAGCAAGCATGCCTTCGGCGCTGGGTTGTCGCGTCAGATAGCCTGCCAATGCCGAATCCATAAAATAAAGCTTGGCGCTTTTGACGATGCGCTTGCCAAGGTTGCGATGAAAGGGCCTAAGCAAGTATAGCAGGTAGCAGGATTCGAGGAGTCCAATCCATTTTTTAGCTGGGATGGGCTGAAGGGGTCTGTCCAAGTTTTCATGCTTTTACCACAAGAAACTGACTATGAACATTTTATTAAAATGTATTGTGCTTAAAAATTCGTCCCAAAACGGATAAAACTGCCGTCAATCCAGCACAGCTGAACACACTTTATGTGACTGCCCAATAGCGGCGATGCTCCTACCCGGGTGAGTTCCAGCAACTCAAGCATTGGCACGAGCGCCCGGCCGGTATCACAGCACATAAGAAATCTCGTATCATGAGAGGTTTTCAGAGGTGCCCTTTCTTATTGGCGACCTGCTTCTACTGCAGACAGTTGATCGTCGAGCCATTGGTAAAAGCAAGTCCAGGGAATGCATTGATTGCCGTTCGGCAAGGGAGCTCGCGCGGGCGCTTGACAAACCAGTAGCCCATCCGCTACGGAGAACGACGCCTTTGTTGCGATTTTCCTAAATTGATTCACCGTAGCCATGAACTCAGCTTTCGGCGTCGCACTGGATTTGATTTCAATCGGATAGAGACGCTGCCCAATTTGAATGATCAGGTCGACCTCCAAGCCATTATGGGAGCGCCAGAAGTACAGATCGGGACACTTGCCTCGGTTGCAAAAAGCGACAAAATCTCCCACCCAAAACATGCGTTGCAGCGCCCAGGATCATTGCCCATAAAAAGCGAAATCATGTAGTCTAGCTGATAGAAATTTTTTAGCGAAAAACACTGAGGATAATCTACAAAATGAGGTACGACACAAACACATAGGTAACACTTAACACAAGTACATCGGTTACATTAAA
>CAWVTP010000142.1:0-4794 GCA_963933035.1 uncultured Puniceicoccaceae bacterium | reverse complement strand
CTAAGGACCCTAAATGCTGGAACCCAAAAAACAAAGCCATTGTTGTTGATGAAACATCTTGTGATTGGTGTCAGAGACCCATTGGCATGCCAACGGTAACGTTCGCTGATGGACGTCTCGCACTACTTTTTGATGCCTACCCGGGCAATGTTACTCACCACATGTACCGTGATATCGGTTTAGTCTGGCTTGATCTGGATACGCTGCGCTCATTTATGAAGAAGTAAAATTGCTTTCGTCTCGGTCATGGTAGATTACCAGAGGTGCCCTTAGATTCTTACAGAATACAATGAAGAGATCACAACAAACCTAATGAAAACCTGCGATATTCAAATTCGTGATCCATTTGTACTTCCTGTCTTGGAAGAACAGCGCTACTACTTATATGGAACAACCGATAAAAATTGTTGGGATGGAGAGCCTATAGGCTTCGATTGCTACCATAGCTGCGATCTTGAAAACTGGGAAGGACCATTCCCGGCCTTCCGTCCAACCGCTGACTTTTGGGCAACGCATAATTTCTGGGCGCCGGAGGTGCATCGCTTCAACGGGCGCTTCTATATGTTCGCTACCTTCGCCGCAGACAAACGCTACCGCGGCACCCAAATCCTTGTCGCAGACAAGCCGGAAGGCCCCTATGCCCCACTCACTGATGGCCCCATCACTCCGCCCAATTGGCAGTGCCTCGACGGCACCCTCTACGTGGACCCCGACGGTGCGCCGTGGATCGTGTTCTGCCATGAGTGGATGCAGATTCACAATGGTGCAATACACGCGATGCAACTCTCGGCTGACCTGAAAGAGGCTGTGGCGCCACCCGTGTTTTTATTCAACGCCTCGGAAGCGCCCTGGGCCTACCCCTCTGACTGGCCAGCCGGAGGCGAACGCTCGCAGTTCCCCAGCTATCTATCTGGTCCCGAGCTCAACGCCGCGTATCCATTTCCTCTATATGTAACCGACGGCCCATTCTTGCATCGCACTGCCAGCGGCAGCTTACTGATGCTCTGGTCCACACTCGGCAACGACGGCTACACCATGGGGCTGGCACGCTCAACATCCGGCCACATTGCAGGCCCATGGGAACAGCTCCCAAAACCATTGTGGACTGAAGACGGCGGACACGGCATGCTGTTTCGCAGCTTCGAAGGGCAGCTCTATCTCACCCTGCATCAACCGAACAACACGCCCGAAGAACGACCGCACTTTTTTGAAATTGAAGAAACCAACGACGACATCAGCTTAAAATGAAAACACTCCCAACAATCACACGCCTCGCAACCGGACTCCTTCTCGCCGGGTGCACCACATCGACTATGCGATCAGCACAATCCCCCGAACAGACAGCTTTCCAAGCGGCAGACGAAACAAACTGGAAAACCACCTTCACCGACTTCTGCACCGGCGACTGGACCGAGCAATGGTTCCTCGACGGCGAAGTCGGCACCGTTGAAAATAGTTCCGATGGGATGACGCTGACTGCGGGACCTGAATTTAAAAATGATGCGCACCATATGGTGCTGTGGACCAATGACATATTCGAAGGCGATGTAAAAATTGAATATGAGTACACGCGTCTCGACCAAGCCACAAACTGCGTAAACATCCTTTACATCCAAGCCACCGGTAGCGGCGAAGCACCCTATGAGAACGACATCACCAAATGGAATGAGCTACGCCGTGTGCCTGCCATGCGTATGTATTTCGACCACATGCACACCTATCACATCAGCTATGCCGCCAACCCAAATGAGGGTGACGACAACCGCGCCTACATCCGGGCACGCCGCTACATGCCGAATGCCACCGGACTCAAAGGTACAGGCCTAAAACCGGACTACTTCCCACAGGATTTGTTTGAAACCGGCGTGCCACACAAAATAACTGTCATCAAAAATGATCGTTCCCTATTTATGAAAATAGAAAACGCAGCGCAAACACTCTACTGTCACATGGAGAACCCGAGCCTCCCTGAAATTTCGAAAGGTCGTATTGGGCTGCGTCACATGTTTACTCGCTCATCACGATACAAAAATATAAAAATTAGCACACCAGCCGAGAATAGTTATTCGCATGAGTGAGCTGAAAAATCAGTTGTTGCTCGCTGCTATCTAAAACATAACCACCCAAGGCAAATTTCATCTGATTAATACTTTCAGCGCTGCTTTAATTGAATGCCCAACACTCGATTAATTGGCAGTTAAAGATTCGCCCCGCAGCATTGCCAACAGTCGATTAACAGCAGATTGGTTAGCTTTGCGGTAATGGACCCATTGCACGGGATCGTCAGTATGACTTGGACGACGAATGCCCCACAACGGATAAATCGAATCAGGCAAGAGTGCATAGCGCAAATCGGCCAACACAGTAGGGTCATCGGGGTGTTGATATAAATAGCCCTGCGAAAAGTGCTGAAAGCGAGCCACATCACGCAAAATATTTGGCTGCCCTTGAGCCCAAGCTTCGATTTGCAGCGGACTCAATACAGGTGTGGAATCCCCTGGGTAGTACTTTGCTTCGCTTCCCGGTAAAACCCGTACCGCATCCACATAATACATCCCTTGGTGCTGGTATACCGAGCGCCAAACAACTGTATTCGCGAAAGAGGGCCTCAGCACCAAATCGTGCACCCCATGCGCACGCTCCTGCGCGAGCTCTAAGATGGCGGTATGCGCTTGTCGCTGCTGATAAGCCGCAAAGCCCAGATAGAGACCTGCTAAGATCAAGCCGGATCGCGCTACATTGACTCGCTTGCGAATAAATGCAACAAGCAGCAATGCCAACATCGGCAGGGTAAACAGCGGATCGATGATGGATATCAAATCCCATGATTCACGATATTGAGAAAAAGGCCAATACAAGCGGGTCCCATAGCTCGTACAAGCATCCAATAAACCGTGACTCAGGGTGCCCATAATCGCATAGAGCCCGCAGGTCGCCAAGTCGGGTGCCCTTGAGCGTAGTAATCCCTTGTAGACGAGTGCAACCAAACATCCAATGACAGGCACCATAAAGAGGGAATGCGAAAAATGACGGTGATACTCCAGTGAGAGCAGCGGATCATGCTCACTTTGAATCAGCACATCTAGGTCCGGAACAGCGCCTGCGATTGCCCCGATAATTAAGGCAGAACGCAGAGAAGCTGGACGGCTAACCAGGGCAGCGGCTGCCGCACCGAGACTGACTTGGGTTACAGGATCCATGTCCTTATGGCATGCCAGTGTTCAGGTGATTGGCAAGCCACAAACAAGTTTAGACTTTCCTTCAGTCGTAAATCCCGCTGCAATCGCTGCGCAATGCTCTGGATCTATCGCCTACTATTTATACCCATCTTTTTGCTATTATTGCCGCAGCAATTGATCAAGATGTGGCGGCGCGGTGGCTATTGCCGTCACTTTTTTCACCGCTTCGGTTGTTACCCGCCACGACCCAAAAAAACTGCAAATAAAAAAAGGGTATGGATTCAGGCCGTCAGCGTGGGCGAAGTGATCGCCATCGGACCGCTACTAGACGAGCTCAGTCAAAAAGGTGCCATCGATATCATTCTGACCGTGACCACCAGCACTGGCTACCAAACCGCTTGCCAACGCTATGCCGATAAAGTGAGCATGCTAGGCTATTTCCCTTTCGACTTTTGGCCCTGGGCCCGTTGCGCTTGGCAGCGCCTGCAGCCGGATGCGATCATTTTGACCGAAAGTGAACTGTGGCCGGAGCACCTGAATCAAGCCCGCAAGCGTCGTATCCCGGCCTTTCTGATCAATGCACGTTTGTCCGATCGCAGTTATCGCCGCTATCAGTTGTTCCATCCATTCGCCCTAAAGTTGTTGTCAACTTTCACACTGTGCTATGCTGCCAGTGCACCCGATCGAGAGCGATTCATCTCGCTAGGTTTGGCACCAGCTCGCGTGCACTGCTTCGGTAATATCAAGCTGGATCAAGTCCCCAAGCCCCCATTGTCCTCAGCAGCCAAAGCTGCGCTTTGCGCTGAATTAGGCTTCGCCTGTCCAGAGACCCAGTCACCTTTCATTTTAGTGGGCGCCTCCACCTGGCCGGGCGAGGAAAGTTTTTTAATGGATGCGCAAGCGCAACTCATCGAAGCCAGCATCGATTGCCGCTTATTGCTGGTGCCGAGGCATGCCGAGCGGGGGCCCTCGATCGTTGAGTCCCTACAAAAACAAAGTCTTTCCTGGCATCAACGCTCTGATTGTCAGCAAGCGGCAGGCAACACCCAGATTTATTTGGCAGATACCACCGGCGAACTCAATGAGCTCTGTCAAATAGCAGATCTCGTCTTCATCGGAAAAAGTCTGCCTCCACATCGAGAAGGACAAACTCCGATTGAAGCCGCACGCATCGGCCTTCCCATCATCATGGGTGCAGGCATGAGTAATTTCAAAGCCATTGCGCAAGCCTTACTAGAAGTGGGTGCCGCCTGCTCAGTCAGCGATGGGCCAGCGCTGATTGAGACCATTCAACAATTGCATAAAAGCCCTGATAGACGCGAAAAAATGGCAGAAGCAGCGGCGAAATGGTATCAGAGCAATCAGGGAAGTAGTGCTCGCATTGCACAGAGCTTAATAGATGCATTGGCTTAAATCCGGATTATGCAGTCGCATGAGCCAAGTATTCGCTCGCTGAAGCTCACTTTAACCCAAACTATGCAAACGGATTTTTTGAGCATTAGAGTTATGATTGTAAGTTCCCTTACACTAGGCACATTTCTAATGCATCGCATTAGAAATGTGCTCAGCCTATTGCATAATTAGGGTTTAAATAAACATCATAGCGATTACTTTT
>CAWVTP010000141.1:0-4876 GCA_963933035.1 uncultured Puniceicoccaceae bacterium | reverse complement strand
GGTATCTGAATATAAAACTTCTTTCGTTTTGGGCAGAGAGTCTTTTTGTCTGTAAATTTGTTTAGGCCGATTGAGTATGCTTGGTTTGTTTACGTTTCATAAGAGAGTAAATCCTTTGATATCGGGATAGGCTCTTCGAGTCTCCCACTCCCCTAGGATTTTTCAGGATGGCAGTGACGAGTCTAAGAATCGAGCTCGTATTTGGAAAAAGTCCTGCGACTTTTGTGCGACGCTTGATCTGGCCATTGGGTTTTTCTAGGTGTTTAAAAGGTGATTTGGATAGCTGTTGGCGCAGGCTGCTTTGCCTCAGGTGGTGGCAATGAAGCCGTTCGTTAGAGCGGCTTTGAGGACTTTTCGGCAGCGGATGTCTCGGAATCTGGGGGTTGATTCTGCGATCTTTAGAGGATAGGGCAGCCAAGTCATGCTGGAGGCGTTTTTAGTCGATCTGTTTATTGAGTTTCGTTCCTTTAACTAACTTTTTTGTTTTCGTAGATATACAGTCTTGATTATTCACAGTGTGCTTGCTTTGTTAAGCAATTCTGATTGCAAGTTATCGATGCCCGAGTGGCGGAATGGTAGACGCTGGGGACTTAAAATCCCTTGCCAGTAATGGCGTGTGGGTTCAAGTCCCACCTCGGGTACTTGCGGTTATTGAGTCGTGGGCCAGCACTCGTTCGCGAGCGCTGAATATTTTTTTGACTCACGTGCGTGCCAGATGGTTGATCAAAATATTAGGCTGTCTCGCTCTGCTTCCTGATTGTGTCTTTCCGCAAGTTATGTAGATTTGTGGCTGAGATGAGCAGTATTTTGGTATTTCTGAAGGCGCCTCGCCTAGGGACGGTGAAGACACGTTTGGCGGAGACCGTAGGTGAAAAGGCTGCGCAATCGATCTATCGGGAATTGGTTGCAGGACAGATGGCGCGCTTGTCGCAGGGGTATTCGATCTGCGTGCAGTATGCGCCGCAGGATGCGGCAGCTGAAATGTCTGCCTGGCTGGGCGCTGATGTTTGTTATGAGGCGCAGTGCGAGGGGAATCTCGGGGCGCGTTTGAGTGCTGCGATCAAGGCGCATTTTCAGGCGGGGGATACTCGGATGACGTGCATCGGTGGAGATTGCCCGGAATTGGCGGTGCGCCATATAGCGGCTGCAGAAAGCGCAATGGATGCAGGAGCTGATCTGATTTTGGGACCCACGGAGGATGGGGGCTTCTATTTATTGAGTCTGTCTGCGCCCCATTTAGGCGTATTGTCGGCGGTGCGCTGGAGTACGAAATCGACTCGTAGCGATGTCTTGAAGAATGCGGAGCAATTGAATCTGAAAGTGGCGCAGTTAGAGACGCTCTATGACGTGGATGATTGGATGAGCTATCAGCGAGCGATTGCTGAAGGTCATCTGAAGGCACTAAATTTCGTTGCCGAGGCGAGCTCTTGAGTAGGCCTCACGTAGCCCGATGAGCGTCAAATCTGGTACAAATTGGCATTTTTTTTCCCAATCTTGGGTCAAGTTAGCGACGCTGCCACCTGTTGACAGTATAGTTGGCGGGGCTTCATTTCGACCTTTTAACTCTTCGAGGACTCGCTGCAGTAAGGCTTCAATCATGCCAGAGAAGCCGATGGCGATACCTAACTGCATAGCGCTGATCGTGGATTTGCCGATAGCGTGATCCTCACTCACCAAATGATCGGCATCGAGACAGGGCAGTAGGGCCGTTTGTTCGTGCAAATAGCGAGTCATGACATTGATTCCTGGAGCAATTAAGCCTCCCTCATAACCACGACTGGTGATGATGTCAAAGGTCACGGCAGTGCCGAGATCAATTACAATTGCGGGCGTTCCATAATTAGCTTGTGCGGCTATGGCGTTGGCCAAGCGGTCTTGCCCGATCTCTTCAGGAGTCGGGTATGCCAGTGTGAGGCCTCGACAGCTGAGGTGATCCAGCTGAAAAATTGGAAGATTGTATGTTAGCAGCGCTTGTTTGAGTTTCTTATTGGCTTCGGGGACCACCGAGCAAAAGGCGACTGAATCACAATCGGCAATTAAGGGCGCCAATTGTTCTAGGATAGTCTTATTTGCTGACTGTTGTAGCAGATTAGTAGGAAATTGTCCGCGCTGGCTGACACCTTGGGCGTGGACACAGCCAAAATGACTGCTGGTATTTCCAATGTCGATGCAGAGAGTACTCATTTGTTCAGTTGGACGTCGCCCGCGTGAATGGAATGGATCGCTCCAGTAGCATCTTTGATCAATAATGCTCCCGATTCTTCGATCCCGCAGGCAGTGCCGCGAATGCTCGATTGCGCACTGGTTGCGTTAACTGATTGGCCGCAGAGTGAACTCAATGGGCTCCAGGCTTTGGCGAGACTCTCGCCAGGGTTCCCCAAAATACTGTACTCGTAAGCATGCTCAATCGCGTGAATCAATTCAGCGGTGATGGTATTGAGTGAATATTCTGTGCCTGAAAGTGCTTGCAGGCTCGTCGCAGTTTTTTTCAGGGGATCTGGGTAGCTTTGAGGGTTGCTATTGATGTTGATTCCAATTCCAAAGATCAGGGATCGCATACAGTCAGCATCAATTTTGGCTTCGGTGAGCATACCTGCAAATTTGCGTCCCTGACAGAAAAGGTCGTTCGGCCATTTAATTTGCAGACTTGCTTGTGGGATTAATTTTTGCAGCGCCCGACAGATATAAATTCCCGCCCACAGGGTAAAGGCTTGTAGGTCTTTGGCGGGTAAGTTGGGTTCAAAGGCGACGGATAGGTAGCTGTTTTCCTTGGAAGCGCTGAACCAGTCGCGACCTAGGCGACCTCGTCCTTTACTCTGGTGGCTGCTGACAATGGCAAAGGGTCCCTTGCGGCCATAGGAGATTTGACGCTCGGCTTCGCTATTGGTGCTATCAATTTCCGGGAAGTACAGACATGGGATGGCGCAGCCCTTCGCAAGGGTTTCGTATTCCAAGAGTTGTGCATTGTGTTGCAGCGGCTTTTCTAATATGCGATAGCCGCGATTGCGCAATGCTTCGACTTTGAAGCCCTGATCCCGTAGTTTTTCAAGCTTGCCCCAAACTGCAGGTCTGGAAACACCTAGTATGGATGAAAGCTCGCTGCCAGATGTGAAGTTATCTGGATTATTGAGCAGTTTGGACAAAATGGCGACCGCATCTGGATCGCTTGCAATTAATTTGTAATCGTGTATCTGGTTCATGCCCAATCTAATCCGATGTCGATCCACTGGCTCTGATGAATCGGCGCTCCAGTGGAAATGAAGTCGAGTCCATCTATTTGGGCCATTTCAGCGAGTCGATTAAGTTGAATTCCACCACTGGCTTCAGTCAAAGCGCGTCCGTCGATGCGTTTAATGGCCGCGTTCAATTCTCCAGTTGAAAAGTTGTCGAGCAAAATGATATCGGCTCCAGCAGCGAGTACCGAATCAATTTGATCGAGGTGATCGACCTCTACTTGAATGGCTAAGCCATGCCCACTTTCCTTGGCTGCGACAACGGCATCTGCCAAGCGCGAGGGATTCTGAGACAGTCCCATGAGCGCAAGATGATTGTCTTTCAGCATCACACGATCAAATAAGCCGATCCGATGATTGTAGCCCCCTCCGCAAGCAAAAGCATATTTCTGCAAAACTCGATAACCTGGTAGTGTTTTTCGAGTGTCTAAAAGGGCGCACTGACTGTTTTCGAGGGCGTTTACGTAGCTAGCTGTACAGGTCGCAATTCCGCTTAGGTGTTGCAAAAAGTTAAGAATGATGCGCTCGGCTTGCAGGAGAGTTTCCGCAGGTCCAGATAAATAACCGATCGCAGCGCCGGTTACCAGTTGAGCCCCATCTTGTAGGGAAGTCTTAAATGTGCAATTGGGACCATAGGTCTCCAGTACCTTTGGCACTAAGTGCAGTCCACACAGGGTGCAGGCTTCTCGGGCGTTGAGCTGTGCTTTCGCATTATGTCCCGGTGGCATCAGCGCCGTTGTGACGTCGCCCAAATAGGGAGGCCTTTGGACGAGTCCCGCGCCAGCAAGATCTTCGACTTTGGCTAATTGAATGAGTTGTTTCAGATAATTTGGATCGATTTCATCCCAAGTAATTCTTCTTCTCAGTTGGCTGGCGCCTATGCGGTCGACTGTGTGCATCGTCATCGGGGATAGTGCTCAATTGTTTTTACGCGACTTGTTTTTTGATCAAAAATTATGAGCCACTTGAGCTTCGGGCTGGTTTCAGATGGATTTTTTGGGGGGGGATAAAAGTATTCCCACGCCATACGTTCGCCATTGGATGTCGCTACTTGCGTACTTCGTTCGGGTTCTCCTAGGATTTTTAGGACAGTGACCGGATCATCCCCAATTGCAACATCTCGGATTGCTTTGTTTGTAATTCTTGGCTCTGAGGCCTTGGGGAGGAGCCTGTTCGTTTCCGCCGGGGCAGGTTGATTCGGAGTGTCAGTTAATGCAGGCGATGGCAAGGGAGGAGGTGCTAAAGTGTCGACCTTAGAATGTGGCACTTCAGCTGGATCAGGCACAACTTGGCAAGCACTCAGGAAACAGCATACATAGAGGCCAATCCAGGGCGGGCGTTTCAAGTGCTTGCGGTTCATTAAATAGGCGACGCTTTAGTAGTTAGAACGTAAGTATTAGCGAATGAAAGAGTCGGTTCCAATTAAAAAATGTATGTGGCGTCTAGAATTACCAGTTGCCATTAAGAAATTTGGCTTGAGGGCAAAGTTGGCTTTCAGAGGTGTGCTCTAGTGGGCACCTCTGAAAACCTACCAAGACCGAGACGAATACAATTTTGATTTTGAGCAAGGCGATTCTGTGCACAGGAGGGCTGGAAGCCCTTCGTGCGCAGATCAACGTAGCTCAGAACCAAAAGTGTTTCGG
>CAWVTP010000140.1:0-4902 GCA_963933035.1 uncultured Puniceicoccaceae bacterium | reverse complement strand
ACAAAAGATCAAATAGCTTTAATTACTAATGCATTTGGCATCAGTGTCAGTCTAGCTGGGGCATTTATAGGCGGACTTTTGGTTTACCGTTATTCCACAATAGTAGCGTTATCAATTGGCGCTATATTGGTCGCACTCACAAACTTAACATTCGCAGCGCTCGCTCTTATAGGAAATGACATATCAGCTCTGACTTTAGTGATTATCTGCGATAATTTAGCCCAAGGAGTAGCGACAGCCGCTTTAATCGCTTACCTATCTTCCCTGACCACAGAGAAATTCACGGCGACACAGTACGCGTTACTATTCCTGTTAGCGACACTTCCAGCGAGATTTATAGCGAGTAGTTCTGGCTTCGTAGTCGACGCTGTTGGCTATTTCAACTTTTTCGTCTACGCTGCCGCAATGGGTATACCCGCGATATTTGTCAGCCTATATTTTTGGAGACAAGAAAAAAGTTCAATATTGTCCTAGTGCGTGTGAACCAGCCCGTTCAAAGCGAGACCCAGTCCGATCAAAGTTAGCTGAATAGTAGTTGCTGAAAGCCCTATTTTTGAGTTCAAAGTCGGCATGAGATCCGAAACTGCGACATAGATAAAACTAGCGGCAGTAAAAGTCAACAAGTAGGGGATAAAATTCGAAAATTCACTTAACCAAAACCACGCCAGTGTCGCTCCAATAATCATAGCAACCGAGGTCAGTAAGTTGTAAAAAAGGGCGCGGCTACGAGAGTAACCACTTTTTATTAGAATGGCGAAATCACCTAATTCTTGAGGGATTTCATGGGCAATAACTGCTAAGGCTGTGACGATACCAAGTGAAAAATCTGCCAGAAAAGCTGATGCAATCAGGATCCCATCTAAGAAATTATGAACGGAATCACCAATTAGTATAAGGGATCCAGCATGCTCTCCTGACTCTGTTTCGTCCGCTTGTAGAGACCCTGGATCTGACTCATGATGATGGTGATGTCGCCATATCAAACCCTTTTCTAAAATAAAAAATGCAAGAATCGCCGATACTGCCACTCGCATTATCCCATGCACACTATCTCCCGCCTGCTCAATCGCCTCGGGCAACAAATGCAAAAAGCTCGCACCAAGAAGCATCCCAATTGCAAAACAAATTAAATAGTCTAGAGTTTTATCTCTCAGCAGCTTAGGCAGCAACAAGTAGGCGCCAGCCGCTCCTATACTAATCAGGCTCCCCAACAGGCACACAGATAGTACCCAAGCCAATGAACTAGTCACAACAACATCCATCTAAAATAAAACATCATGTTAGCACATAAGTTAAACTTGAGAGCCACGACAAGTTAGCGCCACTGATCATCTTGAGAAATTCACAAATTAGATATAGTCTGAATTAAACTACAAAGGGAGCTTGTCAAAATTCACTCCCCGTAAATCATTTTGGGGAGAATTTTTTATGACCCGTATTCTAGGAATAGATGTTGGGGGGACATTCACAGACTTTGTTTCTTACGATTCAAAAACGCAAAAGTTAGAAGTTTGGAAAACCTCATCCACCCCTGATGATCCAAGCGACGGCATCCTAAATGGCATGGCACAAAAATCCTCCGAACAAGTGGAATATATGCGCTTCGGGACTACAGTTGCAACAAATGCGATACTGGAAAGAAAGGGCTCAACAGTTGCATTCGTCACTACTCAAGGTTTCAAAGATGTCCCATTTATTCAACGCGGAAAACGGAAAAGTCATTACGATATTACTTGGATTAAATCTAAGCCGCTTGTTAAAAGAAGAGATTGCTACGAAATCGACGAGCGAATAACTCCCAGAGAAGGGGTATATAAACCGTTAAACGAGTCGCAAGCACGAACTGTCGCAAAGTCAATTAACTCTGATCCGAATATCGAAGCAATCGCTATATGCTTACTGTGTTCATATGTTTTTCCAGAGCATGAGCGTCGGCTTAAAACAATTTTTGAGGAAGAGTGCCCGAATAAGCCCGTATCAATCTCCTACGAGCTTTTACCAAAGTGGAAGGAACATGAGAGATCGTCAACTACGATTGCTGATGCTTACATCAAGCCCATCGTCTCGCAAAATCTTTTGCGACTCCAAGACCGACTAAACGAAGCAGGTGATATTAAAAAAGTTGCTGTCATCAAGTCGAACGGAGGCGAAACCACACTTGAAGGAGCGCGGCAATATCCTATCCACTTAAGTCTCTCTGGCCCAACTGGTGGCGTAATAGGAGCAAAATATATCGCAGGCTTATCTGGAGTGGGTAATTTAGTGACTTTAGATATGGGAGGTACATCAACTGATGTTTCGACAATAGTTAGCGCACGCGAAAGTTTCACAACGAGCTACGAAATAGAGTTTGGAGTACCTATCCAAATTCCCATGCTAGATATCAGAACAATGGGAGCTGGTGGAGGCTCGATAGCGTGGATTGATAAAGGAGGGATGCTACGAGTAGGTCCTCAGAGTGCGGGCGCACAACCCGGGCCCGCGTGCTATGGGCGCGGTGGTGAAGATCCCACAGTGACTGATGCAAACGTGGTATTAGGACGAATTAATCCGTCCAATTTCCTCGGCGGTGAGATGAGTTTAGACGTTGATGCGGCTAAACAAGCTATCAAAAACGTAGCCGATCAAATTGAAGTTTCTATAGATGAAGCAGCTATCGGAATCGTACAGATTGCCAACAATAATATGGTGGGGGCTCTAAGAATGGTTCTAACCGAGAGAGGGTTAGACCCTAGAGATTTCACGTTGCTTGCTTTTGGTGGCGCGGGGCCTGTCCACATAACTGATGTAATGCATTCGGCCAGCATTCCCAGTGGAATCGTACCAAATTTTCCAGGACAATTTTCGGCCTTCGGTTTCATCATGACTGATGCACGAGTTGATCTGGAACGAACAGCCCCGATGACCTCAAAAGCATTTAATGCAGAACATGCCAGTCGCGTTTTATCTGATCTCGTCACTGAAGCTAAACAATCATTATCTACTCAGGGTTATCAGGCAAATCTTGAAATCTATCGTTCACTAGAAATGAGATATTTTGGGCAAAACCATGAATTGGAAGTTGCGGTAGAATTCGACTCTTTTGATGAACAAACAATTCTAGACGTGTGGCAACAATTTCACTCAGTCCACAAAACTCGCTACAACTTTGATATACCTGGAGAAACCATCGAGCTTATCAGTATTAAAGTGACCGCAGTATCTCTAACGCCAAAGCCCAACCTACTCGAGATTGAAAGATCTTCGGGTCCCGTCACAAGCGAAGGCACTCGACTTGTCAGATATGACTCTGGCCACATTGAAACTCCAATATACTCTCGGGAACTCCTCAAAGCAGGAGATAGCTTTAACGGACCGGCAATCATTGAAGAAGGAGCTTCTGTAACAATAATTAGGCCAGAGTACAACGTGAAGATAGATCGCTATGGAAATATTTTAATCGGCGAAATTGCCACCAAAAAATTTGCTAAGGACAGAAAATGAAATTTTCAAATAATGGCTACTATATTGAAAAATATATTAAATGCTCAAATTGTGGAATGCTGCTTTATTCAGGAGGGATACAATCAAAATCTTCTCCAAAAGAAATATTTTGTTCACAATGGTGCGTAGACTGGGCATCTGCAAAAGCTCAAGGTGTAGACCAACCAAAATTGCCGTTCGGGCACGAAAAAATACATGAAATTGGCTAATCAACTCTCAGCGTAATTGGCAAGTCAATCAAGGAGATATAGTAAATGGACATGATCAACATGAACATAGTCGAATCAGCAATGATCGCTATAGCACGCGAGATGGGAATAAACGTTCAGAAGACGGCCTATTCGACCATCTTTAGTGAGGGAGAAGACTTTACATGCGCCCTGGCAAATCGTAACGGAGAGCTAATAGCGGTCGCCGACTTTTGCCCTTCTCAAATCGGCGGCGTGCCGTTGTTAGTGCGTTCAATGATAAAAGAAATACCTCTCTCGGAAATGAGTGAGGGAGATGTGATAATCCATAACGATCCATATCGGGGAGGACTGCATACGCCAGAACATACTGTCTTTAAGCCTATTTTTGTAGAGGGTAAAATTGTCGCTTTTTCGGTGTGCGTGGGGCATTTCGTTGAAGTTGGGGGAATGGTCCCAGGTGGCTTTCCGGGTGAAGCTACAGAGATATTCCACGAGGGCTTGCGTGTTCCACCCATAAAAATCATTAAAGAAGGTAGGGATGTTCCAGAAGTTTGGAAAATGATGCTGGCTAACGTACGAACTCCACGAGGTAACTATGGTGACATGCGGGCACTAATTAGTGCTGTGGACCTGGGCGAAAAAAGACTTAAAAGCCTCATTGAAAAATACGGCGCGCAAACCTTCGAAAGTACAGTACAAGATCTAATGGATTACTCTGAAAAACGCATGCGTGCTGAATTGGAAACATTTAAGGATGGTAAGTACACGTTTGTTGATAAGGTTGAAGATGACGGAATTGAAGATAAAGAGTATGAAATTCATATTGCTGTCTATGTTCAGGGAGGAGAAGTAGTCGTGGACTATACCGGCTCTTCCAAGCAAGCAAAGGGGCCTATTAATGCTACATTAGGTGTCGCTTGGTCAGCTGCGTTCAATGCAATCTTACATATGACTGACGAGACTATCCCGCTAAATTCTGGATGCTTCCGGCCTATACGAGTAATAGCACCCGCCGGAACTGTAATGAATGTGGATTATCCAGGCTCAGAAGTAGGAGGAAATACCGAGACGCATCCTTTAATTGTTTCCGCTATATTTGGGGCAATGGTGGATTGCGTCCCAGACCGAGTCATGGCATCAGAAGGTACTACTCATGGTTGTTTTGTCTTTGGCGGACACGACGAGTTAAATGATGAACCTTATGGAGGCTTTGACTTTAGCTATGTCG
>CAWVTP010000139.1:0-4922 GCA_963933035.1 uncultured Puniceicoccaceae bacterium | reverse complement strand
TGCTCAAAATCAAAATTGTATTCGTCTCGGTCTTAGTAGGTTTTCAGAGGTGCCCTAAACATAACTGACTGCTGGTCTGATAGGCAGCCGTGTGCCTTGGTCACCTAAGTTCCAAGCTATGCGACAAGACGGGTCCTCTTTTAGAGCGCCCTACCGGTGAGCACATTTTTAATGCAGTGCATTCGAAATATGGCTGATGCAAGGACACTTACAATCATGATCCTAGTGAACAAAAAGTCCCTTTGCATAATTCGGGATACAGCATTCGACGTACAGGTACAAGCGTTATAAACGATGCACTTCGAGACTGATCCAGCCACCGGCAGTGACGATGTATCGATCCTCAGTGGGACTGGGCGGGTCCGCTGTTATCGGGCACATGAATAGAAGCGACCATTTCTTTGACTTTTTGAGGGGTGGGCTTAGTCCAAAAACTGACAATAAAGGCAACCGTAAAATTGAGCAACATGCCGATACAACCGATACCTTCAGGACTAATACCCCACAAATAATTTTCAGCAGATCCACCCATAAATTGGAAGTAAATGATGTAAGCGAGTGTGAAACTCATACCTACAATCATACCACTAATCCCACCTGCCCGGTTAATTCTTTGAGTAAAAATACCCATCAAAAGACTCGGAAAAAAAGAAGATGCTGCTAATCCAAAGGCAAAGGCGACAGTTTTCGCAATAAATGCTGAGGGCGGATTGATCCCAAAATAGGCGGCCACCAGTAGAGCCATAAAAGAGGCTGTGCGAGCACAAGTCACTTCTTGTCGATCACTGAGATTTGGCTTAAGCAGCTTCTTCATCAAGTCATGCGAGATAGAAGTCGATAAGACCAAGAGCAAGCCAGCTGCAGTTGATAAAGCAGCTGCAATACAGCCTGCCATCAACAGTGCAATTACCCACATCGGCAAGCCAGCCATGTGGGGATTCGCCATCACCATAATATCAGTCCCAAAAAAGAGCTCATTCGGGTTTGATGTATCCACTGGATTTGCCAACAGTCGTTGCCCATATGCTCCAACTACGGGCTCATCAACCTGTGAATTTTCAGCAAATTTAGGTGATTTCCCAAAAAATACTCGATGCGTCCCATTCTCAGATTTTTTAGGCCCAAAGTATTGGATATGCCCATCATTATTTTTATCGACCCAAGCCATCTGGCCAGTCGCCTCAAACTGCCCATACCATGACGGAACCGCCTCAAACGAAACCCCGTGTAATTGTTCGATTAAGTTAACACGTGAGAAGGCCCCGATCGCCGGAGCAGTCAAATAAATTACCGCAATAAAGGCCAAAGTCCAAGCAGCAGACGTCCGTACAGCTCGCACATCTTTAACAGTAAAAAATCGTACAATAACATGAGGTAAGCCAGCGGTGCCACACATCAAAGCTGCTGTAATACAAAAAAGGTTTAAAGTGGATAGTCGTCCAGCAGTGTATTCAGCAAAACCGAGCTCACGATTGATCGCATTCAGTTTTTCTAGAAAGGGGATGGGGCCCTCAGGGCCCTCTATAGTACCAATCAGACCTAGCTGCGGAAAAACATTGCCCGTAAGCGCCAACGCAATAAAAACTGCAGGCACAGTATATGCAAACGCCATTACACAATATTGAGCCACTTGAGTATACGTAATGCCCTTCATTCCGCCAAGCCCCGCGTAGAAAAAAACGATGCTGGCCCCAATCAGTACTCCTGCTGGAATTCCAATTCCAAACAATTGAGAGAAAACGACCCCCACGCCACGCATCTGGCCCATAATATAAGTCATACAAATAAACAAAGCGCAAATAACCGCAACTGCACGTGCCCACTTGGAGTAATAGCGCTCAGCAATAAAATCGGGAACAGTGGCCTGATTAAATTTGCGTAAATACGGTACCATCAGAACACTGAGGAGCACAAAGCCCCCAGTCCATCCCATCAAAAAACGAGCCGCATCATAACCACTGATGGCCACGGTCCCCGCCATGGAAATAAAGGTAGCCGCCGACATCCAATCAGCGGCCGTGGCCATCCCATTCGCAAAGGGCGAAACTCCGCCGCCTGCTGTGTAATATTCCTTAGTTGATGCCGCACGGGAACGTACCGCAATGACAATGTATAAGGCAAAAGTAATCGCGATGAAGATAAAATTTAGGGTACTTTGCTGCATCTTAATTCATTATTGATCAGTGTACCCGTAAAGACGATCCAGGCGATTCATACGAAAAGCATAAGCGCACAAAATGCAGACAAAGCTCAAAATAGACCCCTGTTGGGCCATCCAAAAACCAAAGGGAGCATGTCCAATAGTTGGGAAATGCGCATCCAAGTAGTCGCGGGCTAAAATGCTACAAAAGAAGCTCATAAAAAACCAGATAAATAAGGCGAATAAAGTTGTACGCGTAACTGCCTTCCGATACGCCAGAGGGGTCGATTTAGATGCGTTCATAGCTAATAACTAGACTTTTTCCGAACAGGCATTTTGATAAGCGGCCTGCAACTCCTCCACCACCGATGGATCGGCGAGTGTCGTTACATTCCCCAATTCACTGCCCTCCGCAATCGCTCGCAGTACCCGGCGCATGATCTTCCCAGAGCGCGTTTTGGGTAAATCCCGTGCAAATAAAATCAACTCTGGGACCGCAAACTTACCGATTTTCTGCGCAATCCACTCATTCAGCTCTTTAGACAATTCAGGCGTCGGCTCGTGACCATTTTTTAGCGTAATGAAAGCAATCAGACCTTGCCCCTTAATCGCATGCGGAATCGCAACAACCGCAGCTTCAGAAGTGGAGGTATGCTCAACAAAGGCACTCTCTAGCTCCGCAGTGCCAATGCGGTGTCCGGAGACATTGACTACATCGTCAATGCGACCCAAAATCCAAAACAAACCATCCGCATCTTTACGCGCGCCGTCACCTGGCAAATAGTAGGCTCCATCCCAATGGCTCCAATAAGTGTCCTTAAAACGCTGCGGATCCCCGTAAACGCCTCGAGTCATCCCCGGCCAAGGTTGTCGAATCGCCAAAATACCGGCATCACATTCTTGGCCATCCACATCTAAAATAGCGGCATCCACGCCGAAAAAAGGTAAGCAAGCACTGCCGGGCTTTGTCGCGGTCACTCCCGGAATGGGTGCCAGCATAATGCCGCCAGTTTCAGTTTGCCACCAAGTATCTACAATCGGGCAGCGTTCTTGACCAATGACCTGATGATACCACATCCAAGCTTCTGGATTGATCGGTTCGCCGACCGAGCCCAGCAGACGCAGACTGGACAGATCGTGTTTCTCTACGTACTCGACCCCCATTTTCATGAAATAGCGAATCGCTGTCGGGGCCGTATAGAAAATCGACACGCCATACTTTTCAATAATGTGCCAAAATCGAGAGGCGTCGGGATAATTCGGGGCTCCCTCGTACATCAACACGGTAGCTCCATTGGCCAACGGACCATACACCAGGTAACTATGCCCGGTAATCCAGCCAATATCAGCAGTACACCAAAACACATCTTCCGGCTTCAAATCAAAGATATAATGGCTGGTCAATTGAGCCTGCAAAAGATAACCCGCCTGCGTGTGCATGATACCTTTGGGCTTTCCTGTTGTACCGCTGGTATAGAGTAAAAACAGCAAATCTTCACTGTCCATTGGTTCTGGCGGACAATGCATCTCGGCCTCAGCCATGCAAGCATCCCAGAAGACATCTCGCCCCGCTTGCATCGGCAGCGTTTCCTCTGGCGTAGCGCCGCCTCTTTGCACCACCAATACCGTAGCGACTTGAGTCAAGTCCTCAAGCGCGCGATCCACTGTCGACTTGAGCGCCATGGCACGCCCCCGCCGCCAGCCGTAATCTGCTGTGATCACACAACGCGCGTCCATATCTTGAATCCGATCACGGATTGCATCCGCTGAAAATCCGGCAAAAATGACAGAGTGAACCGCTCCAATGCGTGCACAAGCCAGGACTGCGATCGCCAATTCTGGAATCATCGGTAAATAAATCGCTACCCGATCCCCTTTTCGAATCCCTTTTTGTTTGAGGACATTCGCACAGCGATTCACCTCTCGATACAAATCAAAATAGGTTAACACACGCGTATCCCCCATTTCACCTTCAAAGATCAGGGCAGCTTTATTGCGATCAGCTCCGGCGATATGACGATCCACACAGTTCGCCGAAACATTAATTTGCCCGCCCACAAACCATTTGTAAAAAGGTTTCTCTGACGTATCTAAAACTTGCTCCCATGGCTGAATCCAGTCTAGAGCCTCACTTTGTTGGGCCCAAAAAGTCTCCGGATCCTGTAAACTCGCTTGGTATAACTTTTGATAGTCCTCCCGAGACTTGATGTGTGCTTGCGAAGAAAATTCAGCACTTGGTGGAAAAGTACGCTTTTCTTCCAGGACAGATTCAAAAGACGAACCAGTATTTTTTTGAGTCATAAACTAAAGTATTTAAGGGTATAGAGTCGTCAGCGAAGATCAAAATGACGTGCGCGAGGTATTTATAATGTATTCGAAAATGAGATCATTTTTGCAAGCACTAAGTTACGTTACTCAAACCATCAAAACTTGGGCACAGTCGTCGAGTACTACTGATATATTTTATAATACGATGAGAGCAGCGCGAAAAACAGCCTTTTCAAAATAACGAACCAATCAATGACAGCTCGCGCAAGACAGGTAAAAGTAGATCAGCCAAAAGTCTCCATACCCCTAACCGTGAGTCAAAACCTCCATCAATTCAGATACAGCACAATCAGTGATACGCTTGTATCGAAAGAATTTAAAGGCTTTACTGCCGCGATAGATAGCGAAATAGGATGGCTCCAAATATCATTTGAGAGCCTTCACGACAAAATTTAACTTAGGGGCACCTCTGAAAACCTACCAAGACCGAGACGAATACAATTTTGATTTTGAG
>CAWVTP010000138.1:0-5003 GCA_963933035.1 uncultured Puniceicoccaceae bacterium | reverse complement strand
AATTGCGCCGTTACACCAAATCCAAGCATCAGGGCCGCATGAACTTCCTATCTGCAGAATTGAGTGATCTCATCCCGCAGCAAATGGATGCCCGCCTGGATACGCAATTTCCCGCGCAGATAGAATTTTGCGACAGCCAACTGAAATTAGTCTACCAAAACACGCAGCGCGCAGATTCCAGCGGTATTCGCTTGCAAGTTCCAATTCAGCAATTAGCGGCAATTCAGCAAGCTACGCTCGACTGGGCGGTTCCGGGCCTGATCTACGAAATGATCGAATATTATTTGCGCTCGCTCCCGAAGGCGCTGCGCATTGCGCTGCATCCACTGAAAGAACGCGCCGAAAGCTTGCGACAGCAACTTCAGCCCTCGACCATCCCGCTGGCGCAGCAAATCGCAAACGCTCTCCAGCAAGGCGAGCAGATTAATCTGCATGGCGTAATGCTTGCCCCAGAGGCGTTGCCCGTACACCTCCGACCCGAGATTGAGGTGCTGGACGCGCAGGCACTGCCCTTATTTTCCGGACATGATTTAAAAAAGCTTCAAGAAGAAGGACAGTCATACCTAAACAGCTCGAAAAACACACAGGTCAGCGGACAGATGCCCGCTTGGAAGGCCGCCGCCGCGAAATATGAGCGCTTTGACTTACAGTCCTGGACGATCGGAGATCTACCAGAGAGCATTGATCTGAGTCGTCCCGGAGCGCTGCCACTAAAAGCCTACCCCGCTTTAGTGGCAACAGAGGCCTCGATTAACCTGCAGCTCTTACCGAGCCGCGAGCAGGCACTCGCAGCCAGCGAAGAAGCCTGGCCCTTATTGGCGGAACGCTGCTTGGCACGCGATCTGGCCTGGATGCGGCATGAGCTCAAAGGCCTCAAAAAACTGGGTCTGTTGTTACTGCCATTAGGCGGCGCCGAAAAGGTGCAACAACAAGCCTATCGCTTACTGAGACGTTCTCTGTGCACCCCTCAGCAATACCTCCCACTTGAAGCGGCTAACTTTGCGAGGAATTTAGGCCAAGCCAAGGCTCAAATGACCACACAAACGCACTCCATGATGCGCACACTGGAAGAACTGCTGCAACTGCGACAACGGGTGCAACACATTCTGGATGTCAAACAAAGTCATGATGCGATTCGCTACCCTAATATGGAGCGCCAACTCTTACAACTGGCGCCCCCCGAAATCTTGACTCGCTACCAACTAGCGCAATTACCAGTAATTGTGCGCTTTCTGCGAGCCATGATGATCCGAGCCGAACGCGCCAAATTAAATATCGCCAAAGACATGGAGAAGGCGCAACGCATCGCTCCCTTTGAAGCCGATTACCAATCATTGAAATCACTCAAGCATCCCAACAAGCAACAGCGCACGGGGATTCAGGATTATTTCATCTTACTTGAAGAATTTAAGGTTTCTGTATTTGCGCAAGAACTCGGCACAGGACAGAAGGTCTCTCCCAAGCGATTAGACCAACTCGCCAACCGTATTCGCAAAAGTTAATCCGCAACGAATGGGGCTGTCCATCTTTAGGTATCTACAAGGACATTTGACAGGCGGATCCGATCAGCCTATCTCTGAACTATGCGTCATTTAAATGTACCTTTATTCATTCTGTGCAGCCTGAGCTCTAGCCTATTTTCGGAAAACACAGACGAAAGCGAACAAATTAGCCAAGTTGATCGTCAGTTAGAACTTTTAGAAAAAGAGAATCGCTTGCAGGAGGCCGAACTTAAAAAAGAAAAACTCGCTTTTAGCAAACGTAAGGATCCACTGGAAATGCAGCAAGCACTGGATCGCCTACAATTAAACCAGACGCTAGCTGCGGCCGAGGCCCGCTATAAAAAAATCAGCACTCAAAATAAGCTACTGCAAGCGGAGCAAGCGCAAAAGCAGGCAAGCTTAAAAGTCGAATTGGAAACCTTAAAGCTAACACAAGCACTTGCCGCTCAAAAACACAGTGCGGACTTAGCCAAAATCAAACAAGAGAAGGAACGGATCGCCTACCAAAACTCTAAATTAAGCGAACTGAACAAGCAGTATGAGTTACAACGAAAACATGCGCAGAATGCCCTCCTAGCTGAGAGAGCGGATCTGGAACTCAAGCTCAGCCAAATGGAAGCCGAGCTCAAGTATATCAGCCGCCAAGAGCAATGGAAAAAGCGCGTGGTCGAGACGGTCCCCTACCCGCAAAATCCACTCAATGAGCAAACGCTTACCATATCGGATCGCCGCATCCAACTCAGCGATGTGATTATTAAAGGCTCAGCCGATTATGTTTGTGAACGCATCCACTATTTTAATAACAAATCAAAGACTGATCCCATTTTTATTGTCATCGACCGTTGTCCGGGTGGCTCAGGCATGGAAGGTGCCAGAATTGTGCAAGCAATCAAGACTAGTATCGCACCAATTCACGTGGTCGTCAAATCCTATGCTGCTAGCATGGCGGCCATCATTTTAGCCCAAGCCGATCACTCCTACGCTTTCCCGAATGCCTTTGTGCTGCACCACCAACCGTCAAGTACCCCAAAATATGGCAACATCACCCAGCAAAGCGAACGCACGGAGCTGATGAAAAAGTGGGCCACCCGTCTCCATGCACCGGTTGCCAAAAAGATGGGTATCGATTTGGATGCCTTCTATGAGCAAATGTATGCCAACAACTCCGATGGAGATTGGATTGAGTTTGCAGACAAAGCCGTCGAACTCAAATGGGTCGATCACCTTGTAGAGGCCATCCGTGAAGAGGGCATCATCGAGCAACCATCGAGTCAAATGCCTATGAAACGCTTCCGGATCACCATTGAAAATCAACAGCCGCTTACAAACGGCCTGCAGATGCATCAGGTCATGATCCCGCAGCCAGAGCCTTTTGACTATTACTTCCTGTACGATCCCGAGCAACGTTACATCTGGTAAGTTTACGCCCTCATTCTCCCCTACTTAATGGCGCATGGCGAAAGCCAGCACGCCTTGCACCATTCCATTGCTCAATGGGTACTCACGATTCGTCAGCTGTGTTTTTCGCACACAGTTCAGGATACCTTCGGGACAGTTCGCATGCGGCCAGTGCAGCCAATAAAGATAGGCGTCCAGCAACCCAGCCGCTTCGGCTAAGGGCAGCATAGCATCGCAGATAATTGCATCCAATTTACCTCGAGGAATCGTTGCACCCATCAATTCAATTGCGATGAGCTGCATTAGCTTGGCAAGTTGCGCAGCTTGACGAAATTGGCGCGTGCTCAAATCGGCAGAAAATGTGGGGCAATCCCCTAATATTTTTTGCAATGCCAGCGGCCAGTCAGGCGAGCGTAACAACAAGTGTTGGTATTGCTGAAGCCGTAATTTTGGTTGATTGCTGGGCCGCATCCCCACGGTTACCCAATCTTGCGAAAATGCCGCAAACCATACTTCGGCAGCATTTGAATCCACCCGCAGCCCGGCAAAGGGATATCGCAGCGCTAATCGCCCCATGACAGCGCGATTGTGACGATAGCCTAGAACCTCTAAGCATAATTGGTGGCAGGCCTCCGACCAATTCGTCGACTCCAAGCGCTTGCGTGCAAAGTTCACTTTTTGCTGCCAACGCGCCTGGGCTGCCGTTCGAATCTGCTGCCAGCAGCTCGCTGGGCTTTGATTCAATAAATACCCCATCCAATCGGGATGTTGCATGGATTCCAAGTCCCGCAAAGCCTCATCGCTGGCATAAGCTTCTAAATCGCCATCGAGCAAGGGCAGCAGCACCAAACACTCTGGTTGGCGTCCCCCCAAGGTCTGTGCAGCCTGTGTCTGTGCTTTCGGTGGAAACAGCAAAATGTGCAAAATGACCTGATCAAAATTTACATCCCGATGGTGGCCATGCGCTTGCCAATCGATTTCATAAAAATGAACCTCAATATCCCCCTGTACGGACAGGCCATCAATTCGCAAATGAGCTGCCTTAAAATCCGGCCCTGCCCCATGGTTCCATCGGCCTACATGCAGTACCTCAATTTTCTTTCCAGAACAGGTAATTGCTCCCCCAAAAGCCGCATCTTGGCGCAACCATATTTTCTGTAACAGACGCTCACTGACGGAAAAACCCCCGTACAAACCTTGAATTTCTTCGACATTTTGCTGCATACGATACGAATATTGAAATCTCTATTACTGGCTCATCAACTTTGCCAGCCATCGAAATTAAGCCCATTTTTAAATTTAGAATCATTGGACTTTCGTTCCCTATGCGCAGATCGTTGCAAACGCTGCTGGCAACGATCTGCCCAGTCAAAAAGTTCTGCAGGTCGCATCGCTTGGGCGCCCTGCACCAAGGTACTTTCGCGCACCCAACGATCATGGCTGACCACGATGGCTTGCTCTGGTTGCTGCAAGCGGGCCAGCATTTTTTCAATCGCCCCATCGGCTGACAAGTCAGCAGGCGCATAGACATACTCTAAATTAGAAGACCCTTGGGTACGCATGACCGCAGCAGCGGATTGTCGACTATCTAGTACCAGCACCACTCGAAAGCGCTCGGCATCATGAATCGGCAACACGCGCTCAGCCAGCGCCTCACGCGCGGCGTCTTGATTGCGCAGTAAAAGCGCCTTTAAATCAGGACAGGAAAAAATGACATTGTGCGCATCAATAAATAAGTAGCGCATCGTCACCAAGCCTTATACAATCGGAATCACTTTGTTCCATGAATGGTGGAGCATAGGAGAGTCGAACTCCTGACCTCTTGCATGCCATGCAAGCGCTCTACCAACTGAGCTAATGCCCCCAAACATTTATGTAGCTAGAGAAAAAGTCCACCCGTGAGTCAATAGAAATCGCAGCGAAAAGTAAAATTCACTGGTGCAAGTGATACAATTGTCGAGGCAGCCTGAAATCTAAAATCGATCTACAATCTACTATCCGCAGCAAAAGCGCATTGTTTCCAGAAGTGGCAATTTAGGGCACCTCTTGAAACCTCCCATGTGCCGAGATTGCCGATTTGCTGTGATGCAGGCAAGGCTCTCT
>CAWVTP010000137.1:0-5145 GCA_963933035.1 uncultured Puniceicoccaceae bacterium | reverse complement strand
TTGCTTTACTTTATTTAGTAGTCGCAACCTGTCCAACTTTACCAAACCGGCTCAGCCTCACCAATCCCTCCTTCTCCGCCATTTGGCGCAGCCAAATCAAGGTACTCGCTTGCGAGCAGGGATGGAGGACGGAGTGATCAGCTCGGCTGGGTGCCCACTTAGTCGCTACTAAATTGCGATGAGTTGCTGGGTGGCCCTCGGATGTCGTGGATTCAAGAATACTTTGAGATCTAGCCAGTCGATCGGGGTAAAAAATAGTTCGACTGTTTGTTCGAGATTGGACGCTCAAGTTTGACTAAGATTTGCAGCATGTCCTCCCAAAATTGACGTTTGGTTTCGAGCGTGTCGTTTTGCAATAGGTAATTCGGGTCATAGGAAGTCAAGACGGGCAAATGATGCAAATTGCTCCATTGACCTCTGCTTTGGGCAAATGAGACCTTTTGTGTGTTGTTTAATACAGCATCGTGGCATGCCTTTCCTAAAATAAGCAAAACTTTTGGTTGGATACATTCTATTTGCGCCAATAAATAAGGTAGATGCTCGTGGGGAGAGATTTTCTGCTCCACAGTGTTGGCAACGAGTGGATTCTCGATGGGGCTATATTTAATAAGGTGAGTACTGTAAATGGATTGTTCGGCCAGCTCCATCGCTTGAAGAACTTTAGACAATAGCGCGGTTTGTTTGGAGTGTGCACCGTTGGAGTGCTGATGTTGGAGCGTCTCTCCTTGATAACGGCACAGTAAAATATCGGCCTGCTGCCCCCCTGAAGCAAATGAAATAGGACCTGCTTGGATCGCCTCAAAGCGTGCCCGATACTGTTTTTCCAGCCAATCTAATTTTTCGGATACGGTTCCGTCGGGAAGCTTAATGGTAATGCTTTTAGAGCCTTGGGGGGCAAGTTTTTTTACAGCCTTATTTGATGGGTTTTGTTGCAGATGTTTCTGCGGTGGTGTCGACTCTAGTGAATTTGGATTTTTAGAGCTTTGGGGATTTCGTTGGTGATACGCCGTCGATAGAGCTTCAAGTGAATCGTTGTCAACATAAAGTGATTGAATCCCACTCGCTTTCAGTCGTCGTAATTCATCGTGTAAATATCGGATAGCCTGTTCCACTCTTATATGTTTGGTTTGATTTAAGGGTTACAGAATAGAAGCGCTGAGTCATTAGTGCTAGCATGCGAGCGACCTGCATCAGATGCTCGCGTTTGAGTACAATGTTTATTAGATAGCTAGATTCTCGACTGTCAAGGGGCAGACTCGTCGACCATGAACCATTATAAATTTTCATGACTAATTATTGGCTTGGAACTCACATGGGCATGCTTTCTGCATGTAATTCCTTGTTCGTTTAGAATAGTGGCATAGTTTAAAATTAAGAGTACTGCCAAGCTCACAAAATTAACTATAATTAAGTATAATATGAATATTAAGAAATATCTTCTCGCGGTGCTGCTTTGCGGCTCGGCGTTGCTCCTATGCGGTTCTCTTGGTGCTCAAGATGCAGCAGCTGAAGCTGTTCAGTCCTTTGATGAGGGCTACGCTGCATTTATGGGCTCATCGGATGCGGCGTTTTTTACAATTAGCAATCTATGGTTGTTAATTTCAGCAGCGCTGGTCTTTCTCATGCACTTGGGATTTGCCACAGTTGAGTCTGGACTTGGACAAGCTAAAAATACCGTCAACATCCTATTCAAAAATGTATTCATCATTAGTATGGGAATCATTTCCTACGCTCTGTATGGTTTCAACGCTATGTATCCTGGTTTTGCTGAAGGTTCAGCAGGTGTTTTTGCACTCGGCTCATGGTTTGATGTCGAAGCCTCAGTTGATTACATGACTGGTGCCTACGCAGACTACACTTGGTACACGGATTTCATCTTCCAAGCTATGTTTGCTGCAACTGCTGCTACCATTGTTTCAGGCGCAGTTGCTGAGCGTGTTAAATTATCATCTTTCATGGTGTTTGCGACATTGTTAGTTACATTTGCTTATCCTGTTTCAGGTTCATGGCAGTGGGGCGGCGGTTGGCTATCAGCTAATGGCTTTTATGATTTCGCCGGTTCCTCACTTGTGCACGGTTTTGGTGGATTCGCCGCATTAGCATGTGCAATCATTTTAGGACCTCGTGCTGGCAAATATGTAAACGGCACCATTAAACCAATTCTTGGTCATAGCATGCCACTCGCAACGATCGGAGTTTTCCTACTTTTCCTCGGTTGGTTTGGCTTTAATGGAGGTTCTGTTCTGAATGCTGATCCTTACTTGGTATCTCTAGTGTTTGTGACAACTGCATTGGCAGCTGCTGGTGGCGGAATTGGTGCCATCTTTACTTCATGGATTTTATTGAAGAAACCGGACTTGTCGATGTCGCTGAATGGTATTCTTGCTGGCTTGGTTGGGATCACTGCTGGTGCTGATTCTATCATGCCTGGTTATGCAATTTTAACGGGTTTAATTGCTGGTTTACTCGTGGTTCTATCGATCATATTCTTTGATAAGATCAAAGTCGATGATCCAGTCGGAGCGATCTCAGTTCACGGTGTATGCGGTATTTTTGGTACGCTTGCTGTTGCCTTCTTTAGTGACGCGGCACCATTTGGAATCCAATTGGTTGGTACGCTCTCCGTCGGTGTATTCGCCTTCGTATTCTCTTTCATCGTATTCGGGATCATCAAGGCTGTGATGGGTGTCCGCGTGTCGGCTGAAGAAGAGGCAGAAGGCTTGGACTTAAGCGAGCACGGTCAGGATGCCTATCCAGATTTTGCTAACGGGTCGCGCTAAATTAAACTAGCCATTTCGCAAACTAACGTATTGAATAATAAATTATGAAATTGGTAAAAGCAATTATTAAGCCTTTCAAACTAGAAGAGGTAAAGGAGGCACTCGCTGATATCGGCATCGAAGGGATGACAGTAACTGAGGTAAAAGGTTTTGGTCGTCAAAAGGGACACACTGAAATCTATCGTGGCAGTGAGTACACTGTCGACTTCTTGCCGAAGGTGATGGTTGAAGTCGTCGTCGATGACGCTGAGGCGGAAAAGACGACTGATGCAATTGTAAAGGCAGCCAAAACTGGTAAAATTGGAGATGGTAAAGTCTTCATACTACCCGTCGACAATGCCATTCGGATTCGCACAGAAGAGTCCGGAACCGTTGCGCTCTAGCAAGTCATCGATTATAGCATTCATTTCAAGGTCGATCACAGTGATGTGGTCGACCTTTTTTTGGTGCGCCCGGCAGGGTGCACCTGCTTGACAGTGATTATTATGAAAATTGATAAAAGTCTGTTACTCACCCGGCAAGGGGAAGAATTAGCCGAAAGGCAACTGCGGCACCGCGAGGTGTTCGTGGGTAGGAAGCTTATGGCAAAGCACTGGCTTGACGAACAGGAACCGTATACTAGGCAGTCACGTTGGATGAGGGGGCCAAGAACTCTAAAGTCCAAAACTTGCACGGAAAGCGTGGTTGTATATGCGGCAGGCATAAGTGTGAAGGCAGGTGCGCATTACCCGGGGAGATCTCCTCTTCTGTTCCGCGAGGAACTAGATTTGCAGCGATGCAGAGCGATGGAGGATGGAGAAGTCAGCCGAGATCATAGTAGACCGACTCGATCACGGACGAAGGATCTAACCGAAGAAAGACAACAAGGCCTGCGACCATGAGCTTGGACAGGGACACAGAAGCCGGTCACACCATTGGCCAGACCCACTCGGGAAGAACCGGACGGCATCCGGGGTGGGCTCGTATGGGTGTGTCAACTCCACCATCGGACGAAGAAAACCGCGTTGCTCATAGAGAAAACCTGATCGAACAGATGACCGAGCGCGGCAACTTAAAAGCCGCATGGAAGAAAGTGCGCCGCAACGACGGCAGCGCGGGCATCGACGGACGTGATATGGACGCCACACTGGCGTATCTGAACGACCACTGGGAAACGGTCGAAGCGCAACTGATCGCAGGGACGTATCGTCCCGACGCGGTCAAGCGTGTGGAGATTGAAAAGCCCGGCGGAGGCATCCGCAAACTGGGAGTGCCGACGATACTCGACCGCGTGCTGCAACAAGCGGCGCTTCAGATACTCAGTCCCTTGTTTGACCCATTGTTCAGCGAACACAGCTACGGGTTCCGACCTGGACGCAGCGCGGGTCAAGCCGTTGAACAGGCGCAAAAGTATCAAGCCGAAGGCAAGAACTGGGTCGTGGACATGGACTTGAAGAGCTTCTTCGACGAAGTGAACCACGATCTACTGATGGCGCGGGTGCGCCGTCATGTGAAAGACAAAGCGATGCTCAAACTGATCCGCTCATGGCTGAAAGCCGGAGTGATGGTCGGCGGGCTGACCGAGACCACGGATAAAGGAACGCCGCAAGGCGGCCCTTTGTCACCGCTCTTGTCCAACATCATGTTGGACGATCTGGACAAGGAACTGGAGAAGCGCGGGCATAGCTTCTGCCGCTACGCGGACGACTGTAATATCTACGTCGCCACACAGCGCAGCGGCGAGCGCGTGCTCAGCTCGATCACGACCTATCTGGAAACCAAGCTGAAGCTGAAAGTGAACCACCTCAAAAGTGCGGTGGATCGCCCCAGCCGCAGGATCTTCCTCGGCTATAGCTTTACGGGCGGGAAGAATCCCCGCATCCGCGTGCCTAAGAAGACGGCTCAAAAGATGAAGTCGAAGCTCAAGCACCTGTTCCGTCAGGGACGGGGTCGCAATGTGCGACGCTTCATCCAAGAGACGCTCAACCCCGTGCTACGTGGATGGACGAACTACTTCCGCCTGAGCCAGACCAAAACCTTCGCCCGCGAGTTGGACGAATGGCTACGCCACCGCTTGCGGTGTGTGATCTGGCGACAGTGGAAACGTCCCCATACCCGCTACAAGAAGCTGGTGCAACTCGGGCTTACACCCGAACGCGCACGTAAAAGCAGCTTCAACGGACGCGGGGCATGGTTTAACAGCGGCGCCTCCCACATGAACCAAGCCATCCCGCGAAAAGCCTTTGCGCAAATGAAACTCCTGTCTGTCTACGATCTACTCGAACTAATGAGAGCCGAAATCTATCTTCGGAACCGCCGTGATACGTGATCCGTTCGTCCGGTGGTGTGAGAGCTTGGGGCGGGCAACCGCCCCCGGCTACTCGAT
>CAWVTP010000136.1:0-5149 GCA_963933035.1 uncultured Puniceicoccaceae bacterium | reverse complement strand
GCATCACAGCAAATCGGCAATCTCGGCACATGGGAGGTTTCCAGAGGTGCCCTAATGGCATTATATTTTCAAATAGCTCTATATTAGGCGCATGTATTCCTGACAGTCCGTTTATTTACTTCCTCGAGTTTCAGTTGCCGAGCACCGCGCGCATCTTATTGCAAAATTAGGGATCAATGAAATGCTCAAGAATATCAGAAAAATCGAATTGCAGGCCCATTTCCAATGAAAGATTGACGCACTTCGAACCCCTAAAAGGACGCAAGGTTTTATTCAAAAGGGCTGAGGACAAAGACTTCGCCGCAATACATACATCGTGTATGGCGCTTACTATTCATTCGCTTACAGCGTTTGCATTCTATTACACTGGTTTTCTTTTTCTTCCCATCGTAAATGCCATCCCGAAGATCGATTTGTGTGACTCGTTCGATTAGGTCGACATCTTTTAATTTCTCTTTTTCCCTTACGATTTCCCATAAGGCTTCGCACACAAGTTCAAGCTTATCCACCCTCGCTTGTAAGTCTCTGACTACAGACTTCGTATCCGTATCATTATTGGAATGCGTGGTGAAAAGCCTTTGGTAATTATCAGTGGGTCCTTGGTACATAGTAGCTATGAATGCCGATTTTCTCTTTTTTTCGTAGTCTAATGTCCGTACGGTATCACGCTATACGAAAATGTCACGATCAACGTTTATTATGAGCCGCCGTAGGCGCATAGACCGCTAAACGGTGACTTTCAATTCGACATGGGTGACGCCTAAGGCTGCTCAAAAAGTGGTCCGGTCTGTTTCGTATCCGGTTTTTTTACATCGCTCGGAGCTTAGACGACCAAGGCACATGGCTGCCTCTAAGACCAGCAGTCTCGTATGTTTATTCGCTTCTTCGACCTTCATTTGCCGAGCAGGGCGCATGCGATTGCGTAATCTACTTTCTTATAGTACTTGCTGGTTCGATTTCCCTGCAGCGTATTTTTTGTCCAAATTCTTTTTGCAAATGGCCGCGCATATTCTCAGCGTGCAGTTATGGAGGCAAAACAAAGAAATTGTGCACTGATCTTAGCGCTGGACGTCGAGACAAAAGACGCTGCTCGCAAATTACTGAGCTTGCTGGGGCCACGCATTCAATGGGTTAAAATCGGCTTACAGATGTTTACCGCTAACGGTCCAGACTTCGTGCGAGAAATAGCGGATCAGGGCTATAAGGTCTTTCTGGATCTGAAACTACATGACATTCCCAATACGGTGGCGAAAGCAGTACAGAGTATAGCCCAATTGCCGGTATCCATTCTAACCGTCCACGCCTGTGGTGGTTCCGAAATGTTGCGCTATGCGCAACAAGCCAGCCAAGATTATAGCGGGCAGCTGGATTTACATGCGGTCACCGTTCTGACATCCATGGATGCTGCTCAATTGCGTGCGCTGAATGTGAGCGCGGAACTGCAAAGCCAAGTATTGGATTTGGCGGCACTTAGTACCGATGCGGGCCTGCCGGGCTTAGTCTGTTCAGCTCAAGAACTAGGGCTTATCCGTCATCGTTTTGGAGAGCAAGCACGGCTTATCACACCAGGGATTCGTCCGCAGGGGGTCGAGGCGAACGATCAAAAAAGAACAATGAGCCCTGAGGAAGCCGCGCGAGCAGGTTCTGATTACATTGTGGTTGGCCGCCCGATTATTCAAGATCCGACACCGGATAAGATGGCAGAGCGTATTCAAGCAGAGCTCTCCAATGCCAAACTGGGCTAGCCCATAGCGATGAAAAAACTTGCTCAGCTAGCGGCTATTTTACTGGCAGGCGGCAGCGGGAGTCGCATGCAGAGCCGATGTCGCGACAAGGTACTGGAGCCGCTCTTAGGCAAGCCAGTTTTCGCGTATAGCCTAGAAGCGTTCCGTTCCACCCAGATTTTTCAGACAGTATGTATCGTTTATCGCGATCTACAGCAGAAGGCGGCGCTGCAAGCCTATGTCGAAGCACAGCCGTGCGCTGGTATAGAATACCTGTGGGTACAAGGTGGACAACGGCGTCAAGATTCTGTTTTCAATGCGCTGAAATCTCCTGAGCTTAAAGCCGATTATGTCTTTATCCATGATTGCGCTCGTCCCTTGATCCAAGCGAAAACGCTGCTGGAGATGTGGGCGCAATTCCCGACGGTTGGTGGGCTTGCGCTGGCGCATCCGGTCGCGGATAGTATCAAACAGCAAGTCGAGAGAAGTGGCCGAGGTAGGCCTGCCTTACAGGATGTCGACCGGTCCAATTTGTGGGCGATGGAAACCCCGCAGGCCTTTCACTATAATTGTATTCTGCAGGCCTATGAAAATGTCCAAGCACAGGCACTTTCGATAACCGACGATGTGGCCGCGGCGGAACAGGCTGATGTGCAGGTCACGCTTCACCCAAACAATGCATGTAATCTAAAAATTACCCATCCCGACGACTTGCAGCTGGCGTACTTTTATCTGCAAGGCCGCACTTGAATATACAGGCGATGAATGAACAAGGTTAAACTACGCCCGACAATCCTTTTTCGCAGTATTCATATTTTTGCTTTGTGCGGGTTAATCGTTGTGGACATTGAGTGTGCAGCCATTCATTTTTGAGGGCTATTTGTTGTCAATTAGCTCACTTTGGTAGCGATTGTATTTGAAGCAATGTACGCTTGTCTTTCCGATGGGAGTCGTTTTTATTAGACCTATGATTGATTTCGTCAAAAAGGGGATGCTGGCAGGTGTTGGTCTGGCTGTCGTGACAAAAGAAAAAGTGATCGACTCACTTGACGAGCTGGTGGAAGCTGGACGCTTATCTAAAGTCGATGCCATGGCTGCTGCGGATAAAATTGTTGATGAGGCCTCCAAAACCTCACAAGGCGCCAAACAAGAAGCCTCACATTTTTTGAATGACCTGCTCAAAAAGGCGAAGCTAGTGACACGTGATGAGTATGCTGCTTTGGAGCGACGCGTGGTCGAATTGGAGGGACGTCTACACAAAGAGTTTCCAAACGAGGATACTTGATTGAAGCCTTTCAATTATCTGGCCAACGCGGTGCGGGCGCCGGAGATTGTCGCCATTTTAGTGCGTTGGGGGTTTGAGGATCTACTGCTACAGCTGGATACTCCCCAATTTTTATTGCGAAACTTGGTACGCAAAAAGGTCGCTCATTTGAGTACCTATGAGCGGGTGAGAAATGCATGTGAGGAGTTGGGACCTATCTTTGTTAAATTGGGCCAATTACTCAGTACCCGATCAGATCAACTGCCAGCGGAGCTTATTCATGAGCTCAAAAAATTACGCTGTGGGGTGCAAGCGCAGCGCTTTGATAAGATCGAGCCATTATTGGTGCGAGAGTTAGGGGCAGATTTGAATACTGTCTTTTCCGAGTTTGAATCGCAGCCAGTGGCGGCGGGTTCATTGGGACAAGCTTATCGCGCTCGCCTGCGTTCAAATGGTGCGCATGTTTGCGTTAAAGTGCAGCGAGCGGATATTCATAAGACGGTAGCCGCTGATCTAGAGATTATCGGTTGGTTTACCCGGCAGATAAACCATCGAATTGATTCCTTGAAATCTTACAATCTTGTCGCATTGTTTCACGAGGCCGAACGATGCTTACAAGATGAATTGAATTATCTAAAAGAAGCAGAAAATGCGGCACTTTTTCAGGCCTTGAGCCCAGTTGATGCACGTGTTTTTGCGCCCAAAGTTTTTAGGGAAGCGTCTACCCGCCGCGTCCTCATTAGTGAGTGGGTCGATGGCTGCATGCCGGAGGCAATTGCTGCCAATACGAGCACAGCGAAGGACTTGGCTAAATTGGGTGCACAGTCCATGTTGCATCAGATCTTTGTCACTGGATTTTTCCACGCTGATCCACATTCTGGAAATTTATTGGTGACTTCAGATCATCGAATTTGCTTTTTGGATTGGGGGCAGGCGGGCCAAATTACTGTCGACATGCGCTACACCTTGGTGGATCTATTCGCAGCGATCAACCAGCAGGATGTTTTCAAAATTATGCGAGTGGCCGAGCGTATGGCCATCAATCATCGACCCTATGACCGACAGCGAGTGGAGTCGGGGATCACATTATTGATGCATCGCCATCACTATCTGCAAAATAAGGGGGCTGGCATGGGGCAAATTGGGCTCGAGCTCATGTATTTATTCGGGCGAAATGGACTTACGATCTCGCCGGATTACGCATTGCTGGCTAAAGCCATCATGTGTGTAGAGGAAAGTGGTCGCATGATGGACCCGGATTTTGATTTGCAACAGATTGCGCGATCCTATATTGAAGATTTAAACCGACATCGTTGGAGCCAGGAGGGTATTTTACAGCAAACGGTCTATCCTTTCTTAAGTGCGATCAATCAAGCTCGCGATTTGCCGGCAAATCTTCAACGTATTCTGTTACGCTTAGAAGCTGAAAATTTTAAATTTACGGTTCAGCACAGCGGTACGCAATCACTGGAGAAAAGCTTTCGTACCGGCATTAATCGGCTTATAGGTGCTATCCTGGTGAGCGCGTTGTTACTGGCGGGCGCTCTCATTATTCGGGCCGATGTCCCGCCTTACATCGCAGGTTATCCTGCTATAGCGCTACTGGGATTTTCACTGGCAGGGGTTTTAGCCTTCATTTTATTTTGCTCGATACTTCAGCGACGTTAGATGGAAATTATTCATGAAACTGTATCAATTCAAGCTACTCAGAGTGGTTTGCATGAGTTTACTCAAAAAGTAGAGCGTAGCTTGGCTCGTACGCATTTACGTACCGGCACGGTCACTGTATTTTGCTGTCACACAAGTTGCAGCTTGATGATTATGGAAAATGCGGACCCCTCAGCACGATACGATTTGGAAGCCTATATGGAGCGTCTAGTGCCACAAAATGATCCTCATTTTACGCATACTTATGAGGGACCCGATGATATGCCGAGTCATATAAAGATGGCTCTGACACGCACCACGGAAGTAATTCCCTTTGTAGAGGGATGTCTCTGCCTCGGTACTTGGCAGGGCTTGTTTTTGTGGGAACACCGTAAGCGGACGAGCATACGTGAGATTGTTTTGATGTTTCAAGGAATTGCTTGAGCTAAGGGTTATCGATTAAGGGCACCTCTGAAAACCTACCAAGACCGAGACGAATACAATTTTGATTTTG
>CAWVTP010000135.1:0-5244 GCA_963933035.1 uncultured Puniceicoccaceae bacterium | reverse complement strand
AATATAAACATAAAGTACACTACACCATTAAAATTACAAACTCACTTACTACCAAAATTTGTGATTACGCTGACGAACGCCCCGCATCCCGTCAAGCAAAATTACAAAAAAACACATATATACATAAAATTTACAAACACGAACCACCCGCAGACCGCAAGCGTTTAAATACCTCAAGCACGAAGCAACCCCATTTTCCTCTCAACAGATCGCAAGCCACACAACTGAAGCGTACACCCCAACCACTTAAAACAATAAGATTCAGTTAAAGGCACCTCTGGAAACCTCCCATGTGTCGAGACTACCGATTTGCTGTGATACAAGCAAGGCTCTCTCACCAACAGTTGGGCTGGAAGCCCTGCCCAGGCGTGAGCAACGCCGCCAGCGCACAGCAAATTGGCAAGTCTATCAAACCGAAACATTTTTGGCCCTGAGCTACGTTGATCTGCGCACAGAATCGCCTTACTCAAAATCAAAATTGTATTCGTCTCGATCTTGGTAGGTTTTCAGAAGTGCCCTTAAATAAAATTACCCACGCAACCGACCCCACTTTTTACTTGCATAAAAATTATATGTAAGATATACATTTATAATGAAAACATTACTCCCATTTTCTATTTTACTTACACCCGCGATCGTATTCTCCAACATCCAATTTCTCGATAATTACACAGAGGCTGCTCGCCTTTTCAGTGTCGCGAATAATGAAAGCTCGATAGACAAAGACTTAAACCAGCGCCGAAAAGCCCCCTATTATTTTCGCGCAGGACACAAAGCCTATGCCACCCCCGGATTCAGCTATGACTGTACGGATAAACAAAATGGAGACTTCAGTATTTGTTTCCGTCCAAATAACCAACATGCTACCGATACATTTGGCTTCATGATGAACCTATGGGAGCTCTATCCGGAGATAAGCCCAGCAGACGAGATCGTATTTGAGTTGAAAACAAATGGCTGCACCGAGAACCATGATCGATGGGACGTTGAGTTACTCGATGCGGATGGAAACGCTGCGACAGGCCGAATCACGGGCCTACAGACTGCAGGGCAGTGGAAAACAATCCGCTTACAGCTCAGCACGCTCCTGCCTGCGACCAATTTTAATTGGCAACAAGTAAGACTCTGCCAGTTTAAAACAGCTCCCTTCGAACAAGGAACGACGCTAAAGTTTGATTTCATTCGCATCGAGCAAGCCCGGGGAGGCATTATTGGCATCACTGACAAAAGCATTGAGCAAATCATCGCTGAACAAGATGCCACGCGAGCCTTTCGCACTCAAACAGCCTTTCAAGCTGCCGCCCGCAAAGCCCATAAACCCATTATCAGTGCCTTTGCGATGCTATTCCTCAATCAAGATTTAGCCAAGGCCAATCAAATGATAAGAGATGACTGCGTTGAGATGCTACATGAGGACCCTTGGTCACTCCTCACCACCCCAATGTATTGTCGACTCTATTTCCTATTTTCCAACCGCTGCGGTCAATACGCAGGTCGCCTCGAGCCAGAAACCGAAAAACTACTATTAGAAACGATCTGGGAGCGCACCCAGCATAAAAATGACATTCACTGGTCGCGCACCAGTACCTGGTATTTAGATGGCAGCGAAAATCACGACCTCAATGCCAAGGCATGCAATCTCGTCAGCTCTCGCATCTTTATGCATGAGCCTGATTATAAAGACCGCGTCTATCCCAACTATGGCTTTGGCGGCAGCTATCACTACGGCCGTGCCGGCTACTACGGTCAAGGGGTCGATGCCAGTACGCGTGAAGGGGGTGGCCGTGCCAACCTCAGCGATGGCAAAAAATATACTGCTAAAGACCATTACAAAGCATGGCTTGGCTTCCTCAAAGAATATTTTAGAGAACGCGCTCGTCATGGATTTTTCCTGGAAAATTCATCATCCACCTATGCCAAGCATACGATGAACATGATCGATCTGGCCTATGCCTACTCTGGGGATTCAGAACTGCACCAAATAATAGACGAATTTATGACACTCTATTGGGCTGATTACGTCCAAACCGGGATTGCCGGAATCTCTGGCGGCCCGAAAACGCGACACCATGGCAAAGTTGGTGGGTATGATGCCAATACCGACTTGCTCACTCCCCTACTCGGTGGCCCTGCCAATGCAGGCATCTGGAACTACTGGAGCAACGTCAACGGCTACGAGCTGCCGAAGATCGTGCAGATGATGGCGCTAGACCGCGAAGGCATGGGCAACTTCGTCTATCAGTCCCGCGGCATAGGCGAATCCGAGCTCGCGCAACCTCGCCCACTCGGCACCGAGCGCACGCTGATTCTCAAGCCCGAATCGCGCTTCTTAAAATATTCCTACGTAACGCCTGCTTACACGCTAAACACCCAGATGGACCATCCGTGGGCCTTACACTCGCATCTGAGTAAATCGGGGCGCTGGCATGGAATGACCGTCGCCCAAGATCCTGATGCTCGCATAGTTCCCGTATACCTGCCGAGCGAACCCGACTTTCGAGGCAAGCAAGCAAAATTTAGCCTGGAAGGTATGTTCAAAACCTTCCAGCACGAAAACGCATTGATCGTGCAGCGCAGCCGCTCCTATTGTGAAGTCAATCCCGACTGGTACCCACTCTATAAACAAAACTGCGATCAGGGCGTATATATTGGGCAGGCATGGGACGAGCAGATCGAACAGAGCGGATGGATATTTTTACGTCGTGGCAGCGCCTACGCAGGCGTACGAACAGTGCTCTGGGATGCCGAATTCGAAGCAGCCAAGAAAAAGAAAAACGGAGGCACTCAGGCGCATTTTCATGGAGCCGACGATGAACCCACCGTCAAACTAATGGAGAAACCCTACAGCTACACTAAAGACCGCAATTTTATCAAACTAAAAGATCGCTTTGCACCGGTCATCATCCTAGCGGGCGACCAACAACAATACGGCAGCTTCGAAGCCTTTATAACAAAGACTGAGAATGCACCGATCGCGCTTCATAAAACAGTGGTCCCCAGCTTCAACATTCTGACCTTCACCCCCCCAATCGCAAAGGCCCCTGAAATGGTCTTCAATGCTGCGAATAACGAGATTCCGATCCTGGGCAGCAGCTACATAAACTACGCGCATCCGATGACCTTCGAGAGCCCTTACATCCGATCGAAATACAAATCTGGCAAAATACAGATTGAATACGGCGGCGAAACCCTCGATCTCGACTTCTCCGAAAAACCTTGGTGGGCCATCTTGAAGTAGTCAAACAAGGCAGCGGCAAACAAACGCATTCCCCCATAGCGCTTATTCACGCTAATTATACACTTATCCAACACGACCTATGAAGAAGAAATCAGCCAATCCTAAGCGGCCTTCAGTTATGCTAAAAATGCAGAGCATGCACACAAATATAACACGACACCCCGCCCCACTCACTGTCGCAGCGCTCATCGCCGCAGCAACAATATCATTCTTGACTGGCTGCGAAGAGCGCACAGTTGAATCGACCTCCGAGCCTGTGACATTCCCCGATGAGCCCAGCAAAGATGCGCCCCCTGCGCCAGAGCCAGAGACTGTCCCCAATGAGCCCAGCAATGATGAGCCCCCTGCGCCAGAGCCAGAGACTGCCCCCAGTGAACCCAGCAAAGATGCGCCCCCCGCGCCAAAGGCAGTGGTTTCAAAATTTGAAGGCTATGAAAAAATCGTCAAACAGACACATCAGGCCTCACTAGCAGCCCGAGAAGCCGTTCTCAATAAAGTCGTCGCAGAAGGAAAATTCTGGATCAACGGTCCATGGGGCGAAACTTTGTGGTGCCTAGCAGCGCTCTATCAAAACCAGAATATAGAGCAAGCCAACCAGCAGTTGCTTGCACGAGCGCAGGCTTATAACAAAGCTCGTGTTGACGAGTCTGATTTTCGCCCCGAAACAATACAGAAACTGTCTCCATGGGCCTACTTCGCGCTGACCGACTATGTCCGCATCCTGAGCTTATTTCACGCAAATAGCCCTCACTACCCTGGGCGATTACAGCCTGAAACGGAAATGGCAATGAAAGAAGCCCTTTGGAATTTGGTTAAAGCCAGCAGTAAAGTGAAAGATGCCGATTTAAAAAATCTGCTAGTCTTACATGGCACCGAGAACCACGATCTAACATTACGACCGAATTATTACTTGGTGGCAGCACTGCTGAAAGACGATCCAGCCTTCAAAGACCGCAAATACAATGACCGCCGTACTGCGGCGCAACATTACGCCGCCTACAATCGCTTCTTTCAAGAATGGCCGCGACAGCGTATTAAGAGTGGCTTATGGATCGAAATTGGTTCCGACACCTATCAAAAATATTCCTGGCCGGCTTTATTTAATTTGCATGACTTATCGCCCGATCCGCTAGTACGCCAGCGATTTGGCATGCTGTTGGATGTCGCTTTTATCGAAGAGGCACAAATTTCTATCAACGGTCGCCGCGGAGGAGGCCGCAGTCGCGCTGGATATGGGAAAAACAATTTCGAAGACTACAAAAACTTACTCTATGCGCCTGAAGAAACGCTCACAGACTCTAAAGGCGCGAGTCATTCTAAAGTGATTGAGACCAGTCGCTATCAACTGCCGCCAGCAGCCATCTTACTGCGAAAGCGAGCGTTTCCTGCGGTAGAAGCCTTTCTCATTCGTAATCGTGTATTAGGCGAACACGCAGAGGCTCCCGAAAATGACAAAGAGCGGCATTTTGACGCGGATTCTGCTCTAATCAACTATGCCTATCGCAGCCCACACTACCTGTTGGGGAGCACCTGGCAAAATCCAGCTTTACATCACAAAGCAGCGGATAGTAGCGGAGACGTACTCAAATATGGCGGCATTTCACGCCAAAATCGCTGGTGTGGCATTCTCTTTGATCATCCTATCGCAAGACAGACCAAGATCCCAAGCAAGAATCACCGAGCATACGATGAATTGTGTGCCATCTTTCCAGAAATCAAAAAAACCAGAGGCGGCCGGCCGCAACACCCGCAATGGAGTTTTCAACATCAAGAGGTGCTTTTAATACAACGAATTGACGAGCATAAAACTATGGGTTCATACAGCACCGGGCAAATGAGCATCCGTTTTCATGGGTTTAGGCTCGAAAAGGTCGAAAGAGATGGATGGATCTTTGCCAGCAACGAACTCGCTTACGCCGCGGTTAAATTTCTCGATAGTGACTACCAATGGGACATTAGCGGCGAGCTAGCCAGTCCCAAGGAGGGTAATGGCATCCCCAGCAGCA
>CAWVTP010000134.1:0-5258 GCA_963933035.1 uncultured Puniceicoccaceae bacterium | reverse complement strand
GTCCCAAGATCGACTTTGTGGTCAAAGATGTGATCGGGCGTGAATGGCAACTGGGCACAGTACAAGTCGACTACAACCTACCCGAACGCTTCGACCTAAGCTATATTGGCTCCGACAACGAAAAACACCGTCCTGTAATGATTCATCGGGCACCTTTTGGCTCGATGGAGCGCTTTGTCGGACTGCTTATTGAACACTTCGGCGGCAATTTCCCAACGTGGCTGGCACCCGAACAAGTCCGCGTCATTCCTATGAATGATGCCCTAGTCCCACTGGCAAAGGAAATCGCCCAACAAATTCGACAAGCCAAGATCCGCGTACAGGTGGATCCAATTGCGGATAAAGTGGGTGCCAAAATCCGGCGCGCAGAATTAGACAAGGTGCCCTACATGTTGGTTCTGGGTAAACGCGAAGCCGAGGAGGGCAAAATCTCCGTGCGCGCACGGGCCAATAAAGCCCTCGAGGCCCTGACAAATGTGTCCAGTTTCATCGCCGCGCTCAGCAGCGAAATTGACCAACGCGCACTGCCACCCAAACAAAAGACTGACAACGCATAGTGGAGACCACAAGCATGCAAGACGCAACACCTCTCAGTTCCGCCGAGAAGAAGGAACTTCGCGGCATGGCACAGCGACTCAAAGCACAAGTTCACGTGGGCAAAAATGGCCTGACTGAAAATGTGCTGACCGAAATCGCGACGGCCCTGCTCAAAAACGGACTGATCAAAGTTAGATTTGAAAGCGATCGCTCCCAACATAAAGAATTGGAGCGCGACATTGCACACAAGCTCAACTGTGAATGTGTCGGCTCGGTGGGAAAAAGCTTCGTATTCTTTAAAGAAATGCCGGCGAAAGAAGCTACGAATTGAGCCCCAAAAGCCTACAAAGCTTAGACCGCGCTCAACTCGGCTTCCGACTTAGCTTTGGGCATAAAGCAGGCCCACTCTTTGTCGATACGATCGCCCAACATCGAACTGACAAATGGCCGCCAGCGGGGACGCTCCGGTTTGCGCAATAAGCGCATGTTGGCTTGATGTGGCAGGCGATCCGCCTTACGAGCATTGCATTTCAAACAGCAGGTGACGATGTTTTCCCAGGTGGTGCGCCCACCCATGGCCCGAGGAATCACGTGATCCATATTCAACTCAGAGGCTTCAAAATACTCCCCACAGTACTGACAGCGATACTGGTCCCGTTCAAATAATGTCTGCCGACTAAAACGTACCTCCTGCGCTGGCAACTTGTCGTACCTTCGCAGCAGCAAAACTTTTGGAATGCGAATCCGCATTTTCACGGTCGTCACGTAACTGCCCGACTTGTGAGGCACGTCTTGGAGTGAACGCGCCATCCAATCATCCACTGACAATACCTCCAAATTGTCTGTACTATTATAAATGACTTGCGCGTGGTCTTGCAGCAAAATGCGAAAAGCACGTGGCACCTCGACCACGTTAACCGCCTGCCAAAGACGGTTGAGGACCAATACGCGCTGTTTTAAGCCAGTCATAAACGTAGCCATATGGAAGGAGAATCCTAGGGATTTGTCAACGTGTGCGTCTTCGTATTCTATGAATTGCTCAAAAAAATAAGCTTCTACCAGTCTAAAAACCACATTTTATGTAAGTCGATGCAGGCTGCCAACGTTTTATATATGTATTATGTTTAAATTTTGTAGCTTACTTATGATTCTCTCAGCCATCAACCAAGCTTTACTCGGCGGTACACTGAATTTGGGAGCACCAGCTCCCGAGGTCAGTGGGCTGGACAATACCGGCCAAATGGTCGACCTCGGTTCGGAATTGCAGTCTGGAACCACCTTACTGTTTTTTTACCCGATGGCCATGACACCCGGCTGCACCCAACAAGCCTGTAGCTTGCGTGACAACTGGTCCTTGTTGCAGGAGCGCTCGGTCAAAGTTTACGGGATCTCCTCCGACTCAGTGGAAAGCCAACAGAAATTTCTCAGTCGCCACAATTTTCCCTTCCCCCTGATTGCCGACACCGAAAAGCGCATTGCCAAGGCTTTTGGCAAAATCCGCTGGAGTCGGCATGCCTACCTCTTTCACAATGGAAAGTTAGTGTGGCTCGACACCAGCGCATCCACTCGTCAACAGGCTGACGATGTTCTGAATGCTCTGGATAGTCTCGAGCTAAATTAGTATTTTGATCACATCGACAGGCTGTTGTTAGTGAAGCGACATCGCTAACTTGGCCCTGAATAAAACAAGTTTTAAGCTCGGTTCGAGATTTAGGATTGCGCAAAGTCAGTTGCTGCAACATCAAAGGCCTCTATGCTTCAAGCTGGTATTGTAGGTCTTCCAAATGTAGGGAAAAGTACGCTTTTCAATGCACTCACACGTACGCGTAAAGCCGAGTCGGCCAATTATCCATTTTGCACCATAGACCCCAACGTGGGTGTGGTGCAAGTGCCCGATCCACGGCTAGAACCCTTACGTGAAATTGCCAAAACCGATACCGTGATCCCGGCAGCGATTGAGTTTGTCGATATTGCGGGACTTGTCGAGGGCGCCAGCAAAGGGGAAGGCCTCGGCAATAAATTTTTGGCTAACATTCGAGAAGTAGATTCCATCGTGCATGTGGTTCGCTGTTTCGAGGATGCTGACATTATCCACAACATGGGCTCGGTTGATCCCCTGCGAGACATTGAGGTGATCAACACCGAATTAATTTTGGCCGACATCAGCTCGCTCGAAAGTCAAAAGGAGAAGTTGGTAAAACGCGCTCGTGGAAAAGAGAAGGAAGCCATCGAAGCCCTAGCCCTACTCGAGCGCCTGCTGCCTCACCTCAATGACAATAAACCCGCGGTCACCCTATCCATGAATGAGGACGAGTGCGTCGTGCTGAAACGACTCGCGCTGCTCACAGCCAAACGTGTCCTCTACGCCTGCAATGTGGCTGAATCGGAGCTGGCAGATGGCAGTAAAAACCCTTTTGTGGAAAAAGTAGCCGCCTTTGCTCAAGCCAACCACAATGCCGGCATTTGCATCATTTCGGCAGCCGTTGAAGCAGAACTCATTGATTTTAATCCACAAGAGGCCGCCGAATATTTAGCCGACCTAGGCGTGCAGGGTTCCGGAGTTTCCGAGCTCATTTCGGCCACCTACACATTACTGGGATTGGCTTCTTACTTTACTGCAGGTGAACAGGAAGTCCGGGCCTGGACTTTCCGTTTAGGCATGAAGGCCCCCGCTTGCGCTGGCGTCATCCATACCGATTTCGAACAGGGATTCATTAAAGCCGAAGTGGTCAGCTACAGCAATTTAGTCGCAGCCGGCAGTGTGCAAAAAGCGCGCGAATCCGGGAACTATCGACTGGAAGGCAAGGACTATAGCTTTGTGGATGGCGATGTCGCCCTCTTCCGCTTTAACAAATAGTTTGGTACGATCGATCGCTTTTCGAACGCATCCGCTTGCCATTTTTTAAAGCTTTCACCCATTATTGCATATGTCGCACTGTCCGCATCGTATATTTCTAGGTCTCAGTTTTGTCGGTCTGTTAGCACTCACAGCCTGTGATCAAGCAGCCGTAAAAAGCTACACCATCCCCAAAGAGCAGCCGGTTGTCACATCTGAGCCTGCCGAGCCAAATCCCATGCGCCCACTACCCGGCATGGCGGAACAAGCGGCCGCGGCAGGGGAACTGCAGTATACCGTACCATCTGGCTGGCGTCAACTTCCAGCTAGTGGCATCCGCAAAGCAACGCTACAAATTGAAGATGCCGAACTGAGCGTCCTCGTCTTTCCGGGGGATGTCGGCGGAGAATTGGCTAACATCAATCGCTGGCGTGAGCAAATTGGCCTAGCCGCCATCGAAGAGAGTGCCCTCGCCACTATCACGAGGGAGCTGACCATTTCCCAGCACCCTGCTAGCTACGTTGACTTAATCGGTCCGGAAAAGTCCATCAAAGGAGCCATTTTACCCTTTCACGGACGCACCTGGTTTTTTAAGTTGCTCGGCCCCAGTGATAGTGTTCAGGCGAATGAAGCTGGGCTATTAGAATTTTTAGACTCGGTCCAATTACCCGATAACGCTCACTAGGCGATTTCCAATGTCTTCTCTAATTAAGTTTTTTAGTTCCCTAAAACTGACCGTCTGGCTACTGACGGCCTCCATGCTTTTGGTCTTTTTCGGGACGCTGGACCAGGTGCACTTCGGTATTTGGCAAACGCAAAAACTCTACTTCGAAAGCTTTTTTGTCGTCTGGTCCTATCCAGAACAATGGGGATTCTACCAACAGCTGTTTTGGCTACGCCTGCCACTGCCGGGAGGCTATCTACTGGGGGGGCTCTTATTGATCAATCTTGTGGCCGCACACTTGACCCGTTTTCAGCTCAGCTTCAAAAAATGCGGCCTTTTCCTGATTCACTTCGGACTCATCCTGCTGATCTTCAGCGAACTACTAACCGATCTACTGGCCCATGAGAGCCGGATGGCCGTCAGCGAAGGCCAGCGCAGCAATTATTCAGAAAATTTCCGTGCTAACGAATTGGTGCTGATCAATCGGCAAGCGGACACACAGGATACCGTTCACGCCATTAGCAGCCAAGCACTCAGTACTCAGAAAGCGATCGTTATCCCCGAAACGGAACTCACGATCCGCTGTGTTCGCTACTTTTCAAATTCCAGCCTCATCCAGTCGAAAGAAGGCGGCACAACTTCACCGGCAGACAAGGGTCTGGGAGCTAGAACGGCCCACATCCAACCCAAAGCCATCAGCTATAGTGATGACGAGGTGAACACAGTATCTGCCTACGTGGAGGTTTCAGCTGCGGGCACAGTGCTCGGTACTTGGTTGGTCTCTAATGTGATCGACGATCGCTATCCCCCTCAAATTGTGAATTGGCAGGATCAAGAATGGGAGCTCGCTCTGCGTTTTCAGCGTAGCTATTACCCCTTTGAGTTTGAGCTGATTGATTTCAAGCATGACAAGTATCCGGGCACCGAAATTCCTTTTAACTTTTCCAGTGAGGTACAGGTACACCATCAAAAGCCCAACCTTAACCAACGCGCTCTCATTTACATGAATCATCCCCTGCGCTATGCTGGGCTGACCTTTTACCAGGCCTCTTTTGCCGATGAAGACACCACCTCTATCTTTCAAGTGGTGCGCAACCCTGGCTGGCTATTGCCCTATATCAGCGTCTTGCTAATGGGGCTGGGGATGTGCCTACAATTCGGTCTGCATTTTTACAAATTTCTCCGCAAACGGCGTGGCAGCCCCTCCGCGGCCCAGCCCTG
>CAWVTP010000133.1:0-5343 GCA_963933035.1 uncultured Puniceicoccaceae bacterium | reverse complement strand
CTTACAATCATAACTCTAATGCTCAAAAAATCCGTTTGCATAGTTTGGGTTAAAAAGTTGCATTTATTTTTTACCGGACTAGAGCTTATGCCAACATGCAGGTCACACTCTTAAAATCTAAGTTATTACGCGCTGAAGTTACTGATCGCGCACTTCATTATGAGGGCAGTTTAGCCATCGATGCTGCTTTGATGGAACAAGTCGGCTTGGTGGCCTACGAAAAGATATTGGTATCGAATATTGAAAATGGGGAACGTTTCGAGACCTATGCGATTCCTGCGCCTGTCGGATCTAACATGATCTCGCTGAATGGCGCTGCTGCCCACAAAGGCAAGGAGGGGGATTTGTTGGTCATTATGTCTTTTGCGCTGATGCAAGCGGAAGAGGCCGCCTCGTGGAAGCCACAGGTTTTGGTGCTGGCAGATCGCAACCAACGAGTGCTGCGCTCAGATAATATTCAAATTGCAGAGTCTGTCTGTGTGCCTCGTTAAAGCACCCTAGTTGGGGATCACGGCATAGTTTCTGCGGTCATTGCCGCTGTTTAGGCTAGTGGACAGCTCTGATTGCCTGCAGTGAGGAGGGATTTTGGTTGTGCCGTTTTGCTGGCATTGCGCATGTGACATCTTGTGGGCTGTCTTGCTCTTCCTTGGTACGAGCCTCGCCACCAGCTCACGGCAAGCTGCAAGTCTTCGGGGAGCGTTACCTTTTTTTCTTCTCTCGGTGATGGTCGGTTCTCAGAGGCGCCCTAATCCAGCGTTCGCTAATTGCGATTCCTTAGAGATGAAATCCTGGCGCTCAAAAAATCCGTTTGCACAGTTCGAGTTTTATTACCCTACAGGTTAGTTACAGTTTATGGTAATTTATTGACAATTCGTAATCTATACTTTGATTGGTCAAAATATGAATTATGAATCTTCGTTTAGTCGCCTTTTGGCTGTTGTGATTGCATTGCTGATAATGGGATGTGGCTCAGAGCAGAGCACAGTTTCAGAAGCGGAGCCAAATCGTCAGCTGGGAAGCTATAAAATTGTGTGCACTACGGGGATGATTGCCGATGTGGTCCGCAATATTGTAGGTGAGCATGCCGAGGTGTGTGCGCTCATTCCCACCGGTGTGGATCCTCACCTGTATAAACCAACGCGTAAGGATGTGCTGACCTTATCGGATGCGCAGCTTATTTTTTACAATGGTTTGTACTTAGAGGGTAAAATGATTGCGGCCTTAGATACCATGGCGGAGGCGGACAAAGTGGTGGTGCCGCTTGCCGAGCGGGCGGTCGAAAGCGCAGCTTATATTGCTGAGGGCCACGATACGGATCCGCACCTGTGGATGGATGTTGCACTATGGAATCAAGTGGCGACAAGTATCGCACAAACGCTCGGAGAGTATGATCCATCACATGCGCTAGAATTTGAGGCGAATTTAGGCAACTATGCGAGCAAACTGCGGGACTTAGATGCATACGCGAAAACTGCCTTTGCTTCGATCCCCGCTGATCAGCGAGTGCTGGTGACGGCTCACGATGCGTTTAATTATATGGGGCGAGCGTACAATATTGAGGTGAAAGGTATTCAGGGACTGAGCACCGAATCTGAAGCGGGCCTTAAGGATTTGGAGAATTTAGTGAGCTTTATTGTCGAGCGTAAGCTACCTGCAGTTTTTGTGGAATCATCAGTCGCGGATAAAAACGTACGAGCCTTGGTGGAAGGTGCCCAAGCTCAGGGACATCAGGTGGTCATTGGAGGGACTTTATTTTCCGATGCCATGGGTGCCGAAGGGACTGACGAAGGCACTTATGTGGGAATGATTGAGCATAACGTGAGCACGATTACACGCGCGCTTGGAGGTGTCGCAAATGGTTTTGCCCAGGATTGATAGTATGCAGGGTACAGCGGTAAATTTTAATTTGCATGCGGATGCGCATCGGATGCCTGTGCAGGTTGCTGCTGGGAACGCCCCTTTAGAGGTGCGAGATCTGACGGTTGCCTACCACCGTAAACCTGTTATCTGGGATATTGATCTGACGGTTCCGAATGGTCAATTAGTGGGGGTCGTCGGTCCTAATGGGGCCGGCAAGAGTACTTTAATGAAGGCCTGTTTAGAGCTGATACCTCGTACCTCGGGGGAGGTGCGGATGTTTGGATTACCCTACCATCAAATGCGCAAACGAGTGGCCTATGTACCGCAGCGCGAGAGCGTCGACTGGGATTTCCCAGTGAGTGCATTGGAAGTCGTGACAATGGGATTATATGCGCAATTGGGTTGGATGCGGCGGGTCAATAAAACTGCTAAAGATCGGGCCTTTGAGGCCTTGGAGCGGGTTGGGTTGGCAGATTTAGCGCAGCAGCAAATCGGTCAACTTTCGGGTGGACAACAGCAACGTATTTTTCTGGCACGGGCCTTAGTCCAATCGGCGGATCTGTATTTCATGGATGAGCCCTTTGCGGCGGTGGATGCTGCCACGGAACGCGCCATCATTGAAGTCTTGCGAAGCTTGCGGCAGCAGGGCAAGACGGTGATCGTTGTGCACCACGATTTGGCGACGGTACCGCATTATTTTGATTGGATGGTGATGCTCAATATGCGCGTGGTCGCAGCTGGCCCAACGGCGGAGGTTTTTAATCAGGAGAATCTCCGCAAAACCTATGGTGGGCATTTGACTTTGATGGCGCAGGCAGCTGATGCCATGATTCACGGAGACTAAAGGCGCTGGCATGGTGGATGTATCCGAATTGATATCAATTCTGCTGTTGCGCGATTATAATACGCGCTTGGTCGTTATCTCGACCATTTTATTGGGCGTGAACTGCGGTTTGATCGGTAGTTTTTTATTATTGCGCAAGCGGGCCTTAATGGGGGACGCGCTTTCCCATGCGACTTTGCCTGGAATCGGTCTTGCCTTTATACTACTCACAGCGCTTGGGGGGACGGCAAAGTCAGTCCTAGGCTTGGTGGTCGGTGCGGCAATTTCCGGCCTGATAGCGACTTTTGCGATAGGCATGATCGTGCGCCATACGCGCATTAAGCAAGATGCCGCAATGGGCATTGTGCTCAGTGTATTTTATGGTTTTGGGGTGGTCTTGTTGAGTATGATTCAATCTTTACCAACTGGATCTGCAGCTGGATTGGAGTCTTTTATTTACGGTAAGACTGCCTCCATTGTATGGAGCGATTTTCAATTATTGATGCTGCTGCTACTGCTGTCTTTAATATGTTTCTTTCTGTATTTTAAGGAGTTATGTTTGCTTTGTTTTGACGAGGCATTCGCCTCCAGCCAAGGCCTGTCCTTACGTAAATTAGACTGCTTGCTGCTTGTTTTGGTCACTTTAGTGACGGTGGCAGGGATGATGTCTGTGGGCTTAATCCTGATTATTGCTTTTTTGGTGACGCCGGCTGCAGCGGCTCGAATGTGGACCCAGCGAATGCGCTCACTCTTCATCGCTGCGGCTATCATTGGAGGCTTGAGTGGTTGGTTAGGTGCTTGTTTGAGTGCGGCCCTACCACAATTGCCACCGGGGGCCTTGATTGTTTTGGTGGCTACTTTTTTCTTCATCTTCAGTTTGGTTTTTGGCAGTGAGAAGGGGCTCCTTTTTCGCTATTTCCGGAGTCGTGTTCTGCGAATGCGAGTTGGGCGTCAGCACTTGCTGCGGGCGCTTTATGAAATACTTGAAGCGGATAGCCAGCTCACCCATGAGGGCGAAAGGCTACAGTCGCGCCCTGTGCCTTTTCGGCTGATTCGAGGCCGCCGCACTTGGTCGGATCAGACATTACGGCAACTCATTAAAAAATCCATGCATGATGGCCTGGTCCGAAAAGCGTCCCATTTAGATCCTGTTCAGTTGACTGAGGAGGGCTTTTATCAGGCCGCACGCATTACCCGTAATCACCGTTTGTGGGAGCTCTATTTAATCGAGCATGCAGATATTGCGCCTAATCGCGTTGACCAAGATGCTGATCGCGTCGAGCATATTTTAGGGCTTGAAATGGTGCAGGACTTGGAGCGTAAGTTAGATAAAAAAAGCCCGTTCGATCCGGTGCAGTTACCGGCGAGTCCGCATCCCATTCATCCTGTAAATTGACCTTTTTATGCAGTGGTTTTCCTTAGATACATGGATGGTTGTGCTGGCTGCTTTAGTGGGTCTCAGTTGCGCTTTACTTGGCAACTTCTTATTGCTGCGCAAAATGAGTATGATGGGAGATGCCATCAGCCACGCAGTGCTACCCGGCTTAGCGATTGCCTATTTAGTCTCGGGAGCTCGTAGCCATTTTAGTCTATTTTTGGGTGCGGTGGTGGCGGGTCTCTTGACTGCTGCCTTGGTGCAGTGGCTCAGTCGTCGGGGACGGGTCGATGAAGGGGCGGCCATGGGGATTGTCTTTACCAGTTTGTTTGCGATTGGCTTGTTGTTGATTGTGCAGGCGGCAGATCATGTCGATTTGGATGCCAATTGTGTTTTGTACGGTTCGCTTGAATTGACTGCCTTGGATCGTAGCCTACAATTTTCGCTGCTCGGTTACCCCATTGCGATGCCGCCAGCTATGCTGAGTTTGGGGCTGGTGAGCTGCCTAAATATAGCCTTTGTTAGCTTGTTTTTTAAGGAACTTCGCTTGAGCTCATTTGATCCTGATCTCGCCGCTACGCTGGGGGTTCCCGTCAACCGAATTCACTATGCATTAATGGTGTTGGTCGCGATCACCGCGGTGGCCGCTTTTGAGGCTGTCGGTAGCATTTTGGTCATCGCGATGTTCATAGTTCCAGCGGCCATTGCGCATTTGTTGACAGATCGTCTCCTTATCATGGTGGTGCTCAGCGTATGCTTGGCAATTTTGGCCGCTGTTTGCGGTCACGTCGGAGCCATCCTACTACCGGAATTTGTTGGAATCAATGGTGCTTCAACCGCTGGGATGATGGCGGTGATGTTAGGTCTGTTTTTTTGTTTAGCTTGCCTATTTGCGTCCAATCGTGCACGACGCCTACGCCACAGTAAGCGACAGTGAATATCAGCAACTGTTGTTGCTGTTCACTTTGCTGAAGCTTCGGCGCGCCGTTTCAGTATACCATATACCAAGGTACTCAAAATGAGTGCACTCAATACAGGATGATCCGTCAACCAGTGTAGGCTGTTGGACGCGGTGTCGTTAATGGCAGCACCGTGGCCCGGGTGCGCCTGCAAGCGGATATGAAGGAAGCATAGCGAAGTGAGTAGCAATTTCCAGAGCATGGTAGCGTTTTAGCAGGAACATTGCCATTCTACCCCAGCTTGCCGATAATGCCCTTGTTTAGGCTTAGCGGCACCTCTGAAAACCTACCAAGACCGAGACGAATACAATTTTGATTTTGAGCAA
>CAWVTP010000132.1:0-5359 GCA_963933035.1 uncultured Puniceicoccaceae bacterium | reverse complement strand
TGTTTCGGTTTGAAAGACTTGCCGCTTGCTGTGCGCTGGCGGCGTTGCTCTCGCCAAGGCAGGGCTTCCAGCCCAACCGTTGGCGAGAGAGCCTTGCCTGCATCACAGCAAATCGGCAATCTCGGCACATGGGAGGTTTTCAGAGGTGCCCTAAAGTGCATTTAACGGCGGCCGTGTCGTTCGTTAGTCTCTCTGTTCTGAAAGATGTGTTTTAATGCAGTCCAAAAATGCGGGCAAAACGTCGTGAAGCTTGCGCGGGCCGATGCCTTTCATTTTGATGGCCGCTGCTGTCGTTGTAGGCTGCTGGTTTGCGAGCTCGATCAAAACAAAATTGGGAAAGATGGCAAATGCTGGCTTGTTGGCAGCTTGAGCCATTTCACGCCTTAAATTTACCAGCTTGGTATACAGCGCTTGGTGAGCAACGGGCTCTAGGGCCTTTGGTTTGCTGGGTTGACTTTTGGGGATGTTGATCGCAGCTGGTTCAATGCCTCGCATCACGCGAGCACCTTGACTGGTGAGAGCGCATAGGGGGTAGGTCTGTTTCGTTTGGTTAGCAATCAATCCGGCCGCTTCGAGTTCTTCAAATAAGGTCTCCACAAAAGCGCTCCCTTTCGATTTTAAAAGGCCGTAGGTGCTGATGCGATCTAGGTTATTTTTATGGATAAACTCTGATCGGCTACCGACGAGGCATTGAATGATTTTTCGCTTGCCGTACACTGCTTGCCATTGGTCGGGGCCCATATGACGACTCATTCGTGCGACTCCGCTAAGTGCTTTTTGAACCAGAATATAGTCGTCAGATCCTGGCTCCAGTAGGGAACGCTCGCCGCTCGCTAAACAGCGATCGCACTGTCCGCAGTCGTCTGAATTGGCTTCGCCAAAATAATCCAGGATCCATTTTTGGCGACAGCTGCGGGCATAGGCAAAGGCAATGACCGCGTCTAGTCTTTTGCGATCGCGATCTGCTTTCTGTTTCAGTGCTGTCGCATCGAGTTCGAGTTGATCGCCTCGCACATCCATGCGCCGCAGCCGTGTACCGCGAATGCGGCTGCCCGGGAGATCAAAGCGTTCAATCCACTGCTGCCGGTTTAAAATAGCGAGCGCAGTGCCAACGGCCATCGGATTGACTTTTCCTGGGATCTGTTCGGTAATTTGATCCATCGAAAGGCGCACTTCATTTTGAGCATCGCTGGCCGCTTTTAAGCTGTCGAAGACCGTGCTGATGAATTCCTTGCTGGGGTTGGCGCCCTCAATAAAAAAATCCTGAACCCGTTTGTCTGCATAGGAAAAGAGCATTTCGCACACTGCGGGTTGCCCGTCGCGTCCGGCCCGACCCCCTTCTTGGTAGTAGGCTTCGATACTACCTGGCATTTCGTAGTGGCAAACGAAGCGAATGTCCGAGCGATCAATGCCCATGCCAAAGGCATTTGTGGCCACCACTACCTGTGCTTGGCCTTGCATAAAGCACTCCTGAACGGCACTACGTTCCTGGTCGGATAGCCCGCCATGGTAACGCACCAGTGGGGCTGCAAAAGCTTCAATCTTTGCGGAGACGGCCTCCACCGATTTGCGGGTAGCGCAATAAATGATCCCGACTTTATGGCTTTGGACGAGTCGGGCGATAGCCTTGAGTTTGTGCGCTTCTTTTTGACAGTTTCTTACATGAAAGCTCAAGTTTTCGCGCGCAAAGCCAGCGACAAATTTGCGGGCATCTTGCATGCCGAGTGTTTGAACAATATCGGCCTGTACATCAGGAGTCGCTGTCGCAGTCAGTGCAATGCAGGGGGGCATGCCCAGTTGCTTTCGCACTTGACCCAGACGTAAATAGTCTGGACGAAAATCATGCCCCCATTGCGATAGACAGTGGGCTTCGTCAATCGCCATTAACGAGATCTTGACTTGCGCGATGGCGTTTAAAAAGGCCTGTGAACGGAAGCGCTCGGGGGCAATGTAGACGATTTTAAGGCTCCCTTGCTGAATTTTTGCCATAGTGGCGCGTTGTTCTTCAAGTGAGCAACTGCTGTTAATCAGTGCCACCGGTAGTTTGCGTGCCAGCAGGGCGTCCACTTGATCTTTCATTAAGGCGATGAGGGGGGAGACGACGATGGTAACCCCGGGTAGCAGTAGGGCAGGCAGTTGAAAACATAAGCTCTTCCCTCCGCCGGTTGGCATCACAACTAAACAATCTTGCTCATTCAAAACAGTCTCAATGACCGATGCCTGTGGGGCTCGAAAGCTCGAAATGCCAAAAAATTTGTTTAAGCCCTCAATTGCCTGCATGTTTGTATACAGCCTCCATTCTCGATGTTTGCCAATAAAAACCTGTTGTGTGTGAGGTTCTTTTTTCTCATAGGGCTCGCGCATGTGATGAGCGTCGAGGTCATTCGTGTGAAATAGTCTGTAAGCCGCAATACGTCTCTATGATCTATCTAGATGCGATTATGTTTTGTGCTCGGAGACCAACTCAGTCACACTTTGCCCGCTTTGAAAGAAATGCGAGTTGGCGAGGATTTAATCTGGATGGCAGAGTTGCGTTCGGAGGCGAAACGGGTTCGGCACCATAAGAAGAAGCTGGCCTTTATTTTTTCTGCCATGCGCCATTTTGCACAAGAACTCATTGCAATGGGGCATACAGTGCATTACACCGATTACAGTGATGTGGATAATGCGGGTTCCTTCACTGAAGAGTTGCGGCGAGCGCTTGACAGTGCTCGCATCTCGGAAGTTCATTATACCGAACCTAGTGAATACGCGGTCGACCAAGAATGGCTGCGGTGCGAGCAGGCTTTCCCTGTTAGTTTTGTGCGTTATGCAGATAACCGTTTTTTAGCCTCTCGGGAAGATTTTCAAGATTGGAGTCGCGGCAAAAAGCAGCTGCGTATGGAGTTTTTTTACCGAGAAATGCGTCGGCGTCATCAGGTATTAATGGATCAGGAGCAACCCATCGGGGGGAAGTGGAACTATGATGCGCAAAATCGCAAGCCACCAAAGCAGGGCTTACAAGTACCGACTTCCTATGAAATCGAGCCAGATGCAATCACTCAGCAGGTCCTGCAGTTGGTCACAGAAGAGTTTTCGGATCACTTCGGTAGCTTGAAACCTTTTACCTATGCGGTTTCGGCTGAACAGGCACGGGCAGCCCTCGAGCAATTTGTAAGGGAGCGGCTTTCGCAGTTTGGAGATTACCAAGACGCAATGTTGCAAGACGAGGCTTGGATGTACCACAGCCACATTGCATTGTACTTAAACTGTGGCTTGCTCTTGCCAATGGAATGTATTCGGGCGGCTGAGCGCGCCTACCAGCAGGAGGCTGCCCCGCTCAATGCAGTCGAAGGCTTTATTCGTCAAATTTTGGGATGGCGTGAGTTTGTGCGTGGACTTTATTGGCAGCGAATGCCGGGGTATGCAGTGGCGAATTATTTCGACGCTCAGCGAGCCTTGCCCGATTTTTTTTGGACCGGTGCGACTGAAATGAACTGCCTGCATCAATGCATCACCGAGACGCAGCGCAATGCCTATGCGCACCACATACAACGGCTCATGGTTTTGGGAAACTTTTGTTTGCTGAGCGGGATCCAGCCACAGGCGGTCAATGAGTGGTTTTGGGTGGTCTATGCGGACGCTTATGAATGGGTTGAATTACCGAATGTAAGTGGCATGGCGTTATTTGCAGATGGAGGCGTGTTGGCCTCCAAGCCCTATGCTGCGAGTGGTGCTTACATCAATAAGATGTCCAATTATTGTAAAGGCTGCCGCTACTCACCCGCGCAGAAAAATGGAGCGGATGCCTGTCCCTTCAATTATCTTTATTGGGATTTTCTGCAAAGAGAAGCCCCGAAACTGCAGAAAAATCCTCGGATGGGGATGCCGTACCGAACTTTGTCCAAGATGAGTCCCGAGCGTTTGCGGGCGGTGGCGGAGGATAGTCGACAATTTTTAAGCCAGCTGGATCAAGTCATAGAACCTTCGCCTCAGGCCACACTTTTATGAAATCTAGAAACTTAGCTCCATTATCTGTGGACAGCGTCGACCAATTGCTGGCGATGGCCTGGAGTGATCGTATCAGTTTTGAATACATCGAACAAAAGACAGGCTATAATGAAGCCGCTGTGATCACCTTCATGCGGCATCGTTTAAAGCGTAAAAGTTTTCGTATTTGGCGTCAGCGTGTTACGGGGCGGAAGACCAAACACCAACGAAAATTTCTTCAGTTTCTGAATGCTTAGCTGACTGACTTATGCGCTTTACGAATTTAATAGATCAAGATTTGCCCTTGTTGGCAGTGGATCTGGGCTACAGTCATCGTCAAAAATCTTGCGGCATTGCCCACCATCATTTGTCGCAGCCATTTGCATGCGAATTCGGTCAGGCGATCGAATACTGTGTCGGTCTGATTACGGATTCGGGGCCGCACTTATTGGTCTTAGAGGCAGTTTTGTCGACCTATCATAATGATGCCCACAACCCAGAGATACGTGGGGCCTTCGAAAAGGGGCGCGGATGGTATCATGGTCCGGGTGTGACGACTTTTGCGGCCGCCTTACGTTTTTTACATGAGTTGGATCGTCGTTTGCCCAGAGGCTTACAATTACCGATTGTCGAGGGCTTCTTGAGCTATAAGCCGCAGCGCAGTGCGCATCAAGTCGATGCTCAGCGTTTAGTTGACGAGTTTGAACATGCTGAGCGATTCATACCGAGAGAGGGCTCTGAAAGTATTTTGTCCATCATAGCAGCCGTACCGGAAGTGCGTCGTTACAATGCCCCGACCACCGGATAATGCCCAGCGCATAGCTGCGGCTCAGATGTCGCAGCGACGTCGGCCGATCATGCGACAAACTTGGCGCGATTTGCTGTTTTTGCATTGGCCGATTCAGCCATCAATAATACAGCAGCGATTGCCGGAGGGATTGTATGTTGACACTTATCAAGGCCAAGCCTATCTGGGGGTCGTTCCATTTTATATGCAGGGCCTGCGGCCTGTTTGCTGTCCATCGGTACCGTTTATTTCGAATTTTCCTGAATTGAATCTGAGGACCTACGTATATGACCAATTTGGTCGTCCAGGTGTTTGGTTTTTTTCTTTAGATGCTGCCAGTTGGTTGTCCGTGAAAATCGCACGCTGTTTTTTTGCCTTGAACTATCAATACGCTAGAATGCGTCATGAGAAATCTCCTGATGGGAGGATTACCAACCAAGCTCAGCGACGGGGGCAGTCATCCCAGAAATTTGTTTATCAGCCCAAGGGATTCTCTGAGCCCGCAGTCGTTGGGAGTTTGCCCTATTTTTTGGTCGAACGCTATCATCTATTTGTGCAAAATAATCGGGGGCGACTGTATCTAGGAACGATTCAGCACGCGCC
>CAWVTP010000131.1:0-5574 GCA_963933035.1 uncultured Puniceicoccaceae bacterium | reverse complement strand
AATACCGCGCCTTGCCAGCCGCAAAATGCGCCGATAAAGCCGACGAATTTGACGTCGCCCTCGCCCATGGCGGGGCGTCCAAATAAGCGCTCGGCTAGCGCAGCCACCCAGTAAACCAGCCCAGCGCCGATCAAGGCGCCCATTAGCGACTCTAGCCCAGCATGGATGCGAGCGACTAGCATGATGTTGGCCTCCACTGCGTGCAGCTCTGGGACGCAGATCGAGGCCACTAGCGCTAATAGCATGCCGCCCATCGAAAAGCGGTCGGGAATGATCATGTGATCGAGATCGATAAAGGTGGCGCAGATCAGAAAGGCGATAAAGACCATGCCGAGTAGGGCCACCGTGGGCGGATGCGTCCATGCCGATGCGGCAAAGAGCAGCGCTGTCAACAGTTCCACTAGCGGATAGCGGATACTGAAGCGAGCCTGACAACAGTGCGCTCGGCCGCGCAGCCAACACCACGAGAAAATGGGAATGTTGTGATACAAGGGAATGCTTTTACCGCAGGCACAATGCGAGCCTGGGGTGACCACTGATTGTCCGGCTGGGATACGGTAGATACAGACATTTAAGAAGCTACCTACGAGCGCGCCGATGCCCAAGCTGAGCAGCGGAAATAAGTGGGGGTAGGCCTCGAGCAAAAATTGAAAGGAGTGCATCATGAATGACTGGCTGCTTGTAGCGCGGCTGCTGCCGCTGCTTGCATGGGTTTGACCGGGATCTTTGTTTGGGTCCAAATCTCCAAGGCGCGCGCGCCTTGGTGCACTAGCATGGATAGGCCATTGGCCCATGGGCGTCCGCTGGCCTCGGCTTGTTGTAAGAGTGGCGTGCGGGCGGGATTGTAAATCATGTCATAGACCTTCCAGGCGGGCGGTAATTGGCTCAGGTCGATAGGGCTGGGATCGTCGGCTGCTAGCCCGACAGAAGTGGCGTTGATGACCAAGCCCTTGGGCGCCCACGCTTGGGGCAAGGCATTTAAAGGGCTACAAGTGACCGCATCTCTGCGTCCGGTAGCGACTAATTGATCTAGCAGCTGGGCCAAGCGCTCAGGGTTGCGATTGGCGATATGCAGACGCTTGCAGCCACGCTCTAAACAGTGGACCGCCGCCGCGCGAGCCGCTCCACCCGAACCCAGTAATAGGATTTCGCAGTCTGCGATTGCTTGATCTAGATCTTGTAGCAGGCCATGTTCTAATCCGAAGCCATCGGTATTGAAACCACTGAAACCATCCGCTTGTGCGTACAGGGTGTTGACGGCCCCCATTAATTGAGCGCTGGCAGAGACTTGGCTAAGTTGGGCTAAGACATCCACTTTGTGGGGGATGGTGAGGTTGATGCCGATAAAGCCTTTTTGGTACAATTTTTGGAGAGCCAACTCTAATTCAGCGGGCGGTACATCGAAGCGAAAGTAGTTCCAGTCGTTGAATTGCGCGTCTTGTTGCCGCAGATGCTCTAGGGCCGCATTGTGCATGGCTGGACTCAAAGAGTGGTGAATGGGGTGTCCCAATACCGCCAACGGTCGCGGGCCGAAATCTAGCCGATCTAGGTCGCTCAAGCTGTAGGTTAGGGTGGTATCAGTTATGGGCATGGCAGTCAAAATAGGGTTTTCCGGGTATTGGAAAATCAGAAGTCCTTAGGGCCGGTCTTCATCAAAGCGGAACAACAGCTCGTCTGGTTTAGAATAACCCAAGCGCTCACGCGCCACCCGCTCTAGAAATTCTGGATCGTCCAATAGGCGCGCAATGTAGGCCTCCTTTTGGCGGAATTTTTCCTGCGCTTGCTGTAATTTGCGTTCGACGCGTTGTTCGCGCAGTTTGAAGTTTTGATATTCCCGGTAGGTTTGCAGAATCAGACTTCCAAAAAATAGGCTGAGCGTGAGCCCCATTAAAATGAGCATGGCGAGCATGGCTTTGCGGCGCCCAGTTGCGAAGGACTTAAACATAGATTCGTCAACATCGTTGAAGAGATACCGGCTTTGTCAATAAGGGAGATCGCTCAGGGCGATCCCAGACGCTTCAGAATTGCCAGCTGCCCATGAGGGCTTAGATATTTCTAGAATGGATTTATTTGAGCAGGATCAGGCGGAGGGCAGTCCCTTGCGACGAGCGCCATTGGCCGAGCGGATGCGCCCGCGCAATTTGCGTGAAGTGGTGGGCCAGTCGCATCTAATTGGACCCGATTGTTTGCTGCCCAAGCTGATTGAAAAGGATCAGTATGGGAGCCTTATTTTGCACGGGCCGCCAGGTTGCGGTAAGACTTCGTTGGCAGAAGTCATTGCCAGTGGACCCCAGACGCGCTTTGTCCGCTTAAATGCAGTGATCTCTAATGTTGCTGAGCTGCGGACCATTTTACAGACTGCCCGCCATCACCGCCAACAGAATACCGTTTTGCTGATTGATGAAATTCACCGTTTCAATAAGGCTCAGCAGGATTTGCTTTTGCCCGATATCGAATCGGGGGCGATCCGGCTGATCGGGGCCACCACCGAAAATCCGGGTTTTTCAATTATCAATCCACTACTGAGCCGCAGTCATTTATTTCGTCTGGAAGCTTTGACGGCACCGGTCATTCAGAGCGCCTTGGAAAGGGCTTTGGGGGATGTGGATCGGGGACTTGGTGGCCTGCGTTGTCAGGTGGAGACGGAGGTCCTGCAGTCGTTGGCAGAATTTGCCGAGGGCGACCTGCGGCGGGGCTTGAATGCTTTGGAAACTTTGGTGATGGGGCAGGCGCTGGGTGGCTGCGTTCAGATGGAACAGTTGCAAGCATTCTTCCGTGAGCGTTCCTTGCGTTACGATCGTGCGGGTGATGCGCATTACGATCATATTTCTGCGATGATCAAAAGTATTCGTGGCTCGGATCCTGATGCGGCTCTGTACTGGTGCTTTCGCATGTTGGCTGCGGGAGAACCTCCGCGATTTATTGCGCGACGCTTGATCATCTTGGCCTCTGAGGATGTTGGGCTGGCCAACTCTTACGCCCTGACGGTGGCCGTTGCTGCCTTTGATGCCTGCGAAAAAGTAGGCTTGCCAGAGTGCGAGTACGCATTGGCTCATGCGGTAGTGTATTTGGCGACTGCACCGAAGAGTAATTCAATCACTTTGGCGATTGCCGCTACCAAAGCCGAGCTGAAGGCTGGTCCTCCGCAAGCGGTTCCTCACTGGTTGTGGGATCAGCATGCCCCACGGCAAGCTCCGGCCAATAGCAGCGAAACTTACCTTTATAGCCATGACTATCCTCACGCGATTTCTGGGCAGGATTATTGGACTCAGCCAGTCTCTTTGTATCAGCCTAAGGCGGTCGGTGCGGAGGCGGCTATTCAGCAGCGCTTGCATAAAATTGCTGAGCTCAAGGCCCAGTTGAAAAAAGAGCGGGAACAGGCCGGCAATGCTTCGTGATCTGGCCCGAGGGCATGGTGACGGAAATACTCCCTTGCCTCAGCGCTAGGAATGGGTACTTCCATTGAGGTATTCTATGAAAACCATTTTATTTGATCTTGATGGTACGCTGGTCGATCACTTTGCTGCGATTACGAACAGTATTCGCTTTGCGCAGGCACAACTGGGATTGGAAGCTTCCAGTGAGGCGGCAGTCCGCGCGGCAGTGGGGGGCGGTATCCAGTTGACTTTGACCCGCCTGATCGGCGCACAAGCAGCGCCAGCCGCAGTCCCGCACTTTCATACCCACTTTGCCGATAATTTGTATGATGGCCTGGAATGGCTTCCGGGTGCGAAATGGCTGCTGGAGAGTTTGCATGCTCGCGGCGATTGTCAATTGGCGGTGTTCACCAATAAGCCGGGGGTGTATTCGCGCAAAATTGCGGATTATTTGGGCATGGCACCCCTTTTGGCGGCCAATGTCGGTGCCGGCGATACTCCATACTGTAAGCCCGATCCCGCCTTTTCGCAGTACATTTTAGAGCAATTAGATGCGGAGCCGTCGGCGACATTGATGGTGGGGGATTCGCCGTTTGATTATCAGGCCGCGCAAGCGGGTGGGTTTAACTGTTTATTGGTCAGTACCGGGACGCATGATGCTGCTGCCTTGCGTGCCGAAACCGCAGCCAGTGACATTCATACCAATCTGTACGAATTGGCGGCCGCGCACTTCCAATTAACCCCGCCCTCTGGGCTCAGCTTATGAAGGACAATCGATTACACACGAGCGCAATGAGCCGACCTGCGGCGGTCTTATGGGATTTGGATGGGACGCTGATTGATCAGACGCAGGGTATTATCAGCTGTTTCCAAACAGTAATCCGCACCATGGGTTTTCCGGAGCCTGATTCTCATCGTATTCGTCGCAGCCTCGGCGGGCCCTTGCCAGAATCGATGGCTTTATTTATCCCCTCGGACCGGGTGGCAGAGGCGGTGAAACACTTTCGCGCGCACTTTCCGAGTATTATGATGGATGGTTTGCTGTTATTGGATGGTGGGATGGCTTGCCTGGAGCGCTTATCGAAAATGGGGATTCCGCAGGCGATTTTGACAAATAAACACGGCCCAACTGCGCGCCAGGTATGTGAGTCGACGGGGATTTTGCAATGGATTCAGCTCTGTGTGGGCAATGGGGATACGGCGTGGTCCAAGCCCGAGGCCCAGTTAGTGGTCCACACCTTAGATTCATTGCCCTTCAAGGTCGGCGGGCCCGTTTGGATGATTGGAGATTCCCCCACCGATGTGCAAACGGCCTTAAATGCGGACCTCATTCCGTATGCCGTCACCACGGGTGCTCACAGCCCTGTCGAGTTGCGGGCAGCAGGTGCGGCAGATGTGTTTGAGAGTCTGAGTGAGTTGCAGGCTCGCTTGCAGGCTTTGTCGTCTGTATAATAGCAAATGGAATGACTGAAACCCCAGAAGAAATACGACGATGCCGAGTATGACAGGATATGGTAAGGGCACGGCTCGATCCGAGGCCCACGGAGTGAGCTTGTCGGTCGAGTTGACCACCCTCAATCGCAAAAGTTTGGATTGCAGTTATAGTGGACCCAAGGAGTGGTCCGGATTGGAGCAGCGCTGTAAAGAATGGATCCTGCCGCATTTCAGTCGGGGGCGCGTCCAAATTCAGATTAAATTATTGCATGCCGCCGAGAGCGCTCAGAATGCTCAGGCTTGGAATATTGGGGCGATTCAAGACCAATTGGAGTGTCTTAAGCAGTTAGCGGCTGTCACCGGGGTACCTTTTGTAGCAGATACCAAGCTTTTGTGGGAGCTGGCGCAATCCGCTCAAGATCAGGTTGAACTGCCGGATTGGCTAGTCGTTCAGGATACGATTCACTCAGCAGTAATGGAGGCCCTAGAGGATTTGAATGCGATGCGCAACAAAGAGGGGCAGCATCTCACGCAAGACTTAGCCAAACGTTTGCAAGACTTAGGTCAAGACTGTCAGAGGATCGCTGAGCATTCGAAAACAGCTGTCGCCGATCACCGAGATCGGCTGTTTGCTCGACTTAAGCAATTAAACTTAGAGCTAAGTTTGGATGATGAGCGCGTGTTGAAAGAGCTAGCGCTGTTTGCCGATCGCACAGATATCAGCGAAGAAATTACCCGGCTGGCGAGTCATGTAGAGCAGTTT
>CAWVTP010000130.1:0-5629 GCA_963933035.1 uncultured Puniceicoccaceae bacterium | reverse complement strand
CTCAAAATCAAAATTGTATTCGTCTCGGTCTTGGTAGGTTTTCAGAGCTGCCCTTCAGCGGCCAATTCTGGATAGATCCAGTAAACTGTCGCTTATGTCGCCACGTTCGAGTGCTGCCCTGTCGGTATGGCTACTGACTTCCAGTTCTTTTCCCGGAGTGAAGGCAAACTGATATTCATTTTCGCCACAGGCCTGGTAGAAGCTGCCCATGAAAACTTTGGCAGGCACTGTAGCAACGATTTTTGACTCTGCTTTGGTTTCAATTGGGAAATTTATATTGCGCACCTGACCGCTTGAGGGAGGCGCTTGCCAGGTTTGGGCTGCAATGCCGACGGCATGCTGGCAGGCGTGTTGTAGCGATGCCGCAAAGGGGCCGATTGCATGCCCTTTGGAAGCTGAAATTTGTAAAAAGGCATCATTGGGTAGGCACATGCTAAAAGCAATGGCGGGTAGCCCCCACTGGGCCCCTTCAATAGCGCCGGCGATCGTACCAGAGCTGAGGATGAGTGCCTCGGTGGTATTGTAGCCAATATTGATTCCAGAGACTACGATATCGGGCTGGCGCTTTAGTAAGTTCCCGAGTGCGATATTTACGCAGTCAGTTGGGGTGCCGCTAATAGCCCATGCTTTGGAGGCGAAGGGATAGCTAGCGGTGTGATCGTGAACCTTGACAGTACGGTGCCGACTCACGGCGCGACCGATCCAACTTTGTTCCTCTAGGGGCGCCGCTACAAAAACCTCAAATTGTGTGGCGAGCGATTGGGCGAGCGCTTGTAAAAATCCAGAATCAATTCCGTCGTCATTGGTGATCAAAACCTGGGGGCGTTGCTGGGCGTGCATACTGGATTTTGTTAGGAGAGTGATTTTTGAGCGAGAACAGATGCTGGCGCTTCCGTGATGGCTGCTCGGATGCTTGCGCTGAGTTCCTGCGAGACCAGTGATCCGTCTGCAGCGAGTTGAGTGAAAATGGTTGTTAAGTGACCTTTTCCGGCTTGAATGGCGGGCCCATCTGCTTGCTCGCGGTAGATGCGAAATTGGTAATCAATTGAGCGGAGTTTGACGGCTTTGACGACCAGATGAATTTTAATGGTATCGCCGAATCTCAGGGGTGCCATGAATTTGCATTCCGCCCGAACGCGCGGCCAACCTTGTAGGGGGTCTGGGCTTGTGGTAATGAGTGGCAGATTGAGTGATTCAAAGAAATCGCGCTCAGCGGTTTCCATGTAGCGAAAGTAGTTGGAAAAGTGGACCAGCCCAGCCATGTCCGTTTCAGAAAATTCAACTTTGCGGGTAGAAATAAATTCGTAGGCCATCGTTACTATCAAGTCATACAAGCGAATCGCGTCAATGCCTGCACTGGTTTATTCGCTAATTTTTCAAAGAGCTCTAGTTTGTTGTAGACTGCCATGGACCCCACAAAGCTTTTTTAAGCAGCAAACCCCAGCTAATGATCAGTAGCAAGCCGCCAATGGGGGTGATGGGACCCAGCCAACTGGGTCCATCCAAGGCCAGCCAGTACAGGGAGCCTGAAAAAAAGAGTATGCCAGAAATCAGACAGTTACAGAGGATATTCTTTAACAAATGATTTGAGCCGTGGGCAATCAGGGCGAGCAATAGTGCATGCCATATTTGGTAGGCAACGGCTGTCTTCCACACTTCCAAGGTATCGAGCTCAAGTAGTTTTGGTTTGAGCGCGTGAGCTCCAAAGGCGCCCATGGCGACGGCAAGTGCCCCCAATAAGCCAGCTATCGCCAAAGGTAAATTGCGCTGATTCATCATGGAGTCGTAGGAGTTCGTGTGCCCACTGCCTTGGGTTCAAGCCTTGCTGGGCAGCGAATCCGTCGTTGTCGCGGAATCGGAGTCAGGAATCTCGGTCGGCTCGCTATCGGGTAATTGCTTGTGGCTGGGCTGCGCGATCGCGCTGGAAAAATCACCTTTATCCTGCTTGAAACCAGTCGCAATAAGGTTGATCTTGCCTAAATTTTGCAGTCCAAAATTTGCTTCTAGGGCCTGCCTGAGTTGTCCCTGTAATTGAGATTCGATCAAGCGAATTTGGCCATTGCTGGCTAATTTGAAGGCGATGTTAAAGTGCGTTTGGCGGCCTTTTGTTCGCATTTTTACAGCAGGCTTTTGCACGCTCGGGAGCTGTTCACACGTTGTTTTGATTAATTCAATGATGGCGCTGCGCGTCACCCAAACCTCTCCATCATCGGTGCTGTAGGCCACAATGTGTTGTGGCTGTCGACCCAATTTCCAAACTAATATTAGAAGCAGAACCAGCGCCAGAATCAACAATGCTGCAAATTGTTCCTGTGCGAACGCTTGCAACTCCGGTAGGATTGCGGCCCATTCAGTCTCCAGCCATGTTTTCATAAAAAAAGGGGTGGGTGGGCTTAGTCCGTATGCGGCTGATCTTTCCAGCTTGCGGCGGGTTCACTTTGCTCTAATTGCTCTTGTGCCTCGGTGCGCACGCCGTCTATGATGACGTTGATACGTGCCACACTTTTGCTGGTCATGATTTCCACTTGCTCGGCTACCCGTTGCTGGATGTTGGTCGCGACAGCGGCCAATTCCAGTCCAAAGCGCAAAATGACGCGAATTTCGATTTGATAATCACCCACTTCATCTTCATCGACCCGAACACCACGCTCGTCGCCCTTTTTGGAAAAAATGTCGGCAATCCCATCGACAAAGCTGCCCGCGACAGAACAGACACCCGGGACCTCTAGCGTTGCCAAGCGCACGATGCTGGAGACGACACTATGGTTGATGCGGATCTCGCCCAGAGAGCTGGACTCCTCATTGATGCTGGGAATGGTGGTTTCTTCGTTGCTGCTGGTGGGTGCTTTGCTCATGCTTGCAAGTGGGTTGAATCAATTAGTCTTCAGTGTAGAGATTTTTGGGAACGCGGTCGATAAATTCTTCTATATATTTTGTGGTGGCTTTTCCTTCCCGAAAAATCGGATCACGGATGATGGCTTGCGAGAAGGCTATATTGGTTTTTATGCCCCGAATCAGGTATTCGCCTAAAGCGCGATCCATGCGATCTAGAGCCATCTCACGGGTTTTGCCAAAGGTCATCACCTTGCTAATCATGCTATCGTAATAGGGCGGAATGGTATAGCCAGAGTAGACGTGCGAGTCGATGCGGACTCCATGGCCACCGGGTGCATAGTAAAGATCAATCTCGCCAGGGCAGGGAGCAAAGTTGCGTGCGGGGTCTTCCGCGCAGACACGGCATTCGATACAATGGCGCTGAATTTTAATGTCGTCCTGTTTGTAGGCAAGTTTTTGACCGGAGGCGATCAGTAGTTGCTCCTTCACCAAGTCGACACCGGTCACCTCCTCCGTAACCCCGTGCTCAACCTGAATACGCGTATTCATTTCGATGAAAAAGTAGTCGCCATTGCCGTCGACCAAAAACTCAACTGTGCCGGCGCCTTCATAGTTTACAGACTTTGCCAACTTGACGGCATCGCGACCCATGCGCTTGCGCACATCATTGGAAATAAACGGCGAAGGGGCTTCCTCAATGAGCTTTTGGTGGCGTCTTTGGATGGAGCAGTCTCGCTCACCCAAATGGATGACGTTGCCATGTTGATCTCCCAAAAGTTGAATTTCAATATGGCGGGGTGCTTCTAGGTAGCGCTCTAGGTAGACCGCACCGTTTCCGAAGGCTTTTTCGGCTTCGTTACGTGCATTGTTGTACTCTTTGCTAAAGGTGACCGCGTTGTTGGCGGTGCGCATACCTTTACCCCCGCCGCCTGCAACAGCTTTAATGATGACGGGAAAGCCAATTTTCTTGGCTGTCGCGAGCGCATCTTTTTCGTTGTCGACCGTGCCATCGCTACCGGGGATGACCGGCACCTTGGCCTTCACCGCCATTTCCCGTGCTTTAGCTTTATCCCCGAAATTGATAATAGCCTCGGGGCCAGGCCCGATGAATTTTATATTACACTGGGCACATTGCTCTGCAAATTCCGCATTTTCGGCCAAAAAACCGTAGCCGGGATGGATGGCGTCGACATCTGCCAATTCAGCCGCTGCAATGATGCGGTCGGACTTCAGGTAACTCAGGTTGCCCGCTGGTGGCCCAATGCAGATGGCCTCATCTGCCAGTTGCACATGCAGAGACTGTTCGTCTGCTTGCGAGTAGACAGCGAGCGTTTTTATACCTAATTCGTTGCAGGCACGTACGATGCGGAGGGCGATTTCTCCACGATTAGCGATCAGAACTTTTTTTATCATTCAGCGGAACTTAGGCTTTTTTGACCTTGAAGAGCGGCTGGCCATATTCGACTGCTTGGCCGTTTTCGACAAGGCATTCGACGATTGTGCCACTCAATTCTGCTTGGATTTCATTCATGACTTTCATGGCTTCAATGATACACACAACCGTATCAGCATCTGTCTTTTGCCCGGCTTTAACAAAGCTGGGGCTTTCGGGAGACGCTGCGGAATAAAAAGTGCCCACCATTGGAGAGGTGATGGTGCTTAGGTTGGGATCTTCCGCAGGCGTGCTTTCAGTCGCAGCTGGTACGGCAGCGGGCGCGGCAAGGGGCTGCGCAGCAGGCGCGGCGACAGCTTGAATGACTTGAGGCGCCTCGTTCCCCTTGCGCGTCAAGCGTAATTTGAAGCCCTCTTCTTCGAGTTCAAATTCGGAAAGCTCCGAGCGTTTCATCAGTTCGACAACCTGTTTTATTGCTTTTAGATCCAAGGGAATTTCCTTTCTTAACGTTGAATGTGCTTAAAAAGTATCTACCGTTAGTTTGATTTGAGCGGCAGGCAATCAAAATATGCGTGCGATCCTTGCGGGTGCAATGCCATTATTTCAATCAAAATTCTTAAGCGCACGCGGAGCACGCTTTTCGCCCTCGACAGGCTGCGTTGATGTTAGCTTAATACAGTGCATGATCGCGTTTTGACTGATCGATTCGAGGATGAAATCTTTGCTAATATTTGGAGCCGGTGGTCATGGGAGTGAGGTCTTGTGGCTGCTTAAAAACATCAATCAAGTGGAGCCGTGCTACCGTGTGCTAGGTTTTTGTGATGATTGTGAGACGCTTAAGGGCGGCACATTTTGTGATCTACCTATATTCGGAACGCCTGAAGAATTGGACCCTCAATTAGCAGAAAAGCCGTATTTTTTTGCGGCCGTCGGGGATAATTGCATTCGCAAACAAGTTGTGGAACGTATGGAGGCCCTCGCTTGGCAGCCGGTGACGCTTATAGATCCCTCAGCCGTAGTGGCGGAAAGCAGTCGGATCGGTGTCGGCACCTACGTGGGCGTCGCCAGTAATATCTCTCCCAATGCGCAGATTGGCCGTCATGCGATCGTGCACAATCAGAGCTCGGTGGGGCATGATACCCGCATGCAGGATTTTTCTCAGGTGGCTCCGGGAGGGCGTTTGCTGGGACATACGCGGCTTGAGATGGAAATCATGAAACATTGATCTTGGACATAATAGATCGGATCCCCTTAACAGCGATTTCATAGGCTCCTGTAGAGACAAGGAATGAAAACCCTGCTAACACATCATCCAGTACCACGATTTGATGCAGTGCGCGTGCCGACACTAAGCGCTGTGTTGTGCAAAAAAATCCTTCAGGACTTGCATCTTTTTTTGCT
>CAWVTP010000129.1:0-5633 GCA_963933035.1 uncultured Puniceicoccaceae bacterium | reverse complement strand
CGGCACAGCTTTTTCGTGCGGAGCTGCCTTGTGATGAGGTTGTGCTTGTCGTGCCGAATCACTTTTATGAAACGAATATGCTTCGAACTAAGATAAATGCCTATTGTCAAGTTATACCAATTATTGAATTGGGCGGACTGGTTAAAAATGCAAATTATAGATAATCTTAACAACGGCAAAGTCATTAACTCGCTGGATAAAACTCTAGCAAGTGGCTCTGACCTTTCCATGGCTGTTAGCAGCTTCTCAATCCATACTTTCGAGAAACTGGCGTCCAAGTTACTTCAGTCCAAAAATTTTGGCTTACTCCTCAAGGGTGGATTGCTGGATAAACAAAGTCAGCTCATCGACTTTTCCAAACTTCTGGGATCGGACGCAGAATTGGCAGAGCACAACCAGCTTACCAACTCGTATCTTGCCAAGAAACTGGCTGAGTGGCTGAAGAAGACTGCTGAAGTCCGCATCGCCGACACGGGAACACTTCCCTCTAATTGCTTCCTCATCAAAGATCAAAACCGCAAATCCACTGCTATTCAGGGCAGTTCAGAATTCACCTTGACTGGAGTTGGTGCAAAGTCTGGCAAGCGACGCGACATGAATATGCTCATCACCGATGAGCAACAGGTTCAGGCTTTGGAGCAATGGTTTCTTGCCGTTTGGAACGACACTCAATCAGTCAAAGACGGCAAAGAGGAACTCCTTCAGGCATTGAAGGAAATCTATCGCGACCGCGATGCACGTCACATCTACTTCACCGCGCTTTACAAGGTTTTTCAGGACATTCTCACCAATGTTGACGAGGACAACCTCACGCGCACAGGTTTCAAAAACACCGAAGTCTGGAGTAAGCTCTACAACTTCCAACGCGATGGTGTGCTAGGAGCCATCGACAAGATCGAAAAGCACAACGGCTGCATCCTCGCAGACAGTGTGGGTCTCGGTAAAACCTTCGAAGCTCTGGCAGTCATCAAATACTACGAGCTACGCAATGATCGCGTTCTCGTATTATGCCCCAAGCGCCTCCGTGACAACTGGTCACTCTATCGGGAAAACGACAAGCGCAACATCCTGTTGCGTGACCGTTTTAACTACGACATTCTCAATCACACAGACCTCACACGCACCAAGGGACTGTCTGGAGACATCAATTTAAAAACGCTAAATTGGGGCAATTACGACCTCATCGTGATCGATGAGTCCCACAATTTCCGCAATGCCCCCGTGCGCAATGAGGGCATGACCCGCTACAGTCGCTTGTTGGAGGAAGTCATCAAACAAGGCGTGAAGACCAAAGTCATGCTGCTTTCAGCAACTCCGGTGAATAACCGAATGAACGACCTGAAGAACCAGATTGCATTCATCACCGCCGACAATCCTGCATCTTTAGAGCAGTCTGGCATTCCGAGCTATGAACAGGCGCTTCGTCGCGCTCAGGCGAAATTCAACGAATGGCAAGGCAGCGACGAGAATAAGACCACACGTGGACTGATCGAAAACCTAGGCCACGACTTTTTCCGCTTACTGGAATTGCTAACGATCTCGCGCTCCCGTAAGCACATCGAGAAATACTACGACGATCCAAAAGTTGGTAAATTCCCAGAGCGTCTTCAACCGCTCAATCCGAAGCCGGACTTCGACACCGCTGGCCGCCTTCCTGAGATTAAAGACATCAATAAGAACATCTTGCAGCTCAGCCTCTGCGCTTATTCGCCGATCAGCTACCTCAAGATGGATAAAGTCGCCGACTATGCGGAACGCTACGACTACAAGCTCAAGAGTGGCTCAGTTTTCAGTCAGGCCGACCGTGAAAGCAGCCTCATTCACCTCATGCGGGTGAACCTACTCAAGCGTCTCGAAAGCTCCATCCATGCCTTTGGGCTAACGCTGGAGAAGCTGCTTCACATGATTGAGGGCATTCTAGCCCGTATCGACGATCACACTCTACAGGAGTTTGAAGAACTCGACATCAACGAGATCGACCCCGAAGCGGAAGACTACGCTCCCTTCATGGTCGGTAAAAAGGTCAAAGTCCTTCTCAAAGACATCGACCTCATGCGTTGGCGTCCAGAGCTAGAAGGCGATGCAGCCTTGCTTCGTGAACTGGTTGCCCAGATCAAGCAAGTTGACTCGTCGACCGACGCCAAGCTCGCAGACCTCAAAGCAATCATTCGCAACAAGGTCGAAAACCCGATCAATGAGGGGAACAACAAGGTGCTCGTCTTCAGTGCCTTCTCTGACACTGCCGAATACCTCTACAATCATATCAGTGAGTGGGCGCAAAACGAACTTGGCCTGAACGCTGGTCTCATTTGTGGCGACCGCAGCCCCAAGACCACCTTGCCGAAGACCGTGCGCCGCGAGCAAAACACCTTGCTCACCTACTTTTCGCCGATCTCCAAAGAACGGAAGACGGTCGATGCGGAAGCCTCAGAGGAAATCGACCTGCTATTTGCCACCGACTGTATCTCTGAAGGTCAGAACCTTCAGGACTGCGATTTTCTGGTTAACTACGACATCCACTGGAACCCCGTCCGCATTATCCAGCGTTTTGGTCGTATCGACCGTATCGGATCGAAGAATACAAAAATCCAGTTGGTCAACTACTGGCCAAACATCGAACTGGATGAATACATCAACCTCGAAGAGCGCGTCTCAGGGCGCATGGTGCTTCTCGATATTTCAGCCAATGGCGAAGAAAACGTCATCGAGTATCAAGCAGGCGATGAGATGAACGACCTGCACTACCGCAAGCGGCAGTTGGAGCAGTTGCAGAACAAGGTGCTCGATTACGAAGACCTCAACGACAGCATCTCCATCACCGATCTCACGCTCAACGATTTTCGCATGGATTTGGCGGAGTATGTGAAAACCCATAAGCAGGAGCTGGAGAACACCCCCGCCGGAGCGCATTCCGTCGTCAGCTTCCAGTCCGATGCAGAGGTTTCGGGCAATGCCGCCGGAGCCATCTTTCTCATTCGCGATGTGCACCGCAAATTCACCGTGAGCGATGCACACCCACTGGCTCCTTACTTCCTCGTGCATGTCTCCGACGCAGGCGAAGTCGTGCACGGGCTGGAGCACCAACAGACACGCAGGTGTCTGGAACTATTTAAGAACTATGCAATCGGCAGCGAGGCCGTCGACCAACCCGCCGTCGATGCCTTGGCGTCCGATACGCAACGCGGCAAGCGCATGGCGCACTACCAAGGTTTACTGCAAATCGTTCTCGAAGCCATTGTAGGCAAGAGCGACGAATTGGGCACGGAGAGTTTATTCAATCCGATGGGCAGCAGTCTTTCCACCGAACTGAGCGCAGGCATTGACGATCTCGAAGTGACCGCATGGTGCATCATCAAGAACAGAGAGGAGGCTGCAAATGCTTGAGCGTATTTTCAGCAACCTCAAGCTACCCGCTTCCTGCACACGCTTTGACAAGACGCTATTCAAGAAGCTCTTTTATGAGCATGGCGATCTTAAGGCACGCGACAAAAAAATGGTTCAGGAGCAGGTCGAAAAGATCGTCCTGCACTACAATCTTACGCCAAAGAGCACAAACATCGTTGCCTATCAGAATGAAGAGCGACGTTACCTTGAGTTGCCCATTGTATCGGCCACGCTGAAGGAGCGCAAAGGCGCAGCCCGTATTGCTGAGATTATTCAGCGCACCCTCCCGCATCCGTGTTTACTACTGCTCGTCTGCGGCGACGCGACAGCCGTGCATGTGGCGCACCAACGTATTCATGGAGCAGATACAGCCAAAATCACGCTCGAAGCCATCGAGCAAAGTGAATGGCTGGTCGAGGATCAGCTCAACGACTTCCAATTCGATTTTCTTACTGCGCTCGATGTGAGTCGCTTCCGTTTCACCAATTTCTACGATTTCTACAGTGACCTCTTCCAGCGCGTGCAGGCACTGAATGCCGCCGAAATTAGCGGCCAGTTTAAGGAAGGTTCAGCCAGTCGTGTTGAAGAGACTGCCTCACAACTATACAACTATCGCAGCCTAGAGCAGCAGCTCGAAACCAAACGCAGCGAGCTAAGCTCTGAAGCTCACTTCAATCGCAAGACGGTACTCAAACTCGAAATTCAGGAACTCAAAAGCCAACTGGCCGACATCGCTAAAAACCTCTAGTTCACCCCTCAATTTTCATTCTTCTCTCCTTTCGCCATGTCCAAAGACCTCACCAGTTCCGAACTAGATCGCCAAAACATACTCAACAATCCCTACGCCTTAGAGGAGATTGAAAATGCTGCAGGCATTCGGGGCATTCCTTTCGAGGGGAAGACCGTGGTTTTGAAGGATCAGGCGGCTTCTTTCTTCGAAGTCAGTCTGCGGACGATTGAGAACTATCTGGTACAAAATGGCGAAGAATTGGGCAGAAATGGCTACGAGGTATTAAAGGGTAAACGACTGAAGGACATTAAGTTATCGATCATAGGGGCAGATGTTCCCACAATAGATTTCGGGAACATCAAAATGACCCCACAATTAGGCGTTTTTGATTTTCGCGCCTTTCTAAATCTAGCCATGCTCATGCGCGAGTCTGAGCGAGCCGGCCTACTGCGTAAAGCCATACTGGATATTGTGATCGATACCATCAACCAGCGAACAGGAGGTGCGACTAAATACATCAATCAACGGGACGAAGATTTCATCCAGTCGATGTTCATCGAAGAGAACTATCGCAAGCAATTTACCGACGCGCTCGATCATTGCATCGACATGGGCAAGTTTAAATACCCACTCTATACCGACAAAATCTATGTCAGTATTTTCAAAGAGAGGGCTCAGGAATACCGGAAAGTGCTGAAACTGAGCAATCGTGAGAATTTACGAGACACCTTCTATTCGGAGGTGCTGGATTTAATTGCCTCCTACGAGTGTGGTTTTGCCGAAGTCCTTCAAAACAGATTCCAAGAACTCGGACGCAAGCTAAGCCAGTCGGAAGTGGATCCACTATTCGCAAGCTTTGAAAAACAGGTACACTGGAAGCCGCTGATAGAAAAGGCTCGTAATAAAATGGCGAGCCGTGACCTCGCGTTCCGTGATGCCCTCCACTTGCAGCTCAAAGACTACATTACGCCCCTCCAACGAGACGAATTTGAGCGCTTCCTTGGCGAGAAAAGCAAAGAACTCAGTGAGCGTTTAGAAGACGCCAAAGACGTAATGAAACGCCTCAAAGAGCGTGAATAACCATGAGTTACGTCTACCTAACCCTGGAGCAGGCCATAGAAATCCATGGCAAGACCGTAGATGTCAGCGGCGGCGGAGCACGTGGACAACTTGAAGTCGGTAAGCTGGATGCCGTCTTACAGAATATCCAAAATGATGATTACTATCCGACATTCGACGCCAAGCTGACACACCTCTTTCACTCAGCCTGCATGTTTCACTGTTTTGAAGACGGTAATAAACGGATAGCGATTACGCTATGTGCGCAGATGCTTCTTCTGAATGGCTATCTGCGCAGCGTGAGAGGCTTCATTTATGAAGCCGAGAATATCAGCTACCATGTCGCCGCAGGAGCAATCGAAAAGCAGCTCCTCGGGGAATGGATGCTCGCAGTGCTCAGCGGCAATGAAGACGACGAGTCACTGAAATTCAAAATCTACAAAGCCATCTCGGAGAGGAA
>CAWVTP010000128.1:0-5638 GCA_963933035.1 uncultured Puniceicoccaceae bacterium | reverse complement strand
CGATGATGGTGCACTTTCGTAGCCGCTTTAGTCAGGAGGATCATCAGCGTATCAACGCGAGCATCATTGCTGCAGCAAGCGGCATCGAAGCCCAGAAGGATGAAGATCCGGGCGACGATAACGGTGCAAGTGGTTCGTCTGAAAACTCAGGAAAATTATTGGTCGATGCTACCTGCACACCAGCCGATGTTCGCTATCCAAACGACTTGGGACTACTGAACGAAGCTCGTGAGAAGTCTGAATCGTACATCGACCAGTTGCATAAATGGGCGAGCCAAAACAAGTATCCCGTGTTGAAGAAGCCAGTTATCTACCGCCAGAAAGCGCGTAAGCAGTATTTGGCGGTCGCGAAACAGAAAAGGGCTGGTCAGAAAAAATCCTTAAGGCGATCGGTCAGCAACTGAACTATCTGCGACGTAACTTTGGTCATATTGATCGGATGATCGATCTGTACAGTGGCGCACTCAACTGCCTGTCTGCTTACGATTATAGGTGCTTGCTAGTCATTCGTGTGCTTTACGATCAGCAAAGTGAAATGAACACTCGGGGCGTCCACACAGTGGAAAATCGAATTGTGAGTATCCGCCAGCCGCATGTGCGTCCTATCGTACGAGGTAAAGCAGGTAAGCGAGTTGAGTTTGGCGCGAAGCTTTCGATAAGCCATCAAAGCGAAGGCTATGTTAGCGTGGATACACTCAGTTGGGATGCCTATAACGAAAGCGCCGACTTGCCTGCTCAGATCGACACCTACAAAGAGCGCTTCGGTCACTATCCAGCCAGCGTCCATGCCGATGGCATTTACCGAACCCGCGCAAATCGCAAATATTGCAAGGATCGTGGCATCCGCCTAAGCGGTAAGCCTCTGGGTAGGCCAAAGAAGCCACCGCCGAGAATGCGGATGAACTCCAAGCGCAGAGATGGCTTGAGCGCCAAGACGAACTCGACCGCATCCCCGTGGAAGGAAAGTTTGGTAACTGCAAACGCAAAGGCACGCTCGGACGCATCATGGCCAAGCTCGCCGATACCAGCGAAAGCGTCATCCACGTCGGAATCATCGTGCTCAACCTCGACAAGTGGCTCGCCGAGCTTCTTTTGCGCATAATACAGCAGATGCGGATCGATGCAGTGATCCCACTCTCAGAAAACGATGAAATGGACTCTGCGCTATTGCAGTGCGTCTGAACTCATCGCACTGAAGCTTGAGCTGGATGCCGAAATGACAGCCTAAACTTTTTCAGGAAGCCCTAAGTATCGCGAACGTCTTGTCATCACCAAAAATAGTACGACTAAACCAGAAATAAAACTAAATGAACTCATTTCTGGAAGGGCTTGTAGTTCTGCAAAATTCAAATTAATGTTAAAATCACTAGCAATATCGTCATCACCATCAAAGTTTAATATGGGTTCAAATCTGAAGTAGATCAATTCATTCGTTAATTCATTACTGAGGCCCTCAAATGTGAATTCTAATGTGGCGTAACCAATGTTATTCAAATCAAAATCCTTCTCTATAGAGAAAGCACTGCCAGGTTCATCTTCAATGCCGGCAGTCACTTTCCATATAAGACTAAAGTCGCTTAAGTCATGATTGGTATCATTTACATAAGATGACTCAATTCTAAATATATATTTATCGTAAGTATCGAATTTTAATTCATTACTGATACTATCGACCACCCCATATCCAAATTGTTCAGTAGAATTCTGGTAGGTTAATTGTAGGTAGTTATCATCATCTGGCACATCAATAAAATTCCCATCCGTATTATAAGAGCTTGTCCTCATGCCCTCAAATAGTATGGCACTATTACTATTTTCGAAATTACTAGTATATAAAGTAACCGCAGGACCGGCAGTTGTGGCAGGGCTAATAAAGGGAACGGTTGCTAAAGTCCAAAACTCATCATATTCGCTTGTTGGTATGGGTTTGAAATACAAGTCCAAATCAGTTGATGCGCCTGTACTGTTATTTTCATCTACAACAACCAATGCTTCAGTATTTTCTAGTTGATGATGGCTATCATTCTGAAGACTGGCTAACGAGCTCTGATTCTCACCATCAATTGTTCGGGGCTGATGGTCACCGGCAAGCAACTCATCGGCTAAAAGCATGCTGGCAGGATTCTCGATTGACGCAGTCAGCCCAGTGGTTTGAGTCGCGTCCGAATAGCCTGCTAGCCTTAAAGGCTGCATGAAGGCATTCGGCTTTGCTGTTTCTGACCAGAGCAGCCTGTTGTCCAGTGCAAAACCTGCATCTCTGATTAAAATAAACGCATCATCGTCAACGCTTTTTGTCTTGTATCTGCCAATGGGTGGGAGATCCAGTGTACTTGCTGTCCATACAGTTTCCAGGGGCATTATTTCAACCGCAGTCAATTGTATCCCGAATAAGATGAAAGACATTTTAATCAGTGAGATGACCAGAAATGAATAGAAACGAGAAAGTGTTAGGTTTTTAGTGAGGACCTGCTTGGGGGATGAGCGCATAATAGTAGATGAATTTCTCAGAGGAGAGGCTTCAGTATGTTTACAATCGGCGCTAGGCAATGTTACGATGAGGTGGCCTTGAGCGTCTGGAAGAAAAACATTTCAACTCATTCATTTTTCAATGGAGTTTGGTCGGGGGAAGATTGTTTCGGTGCTTTTATTCTATTTTTTAGTCATGGCTCCGGCAGAAGGGCCAAATTGCTGTCGCTATTTTCTGCATCATCGTAATTCCAAGCTATTCAAATCGGTATGTGCGATCCATGTTACCAGCTAGCTCATCAAGCATCTTGCATCGTATTGTTTCAGTGTACTGCGTTATCACATACGGACTGTACGTCGCATTTGCTTGTGATACTTTCGCCGATGGTTGTTGAAGTGCTAAGTGATCACCTAACAATTTAGCGGTAACGATATAGCCACATTCGTGGCCGAAATTGATTCAAGTGTAGGGCAGGTTTTAAAAGCTAATTTGCAGATGATTTAGGAATAGTAAACTATGTTATAATGTAAACAATGTACTGATTTTTTGCAATATTTTAATAAACTTTTTATATATTTAATTTAGTTCGCGCTTGCTCACTAAAAATTAATTTTAATGAATTAAGTAGTTCATTATGAATTAATAAAATTATTTTTTTAGGGGTATATTTGGGGGTTTAATGACGCAAATACGTCTTGGGATAATTGAATATTTTTATTTATTCTGCCCATTAAAAGCGGCTCACACCTGATCAAAAAGCGTAATAAAGATTTTTTGACATTTATTAAAAGTCGGCCAGACCGCGCGTCATTCACATTCGTATAGCTCAGCCACTGACGGTCCGTCAGTGGCTGAGCGAATTTTTGTGTCTTTGACCGCGATGGATCAGGTCATTCCAAAGCTAAAGTGAGGCATTGTTAGCAGTGCAAGCGAGAGAACCGTAGGCAAAGCGATTCAGACTGCAGGTAAGGACGCTGGATTCAGTCTTGATTACATCGATCATTGTGAACAACGGCATGTTTTTCGCGCAGTCGCGTGTCGCAGAATAGATTAAAGCGCCAAATTGCCAGTGGGCTTTATCGAGCGCGGCAGCGACCTAGATCGCGACTGCCTTGCTGCTTGGCGGCTGTCTCTGCTAGTAATCGCGGCCTATGTTTCGTTCGCTGCGTCTTTTTCGACTGTTTGAATTGTCAATGAACTCAAGCGGTTTCATGCTGTTGCATTTCCGTCTGTTAATTTTGCAGGCAATCTTAAAATACAATTAAATCGCGAGTTCTATGATCGACCCACTAGCATTACTTAAATCCTATATTCAGCATCCTTCTGTTTCGACCGATCCTGCTTTTTCTGAAGGCATGCAGGCTTCTCGCAGCTTTGTGAACGACTTGTTACGGCAACTTGATTTTAAGGTCGAAACCATTGAAACCGACTTGCATCCGATCCTGCTGGCAGAGCGTTTTGGTGATCCAGACTGGCCGCATATCGTTTTGTATGCCCATTACGATGTTCAGCCAGCTGATCCTTACGAATTATGGCAGAGTCCACCCTTTGAGCCAGAGGTGCGAGGTGGGCGCTTGTACGGTCGAGGTGCGGCGGATAATAAGGGGCCAACGATCGTTCACTTAGCTGCACTAGCTCAAGTATTGGAAGCGCATCCAAATTTGCCTCTAAACATAAGTTATGTCGTTGAGGGAGAAGAGGAGATCGGTAGCCCCAGTATGCCGAAGTTTTTCGCTGAGTACGGAGCACGTCTGGCTAAGGCAGATTACCTTTTGGTTTCAGATACGGGGAGTCCCAATGCCGAGCAAATTGTGGTGACAACCGGTCTTCGAGGGCTGGTCGATCTAGAAATTGAATTAAAGGGACCAGCGCAGGATCTTCACTCTGGGGTGCATGGGGGCGCGGTGTACAATCCTTTGCGGGCACTGATGGAAATAGGTGCTTCGTTACACAATGCGGATGGCAGTGTCAACGTCCCCGGGTTTTATGCAGCGGTAACGGGTGTCGAAGATTGGGAACGCGCAGAACTCGCGCGTTATCCCGAGACGCAGGCTACTTATCAAAAACTTTTGGGCGTACCAGCCTTCGCCGAAGCACCTGGCCTCAGTCCTTTGGAGGCGGTTCGTTTTGGACCCACCCTGGAGTTTAATGGAATTGGGGGTGGTTACCAAGGGGAGGGCTCGAAAACAGTGATCCCCAGCCGTGCCTTTGCCAAGATTACCTGCCGCTTGGTGGCTCATCAGGATTCGCTTGCGATTCAGGATTCGCTGTGTCGTGTGATCTCTGAACGCTGTCCAGATGGTGTGGAGCTGTCGATTCGTCGCGGGGCTTGTGCCGACGCCTACCAAGTAAACCCTCCTCATAAAAGCCCGCATGACTCAGCGGCATCACATCGTTTACGCAGCGCTTTTACTGCCGTTGATGCCGCAGTTGAACAAGCATTCGGCAAGGCGCCGCTCTATTTACGTGAGGGTGGCAGTATACCCGTTATTGCCGACTTTAAGAAACAAGCGGGACTGGATGCTATCATGGTGGGCCTTTTTACCCCAAAAGATAACCTGCATGCACCTGATGAAAGTTTTGATTTGGAGCTGATGCAGCGTGGAATTACTGCTTTTGCTTCGATCTTTAAAAAAATTGCTCAGCAAGCCTAGCGTATCGATTTCATGTCGAATTAATGATTGCTTTGCGCTAAAACGTGTTCATCAAATAGTTCTCTCCTGGAGGTCAGGTCCCTGTAGTTCAACGGATAGAACAACTGTTTCCTAAATAGTCGATCTGGGTTCGATTCCCAGCGGGGATACCAGCAAACAGAGTTGCCTTATTGAGGAGTAGCTTTGATAAGTATACTGTGTGCATGCTGTTAACTTGTCGGAATGATCTGTCGTGAGCATTGCTATTTGCTTATAATTTAGTATTCTGGATGTCTTCAACGGAAAATTATTGTCCCCAGCTATCAGCCGCATTGTGTTCATCTAAGGGCACCTCTGAAAACCTACCAAGACCGAGACGAATACACTTTTGGTTCTGAAAGACTTGCCACTTGCTGTGCGCTGGCGGCGTTGCTCTCGCCAACGGCAGGGCTTCCAGCCCAACCCTTGGCGAGAGAGTCTTGACTGCATCACAGCAAATCGGCAACCTCGGCACATGGGAGGTTTCCAGAGGTGCCCT
>CAWVTP010000127.1:0-5649 GCA_963933035.1 uncultured Puniceicoccaceae bacterium | reverse complement strand
AAACTGCTCTACATGACTCGCCAGCCGGGTAATTTCTTCGCTGATATCTGTGCGACCGGCAAACCCGTCCAACACTTACACAATTAGCGCTCGCCCACTGGTGAGTAATGATGTCGTGGATCCAAGACTGTTAAGATGTTTATCGTGATCGATGGTCAAAAGCATGCAATGCAAGCAAGCCCGATAGGCAAAGATTACTTCGACTACGAATACCGCTTACCCAAGGTCTGCCCTGCTTTGCGATCGTAGCCCTAAGCAACTCCAGCGGAATGTGACAAGGCCGGCTGTGTCATCCCAAGGCGTTCCGCATATAATCGAGCCCTCAAGCTTGCGCGTGCTGATGCACATACCGGCGATGTCGTAGGAGCATTCACAAAGCGCACGCCACTACTTGCTAAGCGTTGAATATTCGGTGTTTCGTGAAAGGGACTTCCATCAGGCGTCGTGTCCGCCCACCCCAAATCATCCGCGACAATAAAGACAGTTCTTGGGGGACGATTTGCCTGAGCGCTGGCAACCATGCCCAGCATAATAAATTTAAATTTAATTACCTAAAACTAACTAAGATTCTACTTTTGCGGTACAGCCAGCTCCGAATATTGTTCAACATACACTTGTGGGAAAACGACATCACCGACCACCTGCCCATTCGGGTGATCCACATCATTTAATTGTACAGCACCTGGGGTTGACCGACCACTGTGCGCAACCTGCCCCATCGCTGCGGTTAAAGCCTGCACAATTTCTGGATTTTCCTTCCAAACATTCTGTTTTTCTTGTGGGTCGGATTCTAAATCATACAATTGCAGTAAGGTATCAGTCAACCATCGTTCGCTCGCAGGTTTTGGCTTCGGATCGTCCCATCCTCCACTATCGGGGGCAAAAATGAGCTTCCAACGTCCCTGGCGTATCGCAAATGTACCATCGAGGGCGTGCAGTATAGCATTTTCCCTCTTTGTGTTTCCATTTCCAATAAGGTCAGGTAAGAAAGAGAAACTGTCTTCCGCTACGTGATCCTTGATGTCCGCATGCTCGCCGATGGCATCTGCTGCTGTCGCAAAGAAATCGCCGAGTGTAATGAGGCTATTCGAAACCCTGCCCCCTTTCACTTTATTGGGCCATTGGACGAGAAAAGGAACTCGATGTCCTCCTTCGTAAATCGATGACTTACCACCTCGCCATTGTCCATTTGCGAAATGACCTACAGCTCTTGATTGTCCGTTTCTCCAAAAGGGAGAACCATTATCTGAGCTGAACATGATTAGTGTGTTATTCAATTCATTTTCTGCTTGGAGTTGTTGGATCACCTCACCGACGACCCAGTCCGTTTGCATAAGAAAATCACCCATACGCCCGAATGAACTTTTTCCCCACCATCGCTTGGAAGGAGAGATTGGATTGTGTGGGGAGGTTAGCGACAGGAATAAAAAGAAAGGTTGCTCTTTCTCACAAGCGAGCTTGATCACCTCGCGGGATTTTTCTGCGAAGATATCGAGTGTTTTGTATTCATCAAAACCTTCAGCCGCAGGTCCCGTCCTCGGCACAATCGTTTTTTGTTCTGTTGGGATTTTTTCGGCAAAACCGTCTTTTATGTAGACAAACGGTGGAATGTCTAATGAGGCACTGGTGCCGTAGAAGCTGTCAAAACCATGGTCAAAAGGTCCCCCCAAAGCACGTTTTGTGTAGTCGAATTGCCATCCAAGCTTAACGTACTCACCATCAGGTACATTTTTAGGTTTGCGCTGTTGCCCGTTGGGGAGTTTTTGCCATGTGTGACCTAGATGCCATTTGCCAACCATATGGGTTTGGTATCCCTTATTGCGCAAAAAGTCAGCCACGGTGACGCGGTTTTTTCTCAGCAGTGATGGTGCAAAATCCCATACGATGCCATGACTCAGACGCCTCCAGTTGTATCGACCTGTCATCAATGAATATCTAGAAGGTGAGCAGACAGAGCTGGTGGTGTGTGCATCACTGAATAGCACACCATTTTTTGCCATGCTATCTAAGTAGGGTGTTGGTGCTTTGCCACCTGTACACCTCATGTCACCATACCCTAAATCGTCGGCAAGGATAAAGATGATATTGGGTCGACCTGGGTCCTTGCTTTCCTGTTGTGCTGATGACGCGCGGCAAGTCCATGCGATGAGCAAGTTCACGGCTATGAGGTGAAGAATGATTTTGTGCATACTGAGATTTGTTGGATAAAAGAATAAAAAGTAAGGAATCACTGTAAATAGTGTGTTTTAATCACACGAGACGCCGCCAGACATGCTGAAGACTTATAGAATCTGCACGATGAGCATCGTCATTCAAACACGTTCATCGCTTTGTAACATCTGTATCTGGAAACCAGCTTTTCAATGCATAAAAAACACAAGTGAAGTTTGACGCTGAGCTTATAGATTTCGGGAGAATCCGTTTGCATATACTGGGATGAAGGGGCTGTCCTGATACTTTATGATTACAGCTCTCCTAAAGTCAGCCCTGGATTCGCATACAGTGCAGATACCTCATTTTGTTGCAGCGCTTTGGAATAGATCTGGAAATCAAAGATACTTCCTCGGTATTGGTTCTTGATATTAGCCGGTCGGTTACCCCGCACGTCATCGTAGTTGCCGACGCGTACCTGCCCCCCGAACTGAATACTATCAGGCAGTTGCTCGCATGAGCCAGCCAGCGTTCCGTTGATGTAAACATGAGCCGTGTTTTTCAAGCCGCTCCAAGTCAGGACGACGTGCTGCCACTGCTTATCCTGGATATTTGCAGAGCAGCTTTTCTTTTCAGTTCCCGCTCCAACCCCATACACGAGTGAGCTTTTGTCTTTGAAGAATAAGACCATTTGTGGCTTCGGAGCAAATAGGACGTAATGACCGTTTTGATTGCTTTCAGGTTTCATCCAGAAGGAGATGGCTCCATTCTGAGATGACAAACCACCATTTTTGGCATCCAGATAAAATCCCGACCTCTTTTTCCCGTAACTCATACCAAGCACAAAGGTTTTTTCCTTTGCTGTGGATCGATTGGGCGCGGGTGTCACCTTTGAGAAGCGGGGTGCCTCATTGTATAAACTGTTTTTTGAGACCGCCACTTTAGCCCCTCCAAACTCATCGATCAAACCATCCGATCCAGACAAGCGATACGTGAGGTAGTCTTTTTTCATTTCGGGGCTGTAAAGGACATGAAACTCTGCAAGTTGCGGACCTGCGATCGCTTTATGGATCAATAATCTTATTTTTCTAGCTTCAAAAGGCTCAAAACATTCATCAAAATGGTGTCCGATCGTCTCAAAACTTTCATATAGGTCTACCCAGTTCCCGTCATTTTGGTACTGCAGTGAAAAGTGTCGCGTCCTTTTGTGGGCATCTCTGATTCGGATACGATTGACGAGCGTTGTTCTTTCCAAATCGACTTCAAAGGAAACGTTATCAACCGCCATGGTGTCGGTTCTCCAAAGAGTATCAACGTCGTCGTCTAACGCGAATTTTGGGCCATGGTGATCGCGATCATTAAATATCACCGACGACGCTTGCGCGGGTTTGTTTAGGGCAAGGGAGCCACTTCGATAAGGCACCTTGATCGGTTCCATGGTACTGACATCGCCATCGACGCGCAGTTCGATGATGGTATCAAGCTCATGCTTTCCATTTTCCATGGTCACTTTAAGCCCATCGGGTCCACTCTTGATTTGTGCGTGGCCACCCGTTATAACATGATGGCTGATCACATTAAATGGCAAGGCAGGAAACACCACTTCATTTTTATCCTGCCAGTCTAAGATGTGCAGATAAATAGTGTTTTTACGGTACGTTGTGGCTCCGTAAACACCTGGCATGTAGGGTCCCCCTTTTGTGTTGAAAACACTTTGGCCATATTGCTGGTTCCAATCTCCCAGTTCTCGCAATCTGTTCTCATGCAAAGGGTCGAATTTCCCATTAGCCATGGGTCCTAAATTGAGAAGGAAATTGCCATTCCCACCGGCACAACGCACGAGCGTTTCGACCAATACCTTTTTAGATTTAGGTAAATTGTTAGGTCTATAGCCCCATTGGTCATTAATCGTCATACAGGTTTCCCAGGGCCGATCCTTCTGAAAGCGGCCAACCAACTGTTCGGGAGTATCAAAGTCTCCGCGGAGTCCTGCTCTATTGTTGAGTAAAATACCCGGTTGCAGTTCCCTCAACATTTTGGTCATCTCCTTAGTTTTGATGAGCTCTGCTTCACCGTGAAAGCCAAAGGCATCCCACCAGATCACATCGACTGGAGCGTATTTTGTGACCAATTCTCTCATTTGATTGAAATAATACTCTACATAACGATCATGATTTTCGGTTCGAAAATCTGGATGGTACCAATCCGTTGGCGAATAGTAAATACCCACTTTGATGCCTGCAGCATGACAAGCATCGGTCAGCTCCTTGAGGATATCTTTGCCATAATATGAGCTCATGATATCATACTCTGTGTAGGCACTGTCGTACATACAAAAGCCATCGTGATGTTTTGCTGTGAAAACGATGTACTTTTGGCCCACGGCTTTCATCATGTTCACCCATTCTGTGGGATTGAAATCCACTGGATTGAACGTCTTGTATAGATTATCGTATTTTTCCATGGGAATAAAACCATGGTCGGGTACTTTTATTTTTCCCCAACGGCGCCCCCCCTTGCGCGACCAGCTCAAATCATGCCCCAACTGAGCGATCGGATTCCAATGCACAAATAAGCCAAAACGAGCGTCTTTTAACCATTGCGCTTCGTGGGGTTGCGCATAGAGCCAAGCCTCATCATCGTCTTTCTGCTTGATGTTAGCATCGCCAGCAAAGCTAACGAGGGCCTGTCCTGCCTCAGGATACGCAGGTGAAAACGATAAGCCACAGAATATAGCAGCCACGAGCACATTTCGTTTCAAATCCGACATGATTATTTTTTTGGGGGGGGGGCTATACTTAAAGCTTAAAGTAAGAAAAAGATCATTGATTCATTACTCTCCACTTTACTTAAAGTCAACTAAAGATTTTCAGTCTATATTTCGCAGACATGGGGCACTTAGCAGATTTTGAAAATAAAACCAGATCAATACACCCATATTCGAAAAGCGTAGGCCTAGCAAGCGCATAAACGTACACGCCTGCTAGCCGCTAGCCTAGGTCGCCAGGTTCCGAGCGATACGAACAGACTGAATGCGCTGCTGTCCGGCGCATGGTATACTCCCGCCTGGATGAGCACATGCCTAAGGCCATTCAGGCGGGATGCAGGCAAGATAAAGCCGCTTACAAATAGACTCCCCACTATCTTAAAACTGAGGTTACATCCTTTCGAATAAAACAAGCGCACGCAGTTTCAATTATGGAAACGATCACTCGTCTGAATGAAGCGCCACTGCGCGAGCACCTAGGCCATCAGGGTACTGAGGGCGTACAGGCAGGATGGGTGCTGCTAACTGCAACGCGAAACATCCATCAGCACACAAGCTACCGACTATAGTTGGTCAGCCATACGAACGCGCGCCCACCTGCAAAACAGGATAACGAAATAAACCAGCTGCAAGAGAAGAGTGCCGGCCTACCATTCAGTGGGCGGCGCGCTACACTACGACTGGTTGAAAGCGCCTGTGACCGACAAAATAGATCGACAGCACAAGCCCAA
>CAWVTP010000126.1:0-5659 GCA_963933035.1 uncultured Puniceicoccaceae bacterium | reverse complement strand
TCAGAGGGGACTCAATTCACCCTGTATGGAGCGAAAAGCGTCTTGCGCGGCGAGGCTGTTTTGCGCCCGACCAAGTATGGTTGGGTCGATCATGGGGTGGTTGTTGTTTTAATTTTGCTGCTAGTGGGTGTTGGCTTGCGTTTCTCGAATAAAGGGGACTCGAGCGGTGATTACTTTCGAGGCGGGCAACGCATTCCCTGGTGGGCGGCTGGCTTGAGTTTATTCGCCACTGGTGCCAGCGCAATCAGTCTGATGGCGATGCCGGGTAAAGCTTTTGCGGAAAATTGGATCTACATGTCGATTTCCTTTTTTATCGTGATTGTACAGATCCCCCTCTTTTTGCTGGTATACATACCGGTTGCCCGACGGCTAAAAATTGCGACTGCGAATGAATACTTAGAGCGGAGATTTGGTCTGACGGTGCGGATGATCGGCTTTATATGCTTTTCCTTAAATCAAATGTTGGGACGGATGGCTTCCATACTATTACTGCCAGCACTCGCCATTAGTGCCATTTTTGGTATGCCGATGGAATGGAGCATTTTAATTATGGGGGTGGCGACGACACTCTTTGTCACCATGGGCGGATTGGAGGCTGTTATTTGGACGGATGTGCTGCAAGCGATTATTATGTTGCTCGCTGTCCTGGTGTGTGCTGCTTATGCCTATTTCGCCATTGATATGTCCGGTCAGACTGCGATGGATCTGTTGAGCAATCTGAACAAATTACAGCTATTTGATTGGAGCTTTAATTGGCAGGGGCCGGTGGTGCTGGTCTTGGCACTCAATAGCTTTGTGACGGTTCTGGGAATTATTGGGGATCAAAATTTTATTCAGCGTGTGCAGTGCACCGAGGAGGAGAATGAATCGCGCAAGGCCGTCTATACCCAGTTGGCAGTTGCAGTGCCGATGAATTTTGTTTTATTTGCTCTGGGGACGCTGCTATTTCTCTTTTACGTCACACGTGCCGACACGCTCAGTCCAGCGTTGAAGCCCGATAGTGTGTTTCCCTTTTTTGCCGCTCAAAATTTACCAGTTGGCTTTGCGGGCTTTGTCGTCGTGGCCTTACTGGCGGCCACCATCTCGACGGTGTCGAGTGCCATGAATTCGGTGGCCAACTTGGGGGTTGAAGACGTGTATCGACGTTTCGTGCGTGGCGCGACGGATGCTAAATGCGTTAAGCTAGGGCGTTACTTAACATTTGGTCTGGGCATATTTGGAACTGGAGCCGCTTTGCTTTTAGCAAATATGAGTAGTTTGCAGTCAATTTGGGACTTATTTATAATGATCACTGGCATGGTCCTCGCTCCGATCACCGGGATTTTTGTGCTCGGTATTTTTACCCGTCGCGCAAACAACTTCGGCGTATTGACGGGTACCATGGCCTCCATCATGGCGAACTATTATGCGAAGTTTCACATGGAGGTTCACGCATTAGTTTACATGATCATTGGGGTCTTTGCCTGTATTATCGTCGGTTATATTGCGAGTTATTGTGCCCCAAAGCCAAAAGTCGATTTAAATGGCTTAACCGTATTTTCACTGCTTAAGCGCAAGGACTAATTTATGAGAGAAAAACCCGTTAAAATTGCTGTGATCGGTTGTGGAGGCTATGCACACCAACTGATTATTCGTATTCAAACCACACCTCTGTATGGTGAGATTGTAGCGGTGACCTCGCGCAATGTAGACAGTGAGGGGGCTCAGTATTGCCGTCGTCAAGGGATTCAGGTTTTTCAGACTCTGGAAGAGTTGTTGGCCCGAGGAGGCTTTGATGTGGTGGTCAATCCCACTCCGATTCATCTTCATGCGGAGATCACTCAGCAATGTCTGGCTGCTGGCTACCCGGTCTGGATGGAAAAGCCACCTGTAGCAACGATTCAAGATCTAGATGCCTTGCATGTGGCTGCTGAGCAGGCGGGCTTACCAGTCGCAGTCTGCTTCAATTCTTTGTATTCATTTCGCATGCAACAATTGAAATCGGAGTTGATCGCAGGGGTTTATGGCCGGATTGAGCGCATCAAGTCACTAGGAGCCTGGGTTCGGACAGATGCTTACTTCAATCGTAATGATTGGGGTGGTGCCCTCAAAAAGGGTGATCAATGGATTTTGGATGGTGATATCAATAATCCCTTGGCGCATGTTGTGTGTAATGGATTATTTCTTGGGGGGAATGCGCAAGCTAAATTGGCTAACCCCGTCAGTGTGCAGGCGGAGTTGTATCGCGCCAATACAATTGAGAGTGAGGATACCAGCGCAATCCGAATTCTGACAGAAGAGGGGATTGAAATACTTTCTTGGTTGACCCTAGCGAGTGAGGATGAAATCGACCCCATTACTGTCATCGAAACAGAAAAGGCGACGATTCGCTTGATCAACCTCGAAAATGTCGAGATTTGTTGGAAGGATGGGTGCACAGAGTTTCGGGATCATTACAAAGAAAATCGGATCGAAATGATTGAGCATCTTTGTCGCGCTTACCGAGGGGATGCGGCCCTAATCGGTGAATTGTCGACTTTGAGGCCTTTTACCTTGAGCATCAATGCCGCTTTTGAGTCTGTTGGGTCCATTGTTACGATTCCAGAGTCTTCACTCGATACTGTCACAGTTCGTGAGCGTGAAACACAAGTGACGATTCGGGGTATGGGTGATATACTGCAAGATGCCTACGATCGCAATGCCCTCTTTTCGGAACTGCAGCTGCCATGGGCGCAAAAGAGTACCGTATTTGAGACAAAAGAGTACACGCATTTTCCAGTGCGTTTTCAGTCCTAAGGGCCGATATCAGTAAAGTAGTATGGTTTATGATTTACACCTAAAAAGGCTTTTATTTCTCTTTGGGCTGGTATTTGTTTCAGTCTCTGGGGCATACAGCACGCCTCTATCCGATCACATCAAAACAGTTTTAGACCAAAACGAATCTCGGCAGCAAAGTGCGTTAAAAAAATTATTGAGAGATCCGTATCCTCCTAAAGGTTCAAAAGGGGGACCCGGTTTGTGGCATTACGAGAATTTTGCGCTCGCTGCCTACGGACTCAATCAGCGGACCGCTGAAGCAGATGCAGGCATTTTGACGCTGCATCGCGACCTTTTTGAAGATGCGAATAGCCATCATGAAGCAGGTGCGATGGATTTGTGATGTACAAAAAATTGGTGGTGTAATATTTTAATTTCTATGAAACAGAAAAATATACTATGCTTTGGGGATTCAAATACTTGGGGATTTCCGCCTGATTGCGGTGCTCGCTATGATCGGAAAACTCGGTGGCCAGGTGTTTTGCAGGATGCATTGGGGGATGCCTTCTATGTTATTGAAGAGGGACTGCCTGGGCGCAACACGGTATGGGATGACCCCGTCGAAGGGGGCAAAAACGGACTCAAGCAGTTGGTGCCCCTTATCCATTCCCACATGCCTTTGGATTTGGTCATCATCATGCTGGGAACCAATGATTTTAAGAATCGCTTCAGTGTCTCGCCGCTTGATATTAGCTGGAGTATTGGCCGCTTGGTCAAAGCCGCGCGCGAAAGTGGCCATCCTTTTTTGGGCGAGGCGCCGCAGGTACTTGCTCTGTGTCCGCCACCATTGGCTGACTTAAGTCGCAGTCCATTTGCTGGAATCTTACAGGGGGCGGAGGAAAAGTCGCGGCAACTATCTTCTGTACTCACGGATTATTGTGCAGAAAATGACATTCCGATGCTGGATGCTGGTCGTTTCGTCCAAACCAGTCCCGTTGATGGTGTTCACTGGGAATCGGAGGAACATCGCAAGCTTGGCGAGGCGGTTGCCGATAAAGTTCAGTGTTTGTTGGCAGGCTCTGCCGTTTAACAGTTTTAAGAATATGAATGAAATATTAGGAAATAACGTAGATGAAGTTAAGGTCCTCTTGGTGGGCGGCTTTGGCCATGCGGTGTGGGTCTTTGATGAATGGGCGCGTGATGCGGCTGCTGTGCGTTTAGTCGGTGCTGTACAAACTTTACCCGATGAGCCGCTGGATGGCTTCTTGGCCCATCCATGGGCAGCCCAATTTTCGCCAGAAGTTTATCATGATATCGACGAAGCCCTGCGGGATGCTCAGCCCGACATTGTGGTGATCAGTACCCGTCCGGATTTGAATCCGGTATTGATTGAGAAAAGTTTACGTGCTGGAAGCCATGTGATTTCAGAAAAGCCGATCGCGGTCGACGAGGCGGGCTTATACAGTGTGCATCGGGCGGTCGAGGAAACGGGTAAGTTTGTGTTGCCGATGCTGGGAATGCATGAAGTCCCGGCCTTTGTCGAAGCACGCGATTTAGTCGCGCAAGGCGAGATCGGGGAACCCCTTTTAGTGAATGCGCGTAAGTCTTACCAATGGGGCTCGCGTGCGGAGTGGTTTAAGCAGCGTGCAACATACGGTGGTATTTGGGGCTGGATAGGTATTCACTCCTTTAATCACGCAGCTTTTATTATTGGACGCAATGCGAGCAAGGTGCTGGCTGCTCAGGAGCAGAATCGCTGTCATCCTGAGTATGCGCCTGAGTGCGCCGATTGCCTGTCAGGGCTCTTTTTACTTGAGGGGGGCGTTCAGATGACGGTTAGTGTGGATCTCTTGCGTCCCGATGGGCAGAAAGCTTGGGGAGATGACTGGGTTCGCATTGTCGGTTCCAAGGGGAGCTTAGAGGCAAACCCGGAATTAGGGACCGTTCGCTTGATTCGTAAAGGATGCGATGAAGTGGTGCGTCAAGTCACTGCGGTGGCACCGCCTTTTTACACTGCATTCTTAACTGCGGTGACTGATGGCGCAGATTTTTCCGAGCTGACGACACAGGGCTTTCGTTTGACGGAGTCAGTCTTAACTGCAGAGCGCGCGAGCACAGCAGGTCATTTTGGCCTTGAAGTGCAACAAGATCGTTGGGGTCTGTCTTTCATACAAAAACCGGAAGCTGTATGAATCTGAATGAACTAGGATCAAGTTCTGGACTTGGCGATAGCGAGTTGGGGTTGAACGGCTTTCGAATAAAACTTGCACTTCATTATTATAATGAGGGTGCCTGGTACGCTTTGGAACATATTGACGGCCACCAATGGAGCAGCACTGTGGCTCCTGGGCTTAAGGTTGAGTTATCGCTGGAAGCGGAGGCGCTAGGTTGGAGCTATATGCTGAGTCTTGAATCGGATTTCGAAACCCAAATTCGTTTGCGAGTCGAACTGGAGGATGAGACAGACTTGTTTCATCTGATCCCGTGCATCATTCATGGTGACAACAACTGCGCACAGATCCGGCCTTTAGAGTTTCCACTTTTGACCTTGGAGCGATCGGACGATCCGGATTGTTCGCCGTTCTGGGAATTTCGTGCGGATCGCTCCTCGCATCCTGTTTCGATGCTGTGCTGCGCGGGGGGAGCCGTTGGCGTTTCGGTGGATCCGTATTCCGAGGATGCGGAAGGGCGACTGATTCGTAACGGTGTCTTTGCGGAATTGCCGAATGCTTTTGGCGTGTCGCTGGGGTATACAAATGAGCCACTTACCTACATAAACCATATGTTTGGTCCCGAGGACAGATGGGATTACGGTCCGTCGACTTATGATCGTGCAAAAGTTATGAGTACACGGGGTCGCATCCATATCGAACGAGGCGAGGGGCGCTTGGCCAAGGTAACTTTATTTAACTCGTAGCTTGGT
>CAWVTP010000125.1:0-5674 GCA_963933035.1 uncultured Puniceicoccaceae bacterium | reverse complement strand
CCCGCATTGGCGTCCAAAATATCGATCGTTTCGATCTGATCAAATAAGTGCTTTTGCGCATAGGCGCAGAATACGTTGGTCACTCCGGGGTCAAAGCCGGAACCCAACAGCGCAGTCAAGCCCGCAGCTTGAAAACGCTCTTGATAGGCCCACTGCCATTTATACTCAAATTTGGCCTCGTCCAAGGGCTCGTAATTGGCGGTATCCAAATAGTGCACCCCTGCCGCGAGACAGGCATCCATCAAATGCAAATCTTGGTAAGGTAGGGCCACATTGATCAGCAGAGCAGGCTGTTCCGCTTGCAGCAGCTGGGTGGTGGCAGCCACGTCATCCGCATCCAAGGCACAGGTGCGGATTTGACGCCCCTGTTTTTCCGCGACACTCTTGGCAATTGCGATACATTTGGCTTCCGTGCGGGAAGCCAATAAAATGTCGCTAAAAATTTCTGGAAACTGCGCACACTTGTGCGCGACCACATTGCCGACTCCGCCGGCACCGATAATGACTACTTTGGACATGACCCGCTATTTGGCGTGAAGTGAAACAGAATGCAATCGGTTTTTCCACGAAAATGCGGTCAATCGAACATCTCCTAGCCATTTATTTGTGGGTTATTTCGAACTTTATCTCGTTTATTTTATTCACAACACGATTTTTTTCATTATCGAAATCCATAACTTGAATGTTCCAGCGACTTAGGATGGAGCCGTCTTGGTTTTTATCCTCGTAGACCTTACCCATCATACCTAAAGGTGTTCTGGGCCTTTTTATTTGTCTAACACTTTTAATTCCTTGATCGCTATTAACTTTTGCATGGTAGATATGCCTGTGCTCATCATAGTCACCTTGCCACATGCGACAGTCCGTGATACCAGGAATACTGGCGGTATACAAGGTTTCACCAGGCCACTTCCATTCATCCATAAGCGCTTTATTCAGTGGAAGTGAAAACACTTCTTTCGGGACGGTTAATTTGTAGACGTCGTTTGCATAAAAACTCTTAGCTGGCGGCACACGCGGTGCAGAGTCTACCTCAACAACCATTGCTGGGTCACCGAAGAAAGCAGAGTTAAAATACGCCCGAAGATGATTTTTATTTTGAGGATCATCCCAAGCATACACTAACTTACAGGCTAAACTGTCTTTGTGAGCCAAGCCCAATGACGCTCCCTCTAAGATTTTATTGAGCGTATGCGTATACACCTGAGAGGTTTCTGCAGTGCCCGGTCTGCCGGTGCCAAAAAAAGCAACGGCCCCGAGTTTAAAAAGCTCTTTACTAATGTATCTGTGCGACTGTTGATCCTGGCAGATGCCAGCAACCGAGCAACCCTGTGAAAAAATCACAGTTGGTGAAAGCAAACTCTGTGCATCCAAATGAAAGGCACCTCCAAGATATTTTGAATTAGAATGTGCAGAATGCAGCGTAAAGAACGCATTGATATAGTTTTCTTTTCCCGCATGCTCATGCAAAAGCGATTCCCCCTCAATTATACCAAAATTGTCCAAAAGTGGGGTTATTTCGGTCCAATGCCAATGACCCGTTTGCACATATTTGTTCTGCCATTTTTTTTCTCTCAACTTTGACCAAGTCGCTATTCTTGACATAATCAAAGAAAGTTCGCTTCCGTTATTGGCCACCAGACGACCAACAGCAATATCGGGAAACTCATCCTCGTCGACATTGGCATAATACCGATCGGTTTCAATCGTCTTCCCAATCATCATTTTATCCTGCAACACAGTTTGAGGCATCGCAGTTGATGAGCCGACAATGGCTAGATATTCAGGATAACTTCCAAGTGCAGCATACAATTCACTCAATTCGTCCAGAACCACATCGACACGACTGGCATCCTTGATTGTATACACCAATCCATTATTTTTTGCCGCAATTAGAGGCGCCCCCAGTGAAAGATTCGGTCCATCTTCTAATGTGCAATCCTTTGGGTTCGTTACAGCCAGGTAATCAGGAGATTCAATAAGATTAGATTTCACCCATTTTTGAATCGCCAAACTGTCCTTTAGTGCAGTTGTTTCAAATCCCATATTTTTATCTAGTTGCCCAAGGGTAATGACACTATTTACGGAAAGTTCATCCAACACTTTCATTAGATCGACTGCATTACGACCATTGGCATAGAGCAATGGGCCGTTCAGTAACGAAGCGAGTGCCGAGCCTTCTAGCGCAAGGGTGTAGTCATCTTCTGGCACAATCACTGCATAATGACTTCTTTTCCATATAATTGTGGCAAGCTTACGAGCACGCGAATCTGAAGAATCCCCGTCAATACACTCACTATTCTCTGCAGTCATAGCAGAACCCATAAGATATGTTTTCTCCGCGTCATAACGCATCAAATAATCCTTAAACCACGGAATTCTTTGCAGATTTTCAGCTTTCGGCATCGCAATCACCGCGGGAGAACCTTTCGTTAGGACTTTGGCCGCTGGAATTGCACTTAGATAGTCAAAATGAGAGGATCGTCCAGCTAAGTCCTCATTGTATTCCGTAATAAATAGATACTTACCTGGGTAGCATCTGAGCACAAAGTCATCTACTTTTTCGATTTTGTTTGAATCATTAAGAATTTTTAAAAAATTTCTGTCCTCAATTGATAAATGACTGTATAATATTTCTATTTGTCGGCCGTCTTTTAGTTGAATACAAATACGATCGCTCTTTATCGCTAAAAGCTTGGCTGATACGGTACGCTTTTGAATATCGGTAAATACGCGGTATTCACCTGCGGCATTCAATAGATTACAAAACAATAAGGATAGAATTAGAAATGAAGCAATCTTCATAGATGATGTTCGGCCTTGCAAATAATTATTGATGTTTCAATGAAGCCAGCTACGAAAAAATATGACTTTTATACTGCTATTTTTAATCAAAAAAATATTTATTACAATATAATTTTCGTAAATATGCCGTGAGCAAACGATCAACATAGATACGATTTAAACCGTATCATGTATAAAATTAAGTAGGTCCTCTTCAACCCGAATTATACAATGGTTGCTCAGCAACTAAAGGCAAAGGAGCAACTATATATGGTGACCGCTGGGCCAAAAGACAGACATCTTTTTGGTCAGTTAAGTCCCTAACGATGCGACAAGAGCAGATGCGAAGCAGACCGAACCAACTTTTGAGTACCCCATGGCAAGTACAAATCTAAAGCGCTATCTGAGAGCCGTGCATGCAATCAATTTATTTGTAGTTAAAACTCTAATGCTTAAAAAGTCAGCGCGCATCCTTCGGATGCAAACAACACCCGACCTCAAGATGTAAAAGAGTATTTATGAACACGATTTACCGCGCATCTAAATTGCTAAAACTAAACTCCAATAAAGTCTCTCAAGAGCTCAGCGACAGTGCAAGACAACGAGAACTCACACAAAGAGGAAGATTGCACACATCACCAACGTGGGAAAGAGCGCAGCGATCAGCAGCTTTAGCGGCGAAACGCCCCGGACGAAGTAGCGGCTCAAGATGCTCTGCCCGGCTGGATTAGGCGCATTGGCAATCACGGTTAAGCCCCCGCCACAAACGGCGCCAGCCACCACGGCGTACTGCAAAGCGATCGCGCGCGCTTGATCTGCCGCTAAATGCTGGTCAAAGGCAGGCACCTGCGAGGCGAGATAGGTAATCGCAGCATTGTCATTAAAGGCGGTCAAAACCGTTGCCCCAATAAAGAGTGGAAACTCACCGAGACTGGACAAGACCGGCGCAATCCACCAACCTTGCAAGCCTCCATGGGTAACGAGTCCCGCGAGAAAGAAACCAACCAACAGCGGACCTTTGAGCACCACTGCATATTGGTGATGGTCGGTGGCAATCGTGAAGGCGATAAAAATCAAAAATCCCCCAATAAACAGGGCGGGATGGTGCAAGGTGAAGACCGTCCAAGCCAAAAAGAAAAGGTGCACGGCGACCACCCAAACAGGTGCTGGCTCCTCAGCAGCTTCCTGCTCCCCAGCAGCGGCAGCTTTCGCTTTTTGTGCAAGCTCGCTAAAAGATTTGCGAAACACTAGATAGTAAACCGCCGTGGCAATGAGGATGCCCAGAATCGCTCTATAGCCAAAATTAGTGAACATAAAGGGCATATTCCACTCCCATTTGGTGGCCACCATCAAAACCGGTGGGGCTGCAAAATGGGTCAAAGTACCGCCCACTGAAATATTGACGAACAAAAGACCCAGAGTGGCGTATTTAAAAATACTGGCAGGCTCATAACGATAAAATTGCTGCCCCAGTAGGAGCGCAGCAATCGTCATCGCAGCCGGTTCCGTAATGAAAGAACCCAACAGAGGAGCGATAACCAAAATGGCGAGCCACCATGCTGCTGGAGAATGATTTCCAAAGGCAGCAACCCGACCCAAAACACTGGATGCGAAGGCCACCACTGGTCGCGAGGCCGCAATTGCCATGATCACCACCACAAAAATAGGCTCCACATAATTGCGAGTATCAATGTAGTGCGTAACATGATCCCAACCATACAAGCTGGTTATCGCGATCAGTAACGGAATCAGCCAGATTCCAAAGATAGCCTCAATTTCACCCAAAAAGTGAAATAGGGTGGCTTTGAAACTCACTGGCGATTTGCCATCCACGTAATTCTTATCGTCTCCTTTGATAGACTCGGCGTGCTCATGTTCTAATTTGTGCGCCAGTTTCAAGAAGGGCCCCGCCGCAAAAGTATGCAAAATAGCGCCAAAAAAGATCAAGGTCGCAATCCAATTAATCGGATCCGCCACGGCGCGAAGTTTCAAGCTATCCCATAGCGATAATGCCTCCACATTTTGAGCGCTAGCCTCACTTTGCTCCAGTGCCTCATAGGCATCCAGCGGCATCGGGAAGACCAGTGCATCCGCTCCACTAGCTGGACCTGCGCCAGCATTTAAGCAGTGAGCGAATGAAGCGAGCATTACAGAAAATACGAAAAGCCAAACTGTTCTCATACTTTTTGCATAGCACTTTGCAGCTAGCTTAAAAGTAAAATCGACACTTAGCCGAAAATTCGCGTATTAGCCGCTCAAGAAAATTGGCCAGTAAAAAAGCCTTCACTCAGGCGGCGCACCTTCACCAGCGGCTTGTACTGGCACCCCATCAGGCGCTCGATTGCGCCGAAATTGAAAGCGGTTTATATCGCGAAGCGATAACGCCTCTTTCAGCTCCTCAAACTTCTGTGTGGTATCTTGAAGAGCCATTTTGTACAGCTTTCGGTTCTCGACTAGGCGCGCTCGATCACTCATTTCAATGCCGGCCTCGCGATATAAATCTTCCAAATTTTGATCGATGGTGGCCATCGATTTTTGGAATTTTTTTTGACCAGATGTGAAGCTGCGTTTGGGAAACTTTTTTTCCGCCAATTCATTTTTTTGCCCCCCGATTTCGGAGCGCTTACTGCCCCAGGGAGAAAAATGTTTTTCCCAAGATTTCAACTCAAAGCTATTTTCTTGTGGGTTAATGCGCTCCCCCCCCTGCCATTGCTGCTTGGGCACAAGCCGTTCGCCCGCTTGAGAACGCTGGCCGAGATCCTCAATCCCTCGCGGCAACTTTGCCGACGCTCCGCCGACAGCCAAAAACCCGAGCGCAGTGACCAGGAATATTAGGCGGGGTATATTCATGGGCACCTCTGGAAACCTCCCATGTGCCAAGATTGCCGAT